>JAEWIY010000021.1 GCA_023386835.1 Verrucomicrobiota bacterium
CTGAGGAGCGGAGGTGGAGCCTCCGC
The DNA here is from genome assembly GCA_023386835.1 of Verrucomicrobiota bacterium. Lineage (GTDB taxonomy): Bacteria > Verrucomicrobiota > Verrucomicrobiia > Opitutales > Opitutaceae > Actomonas. The sequence continues at coordinate 27 of JAEWIY010000021.1, forward strand.
TCCTCAGCTCGCCACCGGATAGCTGCCGAGCCACTGCACGAGCGGGCAGAAGGACTTCAGATGGGCGAGCGCTTCCTTCATCGAGGGGTCATCGTAGTGACCGGTCACGTCGACGAAGAAATAATAGTCCCACGGGCGGCGCTTGCTCGGGCGCGATTCAATCTTCGAAAGGTTGATGCCTCGCTCCGCCAGCGGCATCAGCATCTTCAGCAACGCCCCGGAGTGCGACGCGGCATCGTCGCCCAACGAAATGACGAAGCTGCTCATGTCACGGCCGTTTCCAACCGGCCCGGCGGGTTGTTTTCCGAGGACAAAGAAGCGCGTGGTGTTGTCCGTCTTGTCCTGGATGTTCCGGACCTGCACCGGCACCTGATAATACTGCGCAGCCAGTTCACTTGCCACCGCGGCGGCTCCACGCTCGTCCTTGGCGATCTGTACCGCGCGGGACGTGCTGGGCGCATCGATGAGCTGGGCGTGCGGCAAATGCCGCTGCAACCAGTGGCGGCATTGCGCGAGCGCCTGGTCCTTTGAATACACCCGGGTGATCTTCTCCAGCGGGTGCGGCGAGATCAGGGCGTGCGCAATTTCGAGGTGGATCTGCGCGACGATCTTCAGGTCGCTCTCGACGAAGCTGTCCAGCGTTTCGCGCACGCTGCCCTCCGTGGAGTTTTCGATCGGGATGACGGCGTAATCCGCCTCGCCCTTGTCGACGGCCGTGAAGATGTCGCTGATCGTCGCCATCGCGTGGTAATCCACGCTGGCGCCAAACTTTTTCATCGCGGCTGCATGCGTATTGCTGGCCTCGGGTCCGAGGTACGCGATGAGCAGCGGCTTCTCGAGCGCGATGGCTGCCGACATGATCTCGCGATAGATCGCCTTCAGCGCCGGGTCCTTGATTGGCCCGGTGTTGAGCGCACAGACCTTTCGCAGCACGGCGTCTTCCCGCTCGGGCACGTAGATCTGGCCACCGCTGCTTCGCTTGAGCCGCCCGATCTCGGCAGCGAGGCTCAACCGCTCGTTGAGCAGTTGCACCAATTGTTGGTCAAGTCGGTCGATCTTCTCGCGGATCGGCTGGAGGGGATCCATGGGCAAATCAGGCGGGTTGCGCGGACTCGCCGTCCGCCGGCGCGGCGTCACCGCCCTCCGGGTGGGCCGGCTCGGGCTCCAACTCGAGGTGCGCCTCCTCCTCCATCGGCGTCGGCCCCTCGCCCTCCTCAAGCGGCAGACCCATCTCGGCGTCGCCCGGCTTGGTCGGATTCAGGGCATTCTTGAGCCACTCATCGATCTGGCGCGGCGAGAGCACATCGGACGCCGGCAACTCGACCAACGATTTCACACCGACAAACTCGAGAAACTTGTCCGTCGTGCCGTACTGCAGCGGACGCCCGGGCAGATCGGCACGACCCGTGATGTAAACGAGTTCGCGTTCCAGCAGTTTGTTCAGGCCGGCTTCGGCGGAAACACCACGGATCGTCTCGATTTCGGTGCGTGTGACCGGCTGGCGGTAAGCGATCACCGCCAGTGTCTCCAACGCGGACTGCGACAACTTCGCCGGAGGCGGTTCGTTGCGTAGCACCCGAACCCAACGCGCAAAGCGCGGGTGCGTGACGATCCGGTAGCCCTGCGCACCCTCGATCAACAGATAAACGTCGTTGGCCTGACGGAGCTCGGCCGCGATCGCATCCATGGCCTCACGGATCTGCGCGGCTGTGACCAGTGATGGCACATCGGAATACAGATCAGCATCCGACACCGTCGCCACCGCCGCGGCCGCCACGCCTTCGCTCGGTGTTTCGGTCGAAGGCCCTTCAGCCGACTGCTCTCCGTCGGGCGCCGTTTCGCCTTCCGCTGCCGGCGCGGACGCTTCGGCGAATGCAGCGTCTTCGCTGGTTGCCCGAACTTCGGCTGCTTCGGCCGTTGCTTCGGGTTCGGCGGACGCCGTTCCCTCCTCGTTGACCACAACGAGACTCTGCGCCTGGTCGTGGAACCGGGTGAAGACGGCTTGGATGTCCTTGATCGAAAGCGGCTGGCTCGAGGAAAAGAGCAACGCCTTCAGGACCAACTGGAGATTGAATGCCATGCGGACGGAGCCCCCTGAGTTGGGCCAGCCCTCCCGACGAAGCAACGATGAAAACCAGCGGCGTCCGGAGCCCGCGTGCCGCCGCGGCCAATCGGAACTTGGCGCAGCGCGTTCGTGTGAAGCGAAACACGTTTAACCGTGACCAAATGCACGCTTGCGAGTGCTGGCGGGCTTTGGTGCGCTGGCGCGGATTTGCCCATGCCCTCTACGCCCGATTCCCTGCGTCCTCATTCCTCAGTGGTCGTCGATGGTGACGATCGGGCCCCTGCCCGCTCCATGCTGCGCGCCGTCGGCTTTACCGATGACGATTTTCGGAAACCGCAGATCGCCGTCGCCAGCTCGGCCAGCGACATGACGCCCTGCAACGTTCACCTCGGCGACCTGAGCGAGCACGCGCGCCGCGGAGTGGCGCAAGCCGGCGGAAAGCCGGTCTACTTCAACACCATTACGGTGACCGACGGCATCAGCATGGGAACGCAGGGCATGCGTTACAGCCTGGTGTCGCGTGAGGTAATCGCGGACTCGATCGAGACCGCCGTGGCCGCGGAGGGCTTTGACGGACTGATCGCAATCGGTGGCTGCGACAAAAATATGCCCGGCGCGATGATGGCGATCGCCCGCCTGAACCGCCCGGCCGTCTTTATCTACGGCGGCACGATTCTGCCGGGATTCCTGCCCAACGACAAGGAGTGCCAGAAGCCTCTCGACATCGTCTCGGTGTTCGAGGCGGTCGGCAAACATGCCAAGGGTGAACTCGACGCCGACGGCCTCAAGCAGGTCGAGATGAGCGCGATCCCCGGGCCGGGGTCCTGCGGTGGTATGTACACCGCCAATACGATGGCCAGCGCCATCGAGGTGCTCGGCATGAGCCTGCCGAACTCCAGCGCCCAGCTCGCGGTCAGCGAGGCCAAGCGCCTGGATTGCGAGCGCGCCGGCGCCGCCGTCATGAACATGCTGCGCCGCGGCATCTGTCCCCGCGACATCCTGACGCGGCAGGCGTTCGAGAACGCGATCACGGTCTGCACCGCGCTCGGCGGCTCGACCAACCTCATTCTGCACCTGCTGGCGATCGCCCATAGCGCCGGCGTTTCGCTGACGCTGGAAGACTTCAAGACGATCGGTGAACGCGTGCCGCTGCTCGCCGACTTGAAGCCCTTCGGCCGGTATAACATGAGCCACCTCGTGCGCATCGGCGGCATCCGGCCGATGATGAAGCTGCTGCTCGACCGTGGCCTGCTTCACGGCGACTGCCTGACGGTTTCGGGCGAGACGATCGCCGAAACGCTGAAGGACGTGCAGCCTTACGGTGCGTATCCGACCGAGCAGGACATCATCCGCCCGTGGGACCAGCCGATCAAGGCGCAGACCCATTTGCGCGTGCTGCGGGGCAACCTCGCGCCCGAGGGCGCGGTCGGCAAGATCACCGGCAAGGAAGGCCTTCACTTCAAGGGCACCGCCAAGGTCTACGAAGGTGAGGAAGATGCGCTGCAGGGCATCCTGCGCGGTGATGTCGTGAAGGGCGATGTCGTTGTCATTCGCAACGAGGGTCCCGTCGGCGGCCCCGGCATGCGAGAGATGCTCTCCCCTACCAGCGCGGTCGCCGGCCGCGGGTTGATCAAGGACGTCGCGCTGATCACCGACGGACGTTTCTCCGGTGGCAGCCATGGTTTCGACGTCGGCCATATCACGCCCGAGGCCGCGCTCGGCGGACCGATCGGTATCGTGCGCAATGGCGATCTGATCGAGATCGACGCGGTGAAGAACACCATCGACGTGCTGATCTCCCCCGAGGAGTACGCCGCCCGCATGAAGGCCCATCAGCCGCGGCCCCCGCGCGAGACCCGCGGCGTGCTGGCGAAGTACGCCAAGCTCGTCGCGAGCGCGTCCGAAGGCGCCGTGACCGACAAATACCTGTGACGCGGTCGCGGAACCACGCCGCCAAGCGCCGGGCGACCACCACCGCCGCCACCCACAAATCCGCGCCCTGTTTGCGTCCTCCTCTTCGCCTGAACGACTGAACACCTTCCCATGACCTGGAACCGCTTTCAACAGCACTACCATCCGTATCCCGAGCTGGGTTTCGCTCTCGACCTGAGCCGTTTGCCCATTCCCGACGGCTACTTCGCCAAGATGGAGCCGGAGGTGCAGAAGGCGTTTGCCGCGATGAAGGCGCTGGAAGGCGGCGCGGTCGCCAATCCGGACGAGAATCGGATGGTGGGACATTACTGGCTGCGCGCCCCGCAGCTGGCGCCGACGGAGACGCTGCGCAACGCCATCACGTCAACGGTGCAGGCCGTGAAGGATTTCACTGCGAAGGTTCACTCGGGCGCCGTTGGCGGTCCCAAGGGCCGTTTCACGCAGCTCCTCGTGGTGGGCATCGGCGGCTCCGCGCTCGGACCGCAGCTGGTGAACCACGCGCTCGGCCAACCGGGAGCGGATCGCCTGGCGGTCACGTTCTTCGACAACACGGATCCGGACGGCATGGACTACGTGCTGGCTTCACTGGCCGGCAAGTTGCCCGAAACGCTGGTGGTGGTGATCTCCAAGTCCGGTGGCACAGTCGAGACGCGCAACGGCATGCTCGAAGCCGCCGCGGCCTTCGGTGCGGCCGGTCTCGACCCCGCGAAACACTTTGTCGCGGTGACTGGTGAGGGTTCAAAGCTCGAACAAACCGCAATCAAGGAAGGCTGGCTGGCGCGTTTCCCAATGTGGGATTGGGTTGGTGGCCGCACCTCGGAGTTGAGCGCAGTGGGACTTTTGCCGGCGGCCCTCCAGGGCCTGGACATCGACGGGATGCTCGCTGGCGCCGCCGCCATGGATGAGCTGACCCGGCGGCCGGTGACGACAGAGAACCCGGCGGCGCTGCTCGCGTTGGCCTGGCATTTCGCGACCGACGGCCGTGGGACCAAGGACATGGTGGTGCTGCCCTACAAGGATCGCCTGTTGCTGTTCTCCCGCTACCTGCAGCAGCTCGTCATGGAGTCGCTGGGCAAGGAACTCGACCTCAACGGGCGCGTCGTCAACCAAGGCATCGCTGTTTACGGCAACAAGGGCTCGACGGATCAGCATGCGTACGTCCAGCAGCTGCGCGAAGGCGTGAACAACTTCTTCGTGACCTTCATCGAGGTGTTGAAGGACCGCGCCGCCGACTCGCTTGAAGTTGAGCCCGGCGTCACCAGCGGCGACTACCTGCAAGGTTTCCTCCTCGGCACGCGTGACGCGCTGACGGAGAAAGATCGCTGGTCCATCACCTTGACGGTTCCTGACGTATCTCCGCGCACGCTGGGCATGTTGATCGCCCTCTACGAACGCGTCACCGGCTTGTACGCCACGCTCGTTGGTATCAACGCCTACCACCAGCCCGGGGTCGAAGCCGGCAAGAAGGCCGCCACCGGCGTGATCGCTTTGCGCCGCCAGCTGACGGACGCGCTGGGGCGCGCGAAAGGTCGCGAGTTCACCGCCGAGGCGCTGGCCAGGGAAGTGGGCGGCGATCCCGAATTGGCGTTTAAGGTCCTTGAACACCTCGCGGCCAACGGCGTCGTGCGCAAGCAGTCGCGCACGCCGTGGTACGAGAGCACCTACACCGTCGCGGGCTGACCCAAGCGACCGCGTGCCAGCCGCCGTGGGCGTGGCCTCGTTGGAAGGCCCGTTCCCACGGTCTCATCGGAGACGCTGGAGCGCTCGCGGCACCTTGGCATCGCGCGGAAAATGCGCTGGATTGCCGCGCCTCAAGCCTCTTTGCTGGCGGCGCATCGTCCCGCGGCGCCGCCCGCCGCCCCTTTACGCACTATGAAACTCTCCTCTAGGATCCTGGCCGCCCTGTTCGTGCTCGCGGCCCCTCTTCTGTTCACCGCCTGCACGTCCAAGTCGGATCAGGACACCTCCATTCCGTGGAGCCGCCCGGCCGGTTGGGAAGGCCAGATTCCCGGCATGGGCACCACCCCGGGCAGCGGCAATCGCTGAGGCGTCTCGCTTAACTGTTTTTACACTCGCCATCCGGCGCCTCGTGGCGCCGGATTTTTTTGTGACTGAACCCGCGGCCAACCCGTCGCTCGTCCCCCAACCGGGCCACGTGTACGTGGTCGCCACCCCGATCGGGAACCT
>JAEWIY010000035.1 GCA_023386835.1 Verrucomicrobiota bacterium
CCTCGAGGGTCCAGTCACGCTGAACTCCCCGCCGGGCGAGGCCGGTAAAGGCGAGGAAGTTTTCGGGGGCCGAACGAAATTCGACGATCTCCCACTCTTCCTTGCCGAGTTGATTTAGAAAATTCTCCAACAGCTGCGGGGTTGCGAACCCGCCCTTGCCGCTGGTGATGACTTTATATTCCCAAAGGGCCATAGGTGCTCCGTTTTGGCGTGTAGCGGGCAAGCCATCCCAAATGCCGCCCCGCCTGCCGAGACTATTCTTTCCCGCAGTGACATTCTGCGGTTTACCTCACGCGCCAGGCTGAGCGGGTCGGCCGGCCACCGCTGAGCAGACTGCCGACGAAGCTGCCGGTGAGCGAGTTGCGCTGAACGAATCGCGCAGCGGGTTTTTGACTTTGCGGCGACCGCCATCGTTTGTGGCCTCTGCTGCATGCGTCGTCTCGATCAACTCTTGGCCAATCTGGGTTATGGCTCCCGACGGGAGGCCCACGCCCTGATCGATGACGAGCGCGTGACGGTCGATGGGCAGGTGGCGACCCACCCTGGCACGAGAGCCGATGCCACCAGGGTCCGGGTCGATGGTGAGCCACTCGACCACCCCGACGGACTGCTGCTGCTCCTTCATAAACCGTTGGGTCTCGTCTGCTCCCATGACTTACGAGAAGGGCCCAACGTGTACGAACTCCTGCCGGCCCGCTGGCGCGCCCGCAACCCGGTGGTGACCTCGATCGGCCGACTCGACAAAGACACGTCCGGTCTGCTCCTCCTGACTGACCAGTCCACGCTGGTGCATCGGCTCACATCGCCCAAGCACAAGGTTGCCAAGGTCTACCGCGTCACCGTCGATCGCGACCTCGACCTCGCTCTGGTCCCGCTCTTCGCGAGCGGTTCCCTCCAGTTGGTCGGCGAAAAGGGACCGTGCGCCCCCGCGACGCTCAAGATCCTGGATGCCCGACACGCCGATCTGACGCTCACCGAGGGCAAGTACCACCAGGTCCGGCGGATGTTCGCGAGCCAGGGATGGGAAGTCACCCAGCTCCACCGCTGGCGGTTCGGCTCGTTGGAGCTGGGCGATCTTCCGCCCGGGCAATGGCGCGAGTTGTCGCTCAACTTCTTTAACGAATGACGCCTCTTCCGCGCCCGAGTCACGGAAGCCTCAAGCGCTGTCTCGCCGGCCTCATCTGCACCGCACTCGCGGCGGGTCTGGCGGCCCAGCCGGTCTCCGACGTCGAAGCGGTGGTCGTCACCGCCACACGAAGCGCCAACCGAGCCTCGGATCTGCCGGTCACGGTTGAATCCCTCCCCGCGGAGGCATTTACCCAAGGCCAGGCGCTGACCGTCGACGAGTCGCTGAAGCAATCCGCCGCCTTCAGCCTGTTCCGGCGCACGGGCAGCTTGATGGCCAACCCAACCGCGCAGGGCGTTTCCTTACGCAACCTGGGACCCAGCGGCGCGGGACGTACGCTGGTCCTTTTCGATGGCGTTCCTCTCAACGATCCGTTCGGCGGCTGGGTGACTTGGACAAAACTACCGCGCCTGACGCTCGGCGGCGCAGAAATCGTACGCGGCGGTGGATCAAGTGCCTGGGGAAGTGCGGCCTTGGGTGGCACAATCCAGTTGGTCAGCGCTGATCTCGCCGAGCGTGTCGAACCGAACGGCCGCGTGGCGACCGACGCCTTGGTGGAGCTGGGCGATGCCTCCACCCGTTCCGCCGAAATCCTGGCGACGAGCGCCGCAGGCCAGCACCACCTGCAGGTCGCGGCACGGGTCTTCACCACCGATGGGTTCTGGCGGGTACCGGCGGACGTGCGCGGCAGCATCGATCGCCGCACCGATAACGACCATCGCCTCGTGCAATTGCGCTGGCAGCACGCCTCCACCGGCGGCGTGCACTCGGAACTCGTCGCGCGCTACTTCGACGAGGATCGCGGAAACGGCACGCCCTTTCAGCGCAACACCACCCGAGAGACGTTTGTCGGAGGCCGCAGCCGCGGTACACTGGCGTCCGGGGCACGCTGGGCCGCGTCGGCTTACGCACAGGATCAACGCTTCTCGCAACAGTTCAGCGGCGTCCGCGCCGACCGCGCCCAGGAAACGCCCGCGCTCGACCAATACGCCGTCCCCAGCGACGCCGCCGGCGCCGCATTTGTCGTGACTTGGGATCACGACGCCAACGAAACCACCACTGCCGGCGCCGACGTGCGCTGGGTGCGTGGCGAGACCCGAGAGGCGTTCTTCCTGCAGGAAAATGTGTTCACGCGTCGCCGGGTCGCGGGCGGCGAGCAGCAGTTTGCCGGCGCCTTCGTGCAGCACGCGCGCGCGTTGACGGAGGACTGGCGCGCCACCGTCGGCCTGCGGGTCGATCACTGGGAGAACCGCGACGGCCGATGCCGCGAGTGGGAGGCCGCTTCCGGCGCCACCCTGCGCAACGAGGTCTTTGAGCGACAGGACGAGCTCGAGTGGAGCCCCAGTCTCGGGCTTGTCTGGCGCGCCAATGACACTCTCCGACTGCGCGGAGCCGCGTATCGTGCGTTTCGGGTGCCAACGCTCAACGAGTACTACCGCCCGTTTCGCGTCGGCAATGTGATCACCGAGGCTAATCCCCGGCTCGCGGAGGAAACACTGACCGGCGTGGAAATCGGCGCCGACATCGCGCTGCAGCGCTGGCACCTAAGCTTCGGCGCGTTTCACAACGACCTGCGGGACGCGGTCGCGAATGTGACCTTGGGCGAAGGGCCCGCCACGATCCCGGACGTCGGCTTTGTGCCGGCCGGCGGCTTGGGACGGCAGCGCCGCAACCTGTCGCGGATTAAGGTGCAAGGGCTCGAGTTCACCGCTCGCTGGAGTCCCGGCGCGACCGTGGACGTGCGTTTCGACGCGCTGGTGAGTGATGCCACGGTCCGCCGCGCGGCCGCACCCGCAGCAAACCTGGCGGGACGGCGGCTCGCCCAAGTTCCGGAGTTCACCGCAGTAGCGGGCCTAAGCTGGCGATTTCAGACGCGCTGGAGCCTGGGGGTGCAGGCCCGGCACGTGAGTGAAGCCTACGAGGACGACCTGAATACGTTGACCCTCGGCGCCGCAACGACGGTGGACCTCCGACTCGCGCGCAGCGTGGGCCGGCACGACGCCGGTGAACTCTTCGTGACGGTGGAAAACCTCACCAACACGACGATTGAAGCGGGGCGCGACGCCGACGGTCGCGTCGATCTCGGCCAGCCGCGCTTCGCCCACGGGGGCGTGCGGTGGCGTTGGTGACCGCGTCTCCATTTCCGTTGCGAGCGATCCACGCACCGTCGAAGGTGCGTTTATGGAATCGCGGTTAACCGGGGCGGAGATTCGAGCGTTGCGCGCGCAAGGCCAATTGCTGGCCGATGCGCTGCGGGTCGGCCGCGACGGTGCATCTGGGCCGGTGGTGCAGGAACTCAACCGTCTGCTGCAGGCGCGTCAGTTGGTGAAGGTTCGCTTCATGGATGCGGATCGCACCGAGCGCGCGACACTCGCGGCCGCACTGGCGGACCAAACGCAGAGCGCGTGCGTCGGGGCGGTCGGTCACACCGCCCTGTTCTATCGCCCTGCGACCGAGGAACAGAACGGATAAGCGGAAATTCCCGCCGCCCCGATAGGGATCACGCGAACCCTTGACGATGGCGCGGGTCCGTGTGCCGCATGTTGCCCCGCCGCGTTGATCGCCGCCGCCCGGCTTCTGGCGCGCAACCTGGACTTTGAGCCATGTCGACCAGCGCCGTCCTGCTCAACACCACGTTTCCGGACATCCCCCGGATGCGTGACGGCGAGTTGGAACTGCAATTGGTGCGCCGTTCCGCCCCTGATGCCCGGCGCAACTGGGCGCCGGCATACCACTTCGAGATGCGCGTGCTCGGGGGCGACGTTGCCGGCTGGATTGACCTGCGAGTAGGCGATTCGCCCGAGCTGCCACTCTTCAACGGGCACATCGGCTACACGGTCCGCGAAGCGTATCGAGGCCATCGTTACGCCGCGCGCTCCTGCCTCCTGCTCTTCGACCTGGCGCGGCGGCACGGTTTCACCGAGCTTTGGATCACCTGCAATCCGGAGAACGGGGCGTCCCGCCGCACGTGCGAGATCGTCGGCGCCGAATACGTCGAGCTGATCGAGCTGCCCCCGGAAACGGACCTTTACCGGCGCGGTGAACGCCGGAAGTGCCGCTACCGCGTCGCCCTTTAAAGACGAAAGCCGGCGACGGAGTTTTCTCCGCCGCCGGCGACCATGAGTAGCGGTGATGCGAGTTACTCGTCCACCACTCGGAAGATCAGCGGGACAATCATGCGCGTGGTGACGCGTTTGCCGCCCTTCATGCCGGGCCGGAACTGCCAGCGCATCACACCGGTGATGGCGGCGTCATCAAAGCCTGGATACGAAGCATCGACGATCTTTGCGTAAGACACCTTGCCGCTCGGATCGACCAGGAACTCAACCGTGACGGTTGCCTTGCTGATCTCGTTCTTGAGCGCGCGCGGGAACTGCGGCGGCGGCTGAAAGACCGGCTCGGGCGCCCGATCGAGATCCTTCAGGTTGAAGATGTCCTTCATCGACTCGGGCCGGACACCACTCGAACGCGGGCCCTTCGGGATGGAGACGACCTTGCTGGCATCAAACTCGGGTCGTGGCGCCAGCGAGGAGAAGTCGATCTCCTGCACGAACGTGGGGTCGATGACAGCGGAGGGTACGTCAGCCAGCATCGGCACGTAGCTGGAGGCTTCCACCTGCTCAGCCGGCGTATCGACGATGTCGGAGATCTCCGGTTCTTCCAGGTCTTCCAGTTTGGGAATGTCGAGGAAGAGCGCGGCGGGCTCCTCGTACGTTTCGGCCTTCTTGACCTCCGGCTTCTGGTTGAAAGCAAACAGGCCAAAAACGTGGACGCCACCGGCGATCAGGAGCGCCAAAAAGGGGATTCGTGGGGCTCGCCGCCCGCTGTCATAGCGCCAAACTCCAGGAGTGGCATCATGGGTCCGCGGGACGGGCGGAGCGTTGAGGATTGTAGGGGTCTGGACGGCAACTCGCATGGGGATAGGATACCTCTCCGCGACCGGAACTGCTGCGCATGGATTGTCTTAAGGCGTGCAGAGGTTGCCGGCCCGAGTGGGCCTCCGAAGCCTCGACGTTGCCTTTGCAGACCCGCCGTCCACCTTCGGGTCTGCATGGCGTTGCGCGAAATCGGTTGGGACGACGGCTGGGCGGAGGCCTTTCAACCGCATGCTGCGGCCGGGCTGGAGCCCGCGCGCGTCGTGTGCGAACTGCGCCGTCGCTTCTATGCCGTGCAGACTGCCGAGGACGAAGTGCTGGGTGAATGCTTGGGCTCGTTCTTTCATCGCGCCGACCGCCCTGACGCCTTTCCCGCCGTCGGCGATTGGGTGGCGGTGCGCCGCCGCGCCGGTGAGCCCCGGGCCGATATTCTCGCGGTGCTGCCGCGCCGGACAAAATTCTCCCGGCGCGCCGCCGGCGACCAGGAGATCGAGCAGGTGGTCGCCGCGAACGTCGACAAGCTGTTCCTCGTCAGCGGACTCGACCGCAACTACAACCCGGCCCGCGTTCAACGTTTCCTCGTCGCGTCGCGCGAGAGTGGCGCGGAGCCCGTGATCCTGCTCAATAAGTCAGACCTGCACGACGACCCGGAAAGCGTACGGCGCGAGATGGAGGAACTCGCGCCCGGCGTGACGGTAATCGTGACGAGCACCGCCACGCGGCGCGGTCTGAAGGCGTTGCTGAACCTCGTGCGGCCCGGCATGACCGTGGCGCTGGTCGGCTCCTCCGGCGTGGGCAAATCCAGCCTCGTCAACGTGCTGGCGCGCGACGAAGCGATGCCGACCGCCGAAGTCCGCGAAAAGGACAGCAAGGGCCGACACACCACCACCCGCCGCGAGCTGGTCCTCACTCCGTCCGGAGCGTTGCTGATCGATACGCCGGGCCTGCGCGAGCTGCAGCTGTGGGACGTGCAGCACGGCCTCGAGGAGGCGTTTGCCGACATCGCCGACCTGGCGCGCCAATGCCGGTTCAGCAACTGTTCACACACCAATGAGCCCGGTTGCGCCGTGCGAGCGGCCGTGGAGGCCGGATCGTTGCGTCCGGACCGCCTGGCGGCGTATCGCAAACTTCATGACGAGCGTGCCGCCCAGCGCGAAATCAAGCGCCGGCCGCCGTCCGCGGTCGCCAACCGACCCGGCTGGCGCCGCCGCGCGATCGAACCCGGGCGCTCGTCGCGGATTCAGCCCGACGATTAGCCCGCGCTAAACGACGCGATCCACCATCGCGCTTCCGGCCTCGAAGGCGGCGAGGTTCTTCAGGAAGTGCTCCACGATCGCCTCATCCTGATCCCGGCGCCCCCCGGCCGTGTGCGGAGTGATGTAGCAGCCGCGCGTCGACCAGAGCGGGTGATCCGTTGGCAGCGGTTCCGGGTCGGTCACGTCGAGGTAGGCCGAGCTCAGTCGCCCGGACTCCAGCGCCTCCTGCAACGCACGCTGGTCGACCGTCGTGCCGCGCCCGATGTTGTAGAAGCGCGCGCCGGGCTTCACCAACGCGAGCCGGCGCGCGTTGACGTAATTCCGCGTCGCCTCGTTCTCCGGCAGCACGTTGATGATGTGGTCCACCTCCGGCAGCAGCGCGGAAAGCTTTTCCTCCGGCACGATGAAGACGCCAGGCTCGCTATAGGTGCGGCGCCGCAGGGCGTAGATCTTCATCCGGAAGGGGGCCAGCATCTCGACCAGCCGTCGCGCGATCGCACCAAAGCCGAGCAGCAGCACGGTCTCGCCCAGCAACAGCCGTGAGTCGTAGCGGCGTTGTGAATACTCCCAGCGCCGGTCGCCGAGCTGGTCCCGATGGGACGGCAGCAGCTCCCGGCTCAGCGCCAGCATCATCGCCAGTGCGTGTTGCGCACATGGCTCGGCAAAAACCGACGACATGTTGGTGAACGCCGTGCCGCGCTCACGCATCGTCTCCAGGAATTCCGGACGATCGTAGCGCGTGTAACCGGCCGAGCTGACCTCGATCCAGCGCAGGCGTTTTGAATCAAGGCACTGACCAACGTCCGGCTGACCCAACACGATGTCAGCCTCATCCATCACGGGGTCGCGCCGGCCGGCATCGAGCACCGAGGCAGACGCCGTCGCAGCCTGTACGAAACGGTGCTGGCGTGTGCCGTCGTGGAGCCGACGCGTCGCCTCCGCGCTAAACTTGCTGTTGCACCAAATGGTGAGGGGCATGGTCATTCAGATTCCGAGAAGCTGCAGAGCGCGTGCACTTTCAACCCGGCGTCCCGCAGCCGCTTCGAGCCGCCGAGCTCCGGAAGATCGATGATGGCCGCCACGCCGACCACTTCGCCGTGCAGCACCTGAAACAGTTTGGCCGCCGCGAGCAGCGTGCCGCCGGTGGCGATCAGGTCATCCACGATCAAGACGCGCTCACCGGGTTTGCAGGCGTCGGCATGGATCTCGATCGAGGCTGATCCGTACTCGAGCGTGTAGTCCTCCGAGACGGTTTGATACGGCAGCTTTCCTTTTTTCCGCACCAGCGCGAAAGGCTTGTGCATCTGGTAAGCCAAGGCTCCTCCAATGATAAAACCCCGCGCATCCACGGCCGCCACGACATCAATCTTGTGGCGCACGCAATCGAGCGAGAACGACTCGATCATCACCCGAAACACATCCGGGTCGTGAAACAACGTCGTCACGTCGCGGAAGTTCACACCGACTTTTGGCCAGTCACGAACCGTGCGGATGTGCGACTTCAGGTAAGCGGAAAGGTCGTCAGAGTCCATGAGCAGTCCAGCACGTGGGGCGGCGGAAGGCACGATTGGGTCGCCGTAACGCAAGTCCCGCAAGGAAAACCACCGCCCACACCCTTGGGCGATCAATCGGCCGACCTTGCCGCGAGCGTTGTTGCGTCGTTAGCGGATCGCGCGCCGATGGATCGTGGCAGCCGCAGCGTTGATGGCGCGGAGCGGCTCAACGTTTTCCGACGCTGCCGAGCCATCGTCATACATCAACCCACCGCCGAACGGCGCCTGCTCTCGATCACCCCCCACGTACGTTGTCCACGTATAGCCAACCACGCTTGGGTGCGAAAGCGCCGCCACAAGGTGCTCACGCCCGCCTCGCAGCATCCGCTCCAACCGGCTGAGTGGCGCCACTTCGCCTTGCGGTTCTGCGTCAGCAAACGGGAGCCAGGACGGCAGCCGGAGCAAAACTGGGCACGTCGACGCTCCCGCCGGAACGTGGTCGCTGAGCAGCACATCGACGTGGGCCAAAGCGGTCTCGCGAAGTTCGGCTGGAGAGGACGCGGTGAGCGGCACTCCGAAATACAGCCGCCCGGGATCTGCGCGGCGTACCGCCGCTGCCACGACGCGAAAGTATCGCTGCGCAAACTCGCGCGTGAATCGCGCGTGATCGAGCAGGTAACCGGGTGTTGCGAGCGCCTGCTCCTCAAGCGTCATTTGCCGCAACGTCTCGCGATTCGGCAACCCGAGCGCCCAAGCGCGATTGAGCGCGCCGAGCTCACCTCCGCGCGGCGCCAACACGAACTCCCAAGCCGCATGATACGCGGCGAATTGGGGATCCAGGCTGAGGCAAACCTGCAGCAGCGTGGGCCGCACGGGTGCGGCCCCGTCGGACGGCGGCTGCCCCCACTCCAGGTCCATGTCGCTGACATATCCGGCGATGCCCGGACCCGCGTGGGCCGCGACGGCGAGAGCCAGACTCGCCTCCTGCCAACCGGGATCAAAAACGTCGGGCAGGTTCAACCCACTCCGGCGGAGGAGCGGCACGCCCGCGCGCCGCAGATCCAGCATCTCCAGGTGAGGCCAGCCGTGGCCCTGAAACTCCGGCGCCGTACCCGCGCCCAGCACGTTAAATCCCCATTCGCGCAACCGAGCGAGCGCCCGTTGCCCGCCGACACCCGCCACGTTGCACAGGCCCTCCACGCCACAGATCATCGTGGGAGCCTCGCCCGGAGGCACCCACCACCATCGCCCATCACGCGTCTGTCCGACGCGGTGAGCACCTGGCGCGCCTCGCCAGGCCTCCGGCCGAAAATCGTCTTCTACCGGGGCGACGGCGCGGCGGGTAAGCACGGCCGCCAGGTTGAGGCAAGTTACCCGCAAAGGAAAGCGTAATTGCCGGGTGGAGACAGCGAACGCGTCGCCAGCGTTCGGCTACATGACTCCGATGAACCGGGTCTGGCCGTCACACCGGGGCGCGAACGTGCCGCCACGACCAATACCGGTCCGGCCCGGCATCGTTTGAGATCGAGCTCGAAGCGGCGGGACCGGGCCTGCTAAGTTGAGCGTTTATCTCAATGCCCAACTCGATTCTGCGTGCGTCCTGGCACAAGGGAGTGGAAGGCGCGCGCGCTAATGTGCTGCCCGGCCTGGTCCTCCAGGCGTTCGCGCTGTCGCTCGTGCTGTCGTACTCCTACGTCGACGCCGTTCAGGAAGCACTGGGTCAGTTGGTCGAGTTTCGGCAGCGCACCGGGCTGCTGTATCCGATGGTCGCGACCGCCGTGTTTGGAGGTGTGCTGCCGTGGTTCTATTTGCGGCTGCAACCGGCCACCCGAAACCGCTTCTCGATCGTCCAAGGGGTCGCCCTGACGGTGTTCTGGGCCTACAAGGGACTGGAGGTGGACCTGTTCTACCAGCTGCTCGCGGCGACGATTGGCGAGGGCCGCGACGTGGCGACCATCCTGCAGAAGACAGTTCTGGATCAACTGGTGTACTGCCCGGTGCTCGCGATTCCGGGCACTTGGTTTGCGTACACCTGGATCGAAAACGGTTTCGATCGCGGTGTGATCGTCCGACGGTTTCGCCCTTCCGGTTGGTACGCCCGCGAAGTGTTGCCGATCCTCTTGTCGAACGCGGTGGTCTGGATCCCGGCGGTGGCGTTGATCTACCTGCTGCCAACGCCGTTGCAGCTGCCCATGCAGAACATCGTTCTCTGCTTCTACACCCTGCTCCTGGCGCATCTCACCCGACCAGCGGAAACTGAAGGCACGCGCAGCACCAACTGAGCCTCTCGGCGGCTGCCTGACAGCTCCACCTCCACCGACACTCGTGTAGCCCGAATCTCAATACGGCCCACGGATGTGGGCCGCGACTGAGCTGCGATAGAACTCCTGGAGCCGTTCATGCAACGCGGGCGACAGCGGCGGCAGGCTGGAAGGCTTCAGGTTGCGCCGCGCCTGATCGGCATTGCGCGCGCCGGGAATGATGACGGACACCTCCGGGAAATCCAGGCACCAACGGATCGCAAACTCGGCCATGCTCATGCCAGCTGGAACCCACGGCCGCAGCTGATCGACGAGCTCGACCGCCCGATCGAAAGGCAGGCCGGCGAAGGTCTCGCCGACGTTGAAGGCCTGCCCGTCGCGGTTGAAGTTGCGATGGTCGTCAGGCGCAAATGTGGTCTCCTTGGTCATGCGGCCGCTGAGCAATCCGCTCGCGAGCGGCAATCGCACGATCAAGGCGACCTGCGCCTCACGTGCGGGCGCGAAGAGGGTCTCGACCGGTTTCTGTCGGAAGAGGTTGAAGATGATCTGCAGCGCCGCCACCCGGCCATCGCGCACACAGTACACCGCCTCCTCCATCGACTCGACGCTCGCGCCGTAGGCGCGGAGTTTTCCCTCACGTTGCAGTTCGTCGAGCCACCCAAACAGCTCACCGCGCATCAGCACATCGGTGGGCACGCAGTGCAGTTGCGTGAGATCGAGCGCGTCCACGCTCAGGCGGCGCAAGGAATCCTCAGTGTGTTTCCGCACCGCGTCCCGCGTGAAGTTTTGCGGCCAGCCCGGGTCGCCACGCCGGCCAAGCTTGGTCGCCACAAAAACCCGCTCGCGCGCGCCAGGCGTGCGGCGCAGGAACTCACCGATCCGGCGCTCGCTGAGTCCGTCACCGTAAACGTCGGCCGTATCGAAAAACGTCACACCACCGTCGTACGCCGCTTGCAGCGTGGCGAAGGCATCCGCTTCCGAGACGTCGCCCCAGCTTCCGCCAAGCTGCCACGTCCCCAAACCGATCTCACTCACTTCCCGCCCCGTCCGACCAAAGACACGCGTCTGCATACCGCAAAACACGCCAGCCCGGCGTCCAGCGCAAGGCAGCCTTACGACTCCACGCGCCATGAGCGCCAAAGACCAACCCCTCCCGGAAGCTCGCGCGCGGCGTCTCAGGTCCGCCCGTTGAGCGGGCCCGCGGCTAATCTGAATTTTGGGTCAGCCGAAACCCCGACGGTCCGCCGGCACCGGACCAGCAGCGGGCCGCCTCGGCTTCACGGGCCCGTCGCTCGCGCACGGCAATCGCCACGTTCAGGGCAAAAAGGATGCCCGCGAAGAGATAAACGCCGATCAACCAGCCGATCATGCAGCAATCTAGCATGCTGCCGATCAAGCGCGCAGCAGGTGAACGGCTCAGGGCGGCAGGCAGCCTCTGCCCGTCACCCTAGCACAAACGGAGGAGGGTTTGCGCGGTCAGACGCTGACGAGGCGACGGCGGACCGCGGCGAGCGTCAGCTCCTGCAGCGACTGGGCGCCAAGTTTCCGCTTCACGCGATCGAGCACCTTATACACGCCGGACTCACTCAACGTCAGGTCCGACGCGATCGATTTCACCGCCCGACCTTCGGCGGTCTGCCGGAGCACCGCCGTCTCGAGTTCGCTGAGCGCACCCGCCTCATCGTGGTCCACCACGATGCGCCGCAGCGCTTCCGACGCTTCGGCGCAGAACGCCAGCTGGCCGTCGCGGACCTTCTGGAACGCGGCTTCGATTTCGTTCATCGGCGCGGTCTTCATCAGGCAGCCTTCGATGCCCCAGACCATCGCTTCACGCAGCACGTCGCTGCTGAAGCTGCCGGTGAAAAGAATGACTTTGGTGGTGGATCCCGAAGTGCGGATGCGCTGCAGCACCTCCAAGCCGCCGAGCTTCGGCAACACCAAGTCCAGCAACAAGATATCGGGCCGAAGCTCCAGGCACCGCGCCACCGCATCCTCGCCGTTCTCGACCACTGCCACCATCTGGTAGCCGAGCGGTTCAAGGAGCCGGGGGATCAGCTGCGTGCAAATGGGGTGATCATCCGCAACCATCACGCGGCACGGCGTGCCGGAGGTCGGGGCAAAAGAACGATTCGATTCCATGGCTATCTGCAATTAATCTGTATCGGCGAAATGTGAACCAGCTTCATTAAGCGCGTAAAATTACGCAGCGAGAAGTGCGGCTGACCACCCCTCCGACACCGAGTCACTGTCCTTGGTGGCGCTCAAAATAGGGTTTGCCACACTGTCTGACCGCGCACCACTTTGGCCGTTCTCGTTCTCTTTCCGACTTTTTAATCCCATGGCTGAAGAACTCGTAGGTAACGTTTTGGTGGGGCAATCTGGTGGCCCGACTGCTGTCATTAACGCCAGTGTGGAAGGCGTGATCGCCGAAGCGCTGAACCATGGCTGCATCGAAGAAATCTATGGTTCGCTGAACGGAGTGTTGGGAATCCTGAACGAGGACTTCATCGATCTCGCGGCTGAATCGCAACAGACGATCCGCGCGTTGCGTCATACTCCGGGCGCCGCGCTGGGCACCTGCCGCTACAAGCTGAAGAAGCAGGCGGACTTCGAGCGCGTGCTCGAAGTTTTCAAGGCGCACAATATCCGCTACTTCTTCTACGCGGGCGGCAATGACTCGCAGGACACCGCCGACAAAATTTCCAAGCTCGCGCAACAGCAGGGTTACGAACTGCGCGTGATCGGCATTCCGAAGACGATCGACAATGACCTGCCAGTGACGGATCACTGCCCAGGTTACGGTTCGGTGATCAAGCACGTTGCGACGACGGTGCGCGAGATGGCGTGCGATCACGAGGGCATGGGACAACACGATCTCGTTTCCATCCTCGAGGTGATGGGCCGCAACGCGGGTTGGATCGCCGCTGGCGCCTCCCTCGCCAAGCGCCGCGATCATCCGCACGATCCGCCCCACATCATCTTGCTGCCGGAAGTCGCCTTCTCCCCCGAGAAATTTGTGGCCGACGTCCAGCGCGTGCTGAAGCGCGAGAAGTACTGCCTCGTCGTCGTCGGCGAAGGTTTGGTCGACGCGGACGGCAACTACGTCTCGGCCGCGGAAGCAACGGATGCCTTCGGTCATGCGCAGCTCGGTGGCGCGGCGGAGTACCTGCAGGGCCTGGTTGAGCAGAACCTGCCCGGCGTGAAGGCTCGCACCGCGAAACTCGGCATCGCCCAGCGCGCGGCCGCCCACGGTGGCTCGAAGACCGACGCCGACGAAGCGTTCATGGCTGGTGAAGCCGCCGTTGAAGCCGCTGTGCGTGGTGAGACCGACAAGATGGTGACGCTCGTTCGTGGCGACAGCGATCACTACACCTGCGAGACCGGCCTCGCGCCCCTCGCGGACATTGCCAACGGCGTGAAGAAGCTGCCGCGCGAATGGATCAACGAGGACGGCGTCTCGATGAACTTCCAGTTCGTCCGTTACGCCACCCCGCTCGTCCAGGGCGAAACCCCGCTGGCCTACGACAACGGCCTGCCGACCTTCGCAAAGCTGGAAAAGGTGCGGGTGGACAAGCTGCTGCAGCCCTACGAAATCTGAGCGACACGTCGTAACGACGTCGTTTGAACTTTTTGAAACCGGCGGCCCCCAGCGGGCCGCCGGTTTTTTTTGCGCCCGCGGCGCCGGTATTGGACAGCGCATTACACAACGCATCGGCCCACACTGGCCTCATTCGCGACCCGGTTCGGACGGCGTGCCCGGACGCCACAGGCCCGGAAAGGCGGAATTTTGTGCCGGTCCGGCTGTCTCCGCGGTTGCCGTAGGGCCGCGGGCCTTACAATTT
>JAEWIY010000088.1 GCA_023386835.1 Verrucomicrobiota bacterium
CGCCCCCCCCCGCCGCCTCCGTCGAGGCACCGAATGTCGTGTTCATTCTGGCGGATGATCTCGGTTATGCCGACGTCTCTTGTTACGGTTCAGAGCGCGTCCAGACGCCGAACATCGACCGCCTTGCGCGTGAAGGCGTGCGGTTCACGCAGTACTACGCGGCCTCGCCGGAATGCACGCCGTCGCGCACGGCGTTCCTGACCGGCCGCTATCCGCAGCGTGCGGGTGGCATGGAGTGCGCCATTGGCGTGGGCGGTCGCGGCCGCTATGACGATGCGGCGTACCTGGCGGAGCAAAACGAACTCGGGTTGCCGACCGATCGCACGGTTCTGCCATCAGCCCTCAACCGGCAGCGCTACCACAGCGCGATCGTTGGCAAGTGGCACTTGGGATACGAACCGAAGTTCAACCCGCTCGAGCATGGTTGGGAGTCATTTGTTGGCCTGATTGGCGGCAACGCGGATTACTTCCATCACACAGAGTCGAACGATGATCCGACGAAGCCCGGTGCGCATGTGCTCTTCCGCAACCGCCAGGAGATCCACGATGATCGTTACCTGACTCATCTGATCACCGACGAGAGTCTCGACTGGTTGGATCGCGCGCCGACGGACCGGCCCTTCTTCCTCTACATGGCGCAGTTCGCGCCGCACAATCCGCAGCAGGGCCCCAACGATCGTCGGCCGACTCCGTTGATCGGGCCTGATTTCAACCGCAACGATCCGGCCAAGTATCGCGCAGTGATCGAGGAGCTGGACAGGAGCGTGGGTCGGGTGATGGCCAAGCTCGCGGAGCTCGGCCGCGCGGAGAACACGATTGTCGTCTTCACCTCGGACAATGGTCCCACGCGGATCGGTGAGACCCAGCCGTTTCGCGGCAACAAAGGCACGCTGCTGGAGGGCGGCATTCGTGTGCCGTGCATCGTTCGCTGGCCTGCCCGGATCAAGCCCGGCACGACCAGCCATCAGGTCGGCACCACGATGGACCTGACGTACTCCATGCTCCGATACAGCGGGGCCGATCTCGAACCGTATGGTCTCGATGGACAGGACCTCATCGGCCACGTGATTGACGGAAAGCCCGACGAGGCGCGCACGCTGTTTTTCCGCTACCGCCGCGGCCAGGTTGTTCGCAAGGGTATCCGCGAAGGTGATCTGAAGCTGATCGAGAACCGCGAGTCCGGAGTGACCGAGGTGTTGATGTACGACCTCGCGGCGGACCCGGGTGAGACCACCAACCTGGCGCCGCAGCGCGCCAGCGACGTGCAGCGGCTCCTCGGACGCATCGCCGCCTGGGAGGCCGAGGTGCAACCGCCCGCGCATCGCCGCGCTCCCGAGTCCACCGTCAAATCCTGATCACCGCTCGCCGTTTCACGCGGCGACGGACTGCTTTTTTGCGCCCGCTGGATGCGGGCGTGTTTCTTCAACCCCGTCCCTTTTTTGGTTATGAGATCAACCGCTCGTCTCCTTGGCTTGTTCACCTTGATGCCGGCGCTGCTGTTTGGCGCCACCCGGGCTCCGTTGGAGATCTCACGGGGGGACTACGAGGACCGCGTCGCGGCCATCTGGAACGGCCAGATCATCGCGACGTTGCTGGGCTTTCCGTTTGAGCACCGGGCGGCCGCGGTCCGTTCAATTGTCGGTGAGCCCATCATGTACAAGGGCGAGCGGCTCACCGTCGCGCCCATCGATGATGACTGGTACTACGAGATGGTCGCGATTCGGGCGTTCGAGAAACACGGGATCAACCTGACCGCGGACCAACTCGGCGAGTTTTGGGTGGAGTACGCGTGCGGTTCCTTCGGCTCGAGCCAGATCGCCCTGGCGCACCTGCAAAAAGGCATCAAGGGCTCCGAAACTGGGCATCCGCGCCATAACAAGTTTTGGTACTCGATTGGACCGCAGTTCAGCGGCGATGTTTGGGGTGCGCTCGCGCCGGGCCTGCCCAACGTCGCGGCCCGTCTGGCGCGCCAGTTCGGGCACATCAACGGATATGCCGAAGGGGCCGATGGCGGGGTCTTCGTTGCGACCATGATCAGCCTCGGCTTTGTCGAGTCGGACGTGCGGGCGATCGTGCGCGAGGCCGTGACCGTGCTGCATCCCGAATCACCGTTCCGCCAGTGCATCGAACTCGTGATCGAGCGGGCGGAGGCGGGGGATTCCTTTGCCGAGGTGATTGAGGCGGTCGAAAGTCGCTGGCACCTCGCGTATCCGGCGACCAACAACGCGGTCGCGAATGGCGGCATTGTGGCGGCGGGGCTCTGGTTCGGCGGCGGCGATTTCTGGCGGACGGTGGACCTGATCGCCGGGGCGGCCGACTTCACCGATGCCGACTGCAACGCAGCCAATGCCATTTCCGTGGTGGCCGCGATCCACGGCATGAAGGCTTTGCCGCCGGAGCTGGTGGCGCAGTTGGGTGACCGGATCGTCGACACCGACATGGGCAAGGTGACCTTCCCGTATCCGGTGGATGAATCCATCAGCGAGCTGGCCCGTCGCACCGCGGCGGTCGGAGAGAAGATTGTGCTCGCCGAAGGAGCGCGACCGAAGGGGGACCGCCTGGTCATCCCGGCCCAGACCGTGGCCATGCAACCGCTCGAGCGCTTCCGGCTTGAGGACCTGATGCAGTACTGGAACCCGGAGTGGACGCTGGTGCGGCCCGGGTTTGGCGGTGGTGATGCGGGCTGGCTGCGGACCTTCGTCATGACATGGCTCGAAGGCGACGTCCTGCACACGTATCCACGCGACCCCGTCATCCGCGGCTGTTACCTGACACGTACGCTGGTCCCGAGCGAGGGAGCCAAGCTCAAGGTGGACGTGGGCGCGGAAGCCGGGCGTTCCTGGCGGTTGCTCGTCTTCGTCGATAACCAGCAGCTCGAAGAACGTGTTATCAAGGGCGGCGAGGACGACCGGGGCTGGCACTCGCTGGAGTATGATCTCAGTAAATACGCCGGAAAGGAGACGGTGCTGCGGCTCTACCAACGTGTGCTCTATCGCGAAGGCAACCCCGGCAACGCCCTGTGGCGCAACCTGCGCGTTGAATGAACCCCCCAGTTTCCACCATGAGGTCCCTTCGCTTTCTTCTCGTTCCGCTGGCGCTGACCGCGTGCCAGCTGGTCCAAGCCTTCCCTGTCTTTCCCGGTGCGGTCGGATTCGGTTCCCACACGGTCGCCGGTCGCGGCGGACAGGTGTATCGGGTGACGAACCTGAACAACTCCGGACCCGGTTCGCTCCGTTACGGGGTGCAGAACGTCGAGGGACCGCGGGTCATCATCTTCGATGTGTCGGGGGTGATCGAACTCGAGTCGGACCTCGTCGTGAAGCCACAGAGTCAGGGCGAATACGGCTACCTCACGATCGCGGGCCAAACGGCGCCCCCACCGGGCATCACGCTGAAGAACGCCGGAATCTCGGTGCAGAACCACGACGTGTTGATCCAGCACCTCGCCATTCGGCCAGGCACCTCGACGGACTATCCGAACCTGCCGCGCTTCGGCAACCGCGACGCGATCAAGGTCGGCGCGCCTGCCGGCGAGACGACGTACAATGTCGTGATCGATCACGTGTCCTGCAGCTGGGCGCTGGATGAGACCGCGTCGACGTGGAGCGACGAGGGCTCGGTCCACGATGTGGCCTTCATCAACTCCAGCTTCAGCGATCCGATCCGCCATCCCACACCGGACAAGAACACGGGTTACGGCGTGCTGGGTGGTCGCAACACGTACCGCTTTTCGGTCGTGGGCAATGTGATGGCCTTCAACCTGAATCGCAGCCCGCT
Organism: Verrucomicrobiota bacterium; assembly: GCA_023386835.1. Taxonomy (GTDB): domain Bacteria; phylum Verrucomicrobiota; class Verrucomicrobiia; order Opitutales; family Opitutaceae; genus Actomonas. The sequence continues at coordinate 3,778 of JAEWIY010000088.1, forward strand.
GATTCGCGACACGATCCTCAACACTGAAGTGGTGAACAACTTCGTGTATCGGCCGCACTACTCGGGCAACGGCGCCATCTACTTTGGTTTCGCGAATCCGGATCAGCCCGACCTGGAGCTGATCGCGTCGGTCGCGGGCAACGTCATCATCCGCAAGCACACCGGCACGGATAAGGGCTACGCGTATTCACCGTCGACGATCGGCATCTACGTGCACGACGGCGCGCCGACGAAGATGAGCATTTATCTGGCCAACAACTCGGTCTACAATCCGGACCTGGATCGGTGGTTTCCGTCGGACGGCGATCCCTTTAATCCCGAGGTCTATCGCACCGGCAAACTCGTGCCGCGCACCTGGACGTCCAACCCGTTCCCTTACACGCGGACGATCCCCTGGATGGATACACCCGACGTGATCGAGAACCGGCTGTTGGCCAGCGCGGGCAAACACCCGGCCTTCCGGGATGCGATTGACCAGGTGCTCTTTGAGAAGATCCGCACCCGGACGGGCGACTGGATCGAGAAGATGGAGGATTTGGGGCCAGATCCGTGGGCGTCGGCGGACGTTCGGTTGACCCGACGGTTGGAACTTCCGGCCAATCCGAATGAGGACGACGACAACGACGGCTACACCAACCTGGAGGAGTGGCTGCACGGCTGGTCGGCCTATGTGGAGGGTCGCGCCGCGGAGCCGCCGACGACCGAGCCGGCGGATCCCAGCACGTTCACGAACTACCAGACGCCCGGCGTGTTCAACGGCTTGCCCGCGTTTTACCAGCGATTGCTGGATCGGGTGACGCACCCGATGTCGTGGTTGTCCGGACAATACAAGGACTTTGTGGAGTGGCGTCGCCTCGCGCAGGAGCGCGTCCGCGAGGCCTGGATGAACCCGCCGCCGCCGGCGCCGTGGAATGTCACGGTTGTGGGCGAGGAGGACCGTGGAAGCTACGTGGCCCGCAAGCTGGTCCTGAACATCAGTGCGGACAGTCGCATCCTGGCGTACCTGACCGTGCCCAAAGGGGAGGGACCGTTCCCCGGCGTGCTCCTGCTGCACAGCCACGGTGGAAACTTCTCGATCGGAAAGGAGAAGAACATCGCGCCGTTCGACGCCGACGAACCTCTGATCGAAGCGTCAAACGCGATCCTCGTCCGTGCCCAGAGCCAGCGGCACGTGGCCGACAAGTTGTCGGAGCGTGGATACGTTGTATTCACGACCGACGCGATCCTCTGGGGCGAGCGTGGTGGTGGTGGCAGCCCCGCGCAGGAGGTGCTCGCGTCCAACCTCATGCACTTCGGCATGTCGTTTGCCGGGCTCATTGCTTGGGAGGATCTGCGGGCGGCCGACTTCCTGTCGGAGCAGCCGAAAGTCGACACAAAGCGGATTGCCGCGATGGGACTCTCGGTGGGCGCCTACCGCACGTGGCAGGTGGCGGCCATTTCCGACAAGATCTCGGCTGGTGTGGCGATCTGCTGGATGGGTACGGCCAGGAGCATGTTTACTCCAGGCATGAATCAAACCCGGGGCAACGCCGCCTACAGCATGCTGCACCCAGGGCTGCTGGTGGATCTCGACTATCCGGACATTGCCAGCATCGCCGCGCCGAAGCCGATGCTCTTCTACAACGGCCGCTTTGACCGGTTGTTCCCGCAGTCCGGCGTCGAGGATGCTTACGCGAAGATGCGGGCGGTGTGGGAATCACAAGGAGCGGGTGATCGTTTGGAAACACGCACGTGGCCGGTGGAGCACAAGTTTACGGATGAGATGCAGGAGGCCGCGTTCGACTGGCTCGATCGGATGTTTGATCGTGCCCCGGCCGCGACGGCGCAATGACCAGCGCGGTCCGCCAACCGCGGGGGCCGGCATTCAGCGCGCCGCGTCCGGCGCTGTCTGACCCTCTCCCGCGCCGCGGACGCGCGAGTGGTTTTGGTCTAGTTCGCCTCTTGTGATCGTGTCACGCTGAGCCGCAGACATGGTGTACCCCCTTCGACTCACGTTGATTGCCATTCTGTTCTGCCTCGCGCCCCGGAGCGGAGCAGCCCCCGTGTTCCCGGGCGCAGCCGGGTTCGGTAGCCACACCGTGGCAGGCCGCGGCGGGCAGATCTATCGGGTGACGAATCTCAACGACCGCGGTCCCGGTTCGTTGCGTTACGGGGTTGAGGAGATCGAAGGGCCGCGAGTGATCATCTTCGACGTGTCCGGAGTGGTCGAGCTCAGCTCCGACATCACGGTCTACGAGTCACAACGGGGTGAATACGGCTTTCTGACGATTGCCGGACAGACCGCGCCGCCACCCGGCATCACGCTCAAGAACGCCGGCCTCGCCATCCGGGCGAATGACGTGCTGGTTCAGCACCTTGCCATTCGCCCGGGGACGTCATTGGACGCGCCCGATGGTCCGCGGTTGGGCAACCGCGACGCAATCAAGGTCGAGGCTCCCCCGGGGACGGTGGCCCATCACATCGTGATCGATCACGTGTCCTGCAGCTGGGCGACGGATGAATCGATCAGCACCTACGCCAACCTCGATGGGTCCATCCACGACGTGACGTTCATCGACTGCCTGGTCAGCGAGGCCGTGTGGGGTACCCGTCCGCAGCCGGGCGGCAGCTTCGGTGCGCTGGCCGGACGCAACTCGAGCAACGTGTCCTTCATTCGCAACGTGCTCGCGTTGAACCGCAGTCGGGGTCCCTTGATCCGCGACACGGTGCTCACCGCCGAGGTGGTGAACAATCTCGTGTACTGGCCGCACTACGACCAGAAAGCCGTGATCTATTTCGGTTCGGCGCACCCGGACCATCCCGACCTCACCCTGATCGCTTCGGTGGCGGGCAACGTGATCATCCGCCGTCCGCCGCCGCCGGGCAGCAGCAAACCTTCGTCCACGGTCGGCATCTATCTGCACGACGAAATGACGCGTCAGGTCAGCCTGTACATGGCGAACAACCGATTGTATCGAGCGGACACCGACACGTGGCATCCGCAGCAGACAGGTCCTGATCTGGAATCGGAAATCGTGCGCCGCGGTCGCGTGGAGCCGAAAACCTGGAGTTCCAATCCTTTCCCATTCACCGACTCGAATCCATGGAGTGACGACGCGGCTTCGCGAGAGGCGCGGTTGCTCGCCTCCGCGGGCAAACAGCCGGCCTTTCGTGACGCCGTCGACGCCCGCGTGTTGGAACTCGTGCGCACCCGCACCGGCGAGTGGATCGACCGGAGCGTGCCGCCTGACGCTTGGAATCCGGTGGACATTCGCCAGACTCGCGTCCTGCCGTTGCCCTCGGACCCGAATGGTGACGCCGACCACGACGGCTACACGAATCTGGAGGAGTGGTTGCATGGATGGTCGGCCTATGTGGAAGGTCGCGCGGCCGAACCGCCTCAACCGGAAGATCCAGCGATGTCGCCGGCGACCCACTACCAAACGCCCGCGGTGAAGGACGGTTTGCCGGTCTTCCTGCAGAACTTGAAGGATCGCGCGGAGCACGCGATGTCGTGGACGTCGGGACGGTTCGATGACTTCGCAGCGTGGAAGACGCTCGCGCGCGAGCGCGTGAAGCGGGCGTGGATGAACCCGCCGCCGGGCGCCCCCTGGAATCCAGTCGTGTTAGCCGAGGAGGATCGCGGCACCTACGTCGTTCGCAAAATTGCCTTGAATCTGACCGGCGACAGTCGGCTGGCCGCCTATCTGACGGTGCCGAAGGGCGACGGACCGTTTCCCGCGGTGTTGCTGCTGCATGACCACGGGGGCCGCTTTGAGATCGGCAAGGAGAAGGTCATCCGGCCGTTCGCGGCGCCGGCCGAAATGGTGTCGGCGTCGGAAACGTGGGTGGGGCGGCTTTATGGCGGTCGCTACCTCGCTGATGAGCTCGCGCATCGAGGCTATGTCACCTTTGTCACGGATGCGATCAACTGGGGTGAACGTGGCGGCGGTGGCCGCACGGGCCAGGAAGTGCTCGCGTCCAACCTCATGCACTTCGGCATGTCCTTTGCCGGGCTGACGGCCTGGGAGGACCAACGGGCGGCTGAATTTCTGGCCGAACAACCGGAAGTCGACCGGCAACGGATCGCCTCGATGGGCCTTTCCATGGGCGGACACCGGGCGTGGCAGGTGGCGGCGCTTTCGGATCAGATCACGGCCGGTGTATCCATCTGCTGGATCGGCACGGTGAAGAGCATGGTCGGACCAGGGCAGAACCTGACGAAGGGCTCGTCCGCTTACAGCATGCTGCACCCGGGACTGCTGGTCGACCTGGACTACCCGGACATCGCCAGCCTGGCGGCGCCAAAACCGATGCTGTTCTACAACGGCCGGTTTGACCGGCTGTTCCCGCAGTCGGGCATTCAGGAGGCGTACGCGAAGCTGCGGGCAGTGTGGGCCGCGCAGAACGCAACGGACCGATTGGAGACGCGCACGTGGCCGGTGGAGCACGTGTTTAACGTGGCGATGCAGGAGGAGGCGTTCTTGTGGCTCGACCGCGCGTTCGGGCGCGAAGTGGAGGAGTAGGTTTTGGCACCGGACGCGTGGTGCCGCCGCAAGCTGGCGGGAGGGCGCTTCTTGCCTATCCTGTGCGACGCCTTCGCCCCCTCTGGCCTCAACTGCCTGCCTCGCTTTGATCCTCCCGAACACGCCAGGAGCCGGGCTGGTGTTGGCTCAATTTCGTCACCTTCACTTGATTCCCCATGACCCCGCTTGCGTATCGACCGCTTCATGACCTGCCCCCGATTGCGGGGATCACGACTTTTGACGAAGTGATGAAGATCGGCCTCTCGGTCGATGACTGTGTGGCCCGCCTTAAGCGCCATCACTGGGCGCTTCGTCGGCTGCACGAGATCTTCATCAAACGGCTGACGTCTGAGCCGATGTACGAACTGAAGATGATCTTCAGCCTGCACGCGCACTACTGCGCGGACCATGCGGCGGCGTGGCGGAAACGGGTTGGCGAGATGCGCGAACCGCCGCTCGGGCTCGAGCATGTCCCCGATGCTTCGCTGGATCTCCTGTTTGACGAGATCCTGGCGGCGCCTGACGGGCTGACCCTGGCGACGGGGCTCTACGAAGTCGTGGTGCCTGCGCTGGCCGAGGCGCTGCGGCGTCACCTCGAGCAGACGAACCGATTGGTCGATCACCCGAGCGTGAGGATCTGCCGGTTCGCGCTGATCGAACTCGACGAGATGGTGGACGTGGGTCGCCGCATCCTCGCGTCGTCGTTCGCGTCAGGGCAGCCGCCGGAGTTGCAGTCGTGGGTTGGATACCTGCGGGAATTGCTCGCCGCCGCCGGTCAACTGGATGGCGCGGCGGAGCCCGCCGCAGTGCCAGGGCCGGAGCGGCGCGTCTTCACGGCCAAACCGTTTCGCTACGACTCGCGTCCACGGCGCGATGAACGGTTTCCCGATCCGTACAACATGGGCGTGCATGCGGAGGCGTTCCTGTACGACGAGACATTCTCGCCGGAGCCGAAGACGCTGATGATGTATTACAAGCGCCTGCGGGAGATCGACGTGCCGGAGATGATGGCTTCCATCATCGCGGAGACGACGGGCAAACCGTGGGAGTACACGGTCGATATGACGCGACAGCTCTGGGATGAGGCGCGTCACGCCATGATGGGCGAGGTCGGGTTTGTGCGCGCCGGCTTGGATTGGCGGAAGTTCGTTCGAGTGAACTTCACGTGGTCGCTGGCGTTGAACACCCAACTGACGCCGCTGGAACGGCACGCCGTCCTCTATTTCATCGAACAGGGGTTGATGCCGAAAACCGGCAAGCGCTTCGAGTGGGAAACGGGCGTGGCGTCCGGTGACCCGTTCGCGGCGATGATTCAGGATTACGACTGGGCGGACGAAGTCCTGCATGCGCGCATCGGCCGCGACTGGTACGTGAAAGCGATCGGAAACCCGTCCGAAGCGATCCGCTACGGTGATGCCTGCTGGTCGCGCGTCCTGATCGACTGGCGGAGTTACATCGAGCAGGGACTGACGAAGCACGAGAACTGGTGGCCGGCCGCCTACCGCGAATGGTGCCGAGTTCACGACAAGGAGCCGGAGCCGCGCGTGGAGGCGTACGCCACGAGCTACGAACAGGTGCGCGCGGATTTGAAGGACCTGAGCGCGTCGGCCTGAAACCGCTCAATGAGCATCGGGTGACGCCGCGGCCATTTCGCCCAGCGTCACCAACTCTTTCCGGATCGCTTGGAACAGCTCCCGCCGAGGCTCCTCGCTGATCCGCGCGAGGCTGTCGTCAATGATTTCGCGTCCCGCCTCCAGGCTGACTTCGCGCATGAGCAGCAGTGCCACCCGCGCCACGACCCCCGCCAGCTCGGGGAAACGCTGCGCGCCCTCGCGGGCAATTGCCAGGTCCTCTGCCGTGGGTTTGAGCAGGGTGTTGAGCCACACGTCCGCGAACAGGCCATACACTTCCGGGAGGATTGGGCGGGCGCGCAGGGCTGACTGGAGCGGAGCGAGGACGAAGCCCGTCTGCGCCGCGTCGAGGGGGCGGTTGTCATTGTTTCTTCGATACTCGTCCCACCGCAGTCGCGCCAGGGTGTAGGCGGCCAGCGGACGCGGTGAACCGCCGGCCACGGCGGCTTCCAACTCGGTCTCGGCGGTTGCCCAGTCCTCCTCCGCGTAAGCGATCAGACCCGAGAGCGCTCGGAGTTCTGGCACGGGTCCCGCCGCCGTCCGGGCGCGTTGTACGGTTTCGCGCGCTTCGCGCAAGTACATGGGATAGTGGTCCGGGTGGTGGCGGCGCACATACGCGGCCTCCATTCGCGCCCACTCGGCCCGGAGGCGTCCGCTTTCCAAATCCGTGGCACGTCGCGGCTGGATGAGCGGTAGCCGCTTCAGTGGTTCACGCTCGAGCAGGATCGTCTCCTCCGTCGCCTGGGGCAGGTAGTCACTGATGCGATCGCGCGCCTCGGCGTAACCCATGTTGAAGCACTCACGGAAAATCGCCTCGTCCGGTGCCCGCTCGCGGCAGTGGTCCGCAAAACGCCAGAACCCTGCAGCCCGACGTTCGTCATCGGCGACCAAGGCCCAGCGCACAAACAGCGCCGCCTGCTCCCGCCAGCGGCGGATCTCGGCGCGTTGCGCCGTCTCCGGCAGCAGGGCAAACAGCGCCGGAAGCGGGAGCACGTCGCGCGGCCATTCGAGTTCGCGCTTCAACTTGTCGGTCTCATCGGGCGTTGACCAAACCAACGGCGAGACCTGGATGACGTTTTCCCCGAAGATGCATTGATCATACAGGCCGACGAGTCCGGCGGCGAGCCACGGCGGAGGACGGGGCGACAGCCGGTCGAGCAGGTGGGCAATTCGTCCGGAAACGAACGCGAAGGAGACTTCGCTGGAGAATTGCCTTTGTCGCAACGAGAGCACGACGGAGTGATCGCGGTCATCGAGCCGGATGTTGGGCATTACCTTGGTGCGTCCGACCCGCTGGACGGCCCGCGGGGTGTGTTCCGCCAGCACCTTGGTCATCGTCTCATCGATCAATCGTTCGGCGTTTTCCGCGTCGATCAGCAGCACGCTAATTGGGATGTCCGTGGCGAGGTAACGCTCGGGAATGAGCGTGCGGATCAGGTGTTCCTGCCGCACGTACGTTTCCATGAACTCGCGCGCCACCGCGCGGGAGCAGGTGGTCAGCAACTCCACGCCGGGGACCTGGACATACAACCACTGCAGCGGGAACCGCTTCTCATCGACGAGGACCGGTGGGAGCTCGACGGCTTCGTTGGCCGGGTTCGCGCCGAACGCCGGCCACGCTGCGAAGAGGAGGGCGGCCAGCCACGCGACGGTGAATCGTCTGTGCGGGATGATCCTCATGGCTTCACCTCCCGGGCTTCACCGACGTCGACTTCGTAGCGGTAGAGGACCTCGTGCAGCCACTCGCTCACGCGTGACCATGCCTCCACACGTTCGTTGAGAGGCCGATCCCAGCGGGGCGGGGGCACGGTCCAAAGGTCCACGGCCTGGCCGCTCGTCTCCAGCCGGTTCTTCAATCGGCGCGCGTCGCGAAGTGGCCAATACGGGTGATCCGCATCGTGGACCAGCAGGACCGGGCAGGGCAACGCGTGCGCCGCTGCGCTGACAGAATGCTGCTTCTCGTTCGCCAGGACGCCGGCAAATTCCATGCGGATAATTTCGCCAAACAGATGGACCGACGGCCGCTCGGTCGGATCAAGTTGCCGCTTCAGGAACTGCAGCCATTGATGCCCGAGCCCGGTGGAGCCGGTTTGGTCTTCGGCGGTTGGATCGCCATTTCCGCCGGTCAGATCGGCGCGCAACGCATCCATGTACGCGATCGCTTCCTTGGCCGCCGCCATGTTCGACGAGGCGCGGTCCGGCAGCTCGCGTTCCTTCGGGCGGATGATCAGATCGGCGGGAGAATCAATGCCGTTGAAAGCGACCACGCCGCGGAAACGCTCCGGTATTTGCTGGGCCACGCGCAACGCCAGCCAGCCACTGTAGCCCGTCCCGATCGCCACCGCCCGCCGTGGTTTGTTGCCATCCCGCTGGTCGAGCCAGGCCAGCGCCGAACGCCACGCCGACGCCGCCTGTTGGTCCGGTGCGAGGCGTGGCCCGGCGGTGGCCGTGGTCGGCGAGAGCGGGTTGGCGCGCATTTCGTCCAATTGCAGCACCCGGCAACCGAGCTCTGCCAGAAGCTGGCTCAAGCGATCGAACTCGGTTCGGCTGGGCAGCCACAGGCCGTCCTGGAGCAGGCAGACCACCGGAGCGGGTTGCACCAGCGGCTGGCGCGGCAGTGTCAGGCGGCCGCGGAGGGTGAGGCCGGCCTGGCTGAACTCGAAGGTCTCCACGGAATGGAGACGGTCGAGCGGCAACCCAGGGATGCGGCGCAGGTATTCAACGCACCGACGGGTCGAACGGTGGTAGACGAAATACCGCCCCGGGTCCTTTACGCTGAATACGTGTACGGCAAATCGTTCGTGACGGTCGTCGGCGTCGAGCAAACGGACTTCGCGCCCCGGAAACCAGCGGTCGAGTTCGGCCTGGACGGCCTGGAAAACCGGATGGAGCCAACGATCGCCGCGCGAGCGGCCACGCAGCCCGAGCAGTTCTCCGCTGGCACGATCAAAAACCAGAGGCGACTCCGCATGTTTTACTCGGAAACCGGTGTAGTAGGTGGCTGCATTCCATCGCCACCGCTCCTGCGACTCGGTCCCCATGGCGGGCAGGGCGAGGTCCTCCTCAGGCCAGGCGAGGTCGTGCGCCGGATCCTCCAGCGAGAACTCCGTGCGCTGGCCGGTTGAAAGGTCCACGGCGTAGAGGCCCGTGGTCGCGCGTCCGACGTTGGAGGCGAAGTAGAGCACGTTGTCATCCGCGCCAAACCCAAGCGGGAAACTGCGGCCGGAGATCAGGGCCGGTCGCTCCGCGTTGAAGCCGGCCCGCAGCTCGGGAGCGAACACCTGCTCCAATCGCCGCCAGCCAAACCAGTTTCGGTCGGCATTGGCGCGGACCTGCCATTGCAGGGGCAGGCGGGACCGGTCCTCGATCAGCCGGTAGCGTCCCGAACGATCCGCCAGCAACCGTGTCGCTGAGAATCGAATACCAACCGAATCGATGCGGGTGCGCCGGCCGGTGCGCACATCGACGCGGAAGATTTCCGCGGTCGCGTCCCGCAGGGTCGAGCCGGCGACGCCCTCGACGTAGATGCTGTTTTCATTCGGTGCCGAGTGCAGTAGTCGGGGCCAGCGCGGGCGGGTGACCCAACCGGGTTCGATGGGCGCACCCGTGGCGTCGGCAGTCTCCGGCAACACCACCTCGTCCTCGGCGAACGTGGTGGGCGTCAGGAGCGTGCGCATGGATCCCGCCGCCTCGAGGTTCAAGGCGACGAGTGCTCCGGACTCGAGCGCGACCACGAGGTCCACCGGTGACGTCCATTGCAGGTCGATTACCCGGGCGCCTTCCAGGTCTCCGAAGGAAAAACGGAAGCGCTGCTCCGGGGCTTCGAGCGGAATGACGTCGACGTTCGTTCCGAGTTCGGAAACGCGCACCATGGCGAGGTGGCGTCCGTCACGCGAGACCGTGACGCCATCGATCGTGGCCGGCGACAGGTAGGGCTGGAGCCGGCTCTGGTCGGGCGGCGGCGGAACGGACGAACTGCGCCGGGGCCACCAGGCGCCGTGGGTCGTTCCGGAGGTGGCGAGGATCCCCGCCACCCACAACACCATCGCCAATCTTCGATAAGGAATCATGACGAGGGGGTACGGCGAGGAGGAGAATGGCTATTTGTGCAGCAGGAAGCGACCTCGAATTGTATTCAACGAGTCGTTATCCTTGCCCTTGCCTCCGCCCGTAAAGGTGAGGGTGAACTCCGTGCCATCCTCGCTCCACCACTTGGGCACGAACGCCGCGAAGAACACATTATCCCCCCACGGCAGCTCGCTGCCCGGACGCTCCGCGCCGAAACGCTTTTCTTCGGTCCAGTACGCCACCGTGGTCCAGGGACCCCACGGCGTCGGCGCGTCGAAGATTCCCAGCAGTCCCGCGTGACTGGTGCGGTGCTCGGTCGTGAGCAGGTAACGTTTCAGACCGGGATTGTAGATCGCGCTGACGCACCAGCCGGTGCCTTCGGGATTCTCGAACACCGGCTGCTTCGCCGCGAGGGGGCCCCACATCGGCCGCCCATTTTCGAGCCCGGTGAACCACTCGTAGGCGTCGCGCCCGGCAAACAGGTGATCGCGATGCACGCGTGCGAGGAACAGCGCGCCGGGACGGTGCACGCTCAGCTTGTGGTTCGCCTGCGTGGCATCGAGCCGTTCCGGGCGGATGAAGTACGAGTAGATGTACGGATCCGGCGCACCGTCGTTGTCGCGCCCGTAGTTGAGGAAGGTGGGCACGATCAGGTTGTCCTCGCGCCACCAGCGCCACGGCGAGATTTCCCACGTGGCCGCGTGGTCGGTGGAGCGGATCAGCTGGATGTAGCGGTAGTGATCCCGCGGCCACGCGATCGTGCGGTCATCCGAGTAGCGGTAATGATGACCGTATCCGCTGAGGTCGGGATTGTCCGGGATGACCCACGAATAGAGCACGCCGCCGACGGAGATGGTGCCCCAGGATTTACCGGGGAACTGCGCGGGGTGCTCGGGGTTGCGCCCGCCCCAGACGTTGTAGCCGCGGTAGTTGTCCCAATCGCCTTCGATGCGGGAGAAGCCGAGCGACTCCCGTGAATCGTCCGGGCCGAAGCCGCTACCGTCGCCCCAGGCGCCATAGAGCTGGTTGTCGTCCGACCACGTGAGCTGGAAATTGTCGCTGCCCTGGGCGTCCCGGCGGTGGGTCGACCAATCGAGCGTCATCTCGGAAATGACGGGGCTGGGTGGATACGGCGGCCGGGCCGTCGCCGGGGTGAGAGCGAGCGTGGCTAGAGCCAGGCCGACAGAGGGAAGGGAACGGGGAGCGGTCATGAGCACTTCAATCAGGGTGAAGAAAAATCAGCTGCGCAGCGGGCGCCCTCGCGACCGGCAGCGTGCGACCACCGCGGCTGGGCGGCCAGCCTGTAGGTGACTTGAATGCGCCCGTCGCGCATCCGCGTCCGAGGCCGGACCCCGCCGGCCGGACCCCGCCGCGTCGTGTTGCGTGCCGGAAAGGTTTGTCACTTATTACGTGACAAGTTGTCCGTTCGAAGAACGGGTTGGTCATCGGACCTCAAATTCGTAGCGGACCTTGAAGCGGTCGGATTGGCCGACCTTGAGCGGGGCGCTTTCGATGCCGCCGACGAGTTTTTCGTAGTACATCCGCTGGGACGGCAGCGCCTCGAAGTCCTTGTTGTTGTTCACCATCATTCGTTTTTCCGCCGTGGTGGTGAACGGCTGATCAATGAAGAGGCGGAGAAACGTCGGCCGATCACGGCGGAGCTTGAGTTCCGCCTCGAGGGGGAAGTTGACGAACTCCGGCAGGGGCGTGACCGCGTCGCTGCCGCTCGAGGGCGCGATGACCCAGCCGTGGCGCCCCTGCGTCCGCACCGGGGTGACGAGTTCGTGCGAGTCCGCCATCTGGTCGCGATCCCAATGCGGGTCCCAGGCTGCGCGCTTGAGGTCTACCAACGCGGTCACGGTGCCTTCGATCGCCACACCGCGCGGCGTAAAGGTGTAGGTGCGATCCTGGTACGAGTGCTGACGCCGGGAGGGTCCGGCCACGCGGATCACCACCTGTTCGTCGGAACGGCTGACCACCTCCATCGTTTCCACGCGGAACTTCGCGTAGTTGTCCCGGCCTTTGTCGGGATCATTCACCCCGGCCGCGCTGCGCGTGGAGACGACCGTGATCGGCCAGCCGCCACGCCGCGACGAAAGGTCAAGGGGACTGTCGGCGGGCACGTGCAACGCGGAGATGTTCCCCGCGTCCTCGCGCAAGAGAATCGCCTTCCACGACGGGATGGCGGGCTGGCCCGGTTCGGCGGTGCTCCCGGCGAAACTGACGATGATCTGGTCTTCCGTTTCCTCCAGGCGGAGTTGGGCTGACGCTGGGTCAGCGACGCTCAGGGCGGAGCCAACCAGGAATGCGGCCGTGAAAAGAGAAGTGCGAAGGAACATCATGGAGAGTTGGGCAGGGCGCACGCGGCGCCGCCGTGTGGGCGAACGAACCGCGTTGGCCCACGGGTTTGATTAGGCTCTCCACGCGTGGGCGCAGAGAGCCGTGCGAGATTAGGGCGCGAGTTCAAACGTGGCCTTGCGCACCGAGAAATGATCGTCGCCTGAGAAGACGAGCCAGGCGGTTTTGCCATCTGCGCTCATCCACTTGGTCGGGAAGCTGTTGGTTTCGCCGGGACCGACGTCCCAGTTGTCGGTGAAGAAGGCCGTCGTCCACGGGCCCCAAGGATTGGGAGCGTCGTAGATGCCGAAGCCGCCATGGAAACGCGTGTCATTGCCGCGCCCGATCGTGTTGAGCAGGTAGCGCTTGAGGGCCGGGTTGTAGGTGACCTGCGTGCGGTAAACGGCGCCCGGGTTCTTGAAGACACCACCACGCTGACGGAGGTCGGACGACCAGACCGGCTTGTTCTTGGCATCCAGCCGCACGAAGAATTCGTACGCGTTGCGATCACGAATCTTCTTTTTGGGCACGCGCGCCAGGACCAGCTGGTCGGCGCGCACATAGGCGCTGTCCGCGTCGGTTGAATACACGTAAACGTAGGTGTCACGCGCACCTTTGTAGTTGCGGCCGAAGTTGAGGAAGGACGGCGCACCGAAACTCTCGGTGAACTTCCAGTCGCTCCACGTCCAGGTCCGGCCGCGGTCGGTGGACCAGGCCAGCTGTGAGTTGCCGGCGTTGCGCGCCCACATGTAGAGGACGCCGTCGACCATCAGCATGCCGCTCGCTTTTTTGCCGTGGCGGCCGTCACCGATCTGTTCGCCCGTTTCCGAGCGGATGTTCTCGCCGTGGACTTCCGGAGGGTGGCCGGTGACCCGCGCCAGTCCGAGGCTCAGCTTCTCGGGAAGCTGCGGCACGAAGCCGTTCCCGTCGCCGTACGACGTATACATCGCGTCATCGTCCGCCCAAGTCATCGGCCAGTTGTCGCCGCCCGGGGCGAGACGGATGATTGATTCCGGCGGCGCCCAACTGACGCCTTGGATGACCGGGCTGGGTGGATACGGCGCTTCCGATTGCGGAGCGAACGCGAGCATTAGCGGCGCCACGACGTAACGGCGCATCGCTTCAAGCAGGTCGAGGTCCCGATCGGGCACGTTGCCGTGCCGGATCACGACGAGGTTGAGGCTGGGGATGATGAGTACAAACTGACCGCCGGCGCCGAGGCCCCAGTAGGAGTCACGCGGAGCGGTCGGGAAGGGCCGGCTGAAGTCCGGCCGGACGTTCATCCACCAGCTGAGGCCGGAGTGATTTGGCAGATCGAGGGAGCGCGGGGCGCGCGCGACAATCTCCTGCGAGAACACCTGGTGTTCGTCCCAGTCGCCCTTGTGCAGGAGCAGCCGGCCGATCCGCGCGGTCGCGTTGGCGCTGAACTCGGCACCGCCCCAGGAGGGAACGAGCGGCAGTCCATCGACCTCATGTGTGACCCCGTATCCAATCGACCATTCGTTGGCCGGGGTGCCGAGCGGATCCATGATCCGGTTTTTCAGCAACGAACGCATGTCCGGATTTTCGGTGCCACGCAGGGCCGCGGTGACGCTGTATGTCAGCATGGCGATGCCGGGATTGCTGTACTGGGCCGCGGTGCCGGGCGGGAAGAGCACCTGCGCCTGATCGCGCGCCATGGTGAACGGATCGTTCGGCACCGGTTCGTTGCGCCAGAAGCTGCCCTTCCAGCCGGTGCGTTGGCGGTGCGGCACGCCGGGCTCGCTCGAGTCCTCCAACCCGGACGTGTGCGTCGCCAGCTGTGCGATGGTGATGTCCTGCTTGAAGGGAACACCGGCCCACTGCGGCACATACTGGCTCACCTTGTCCTCGGGACGGATCAGCCCGTCATCCACCGCGAGCATCAACGACAATCCGCCGACGAGCGCCTTCGCGAGCGACGCGGTGTAGTGCGGCTTGTTGCGGTCGTAGCCATTGGCGTAGCGCTCGTAAATGATGCGGTCGTTCCGCATCACGACGAAGATGTTCGTGTGGCGCTGCTCGAGTTCCGTCCAGAGGGCGTCGAGTTTCGGCGATTCGAGGCCGTGCTGCTCCGGTGTGGCGGTTGGAAACTCGGCGGGGAACAACGCGGGCCGGGCGGTGGGGGCGGCCGGCACGCTCAGGGCGGCCAGCAGCAGCGCGGCGCCACCGGCGAGCCAGCGTTGGCTACGGGAAAGGTGGAGGGACGGACGGGATCGAGTCATGACAAGAGGGAGATGGGTGTCGTGGGGAGGCGAGGGTTCGAAGCTGTGCGTGAGGAGACCGGCGCGCTTACGGCGCGGCGGGGTTCGTGACCGGCGGCATCCGCCGCTCGTCAGGCAGGTCGTGGAGTTCGACCAGTTCGTTGGGCTGGCCGGCGCGTTTGCGCAGCGTAAAACGATCGTACAGCTGGTTGGCGGCGGTCCGGGCTTCAAATTGCAGCTCTTCCGGGCTGACGGCGATGATCTGGAACAGCTGGGTGTCCTCGGCGACCCGGGAAGCCCAAGCGTAGTTGTCGATCCGGTACATCTTCGGACCGCTTACCGAGACGACGTACACCGTGCCGATGGCCAGGGCATAGACTTGCTGGAACCCTTCCGGGATGTTCTCTGACGGCACGACGAGAAGGAGCGGCAGGGTGAAGGCGAGGGCGACAGAGGGTGTATTCACGAAAGCACTTAGAAAAGCCGGCGAGCTGACTTCGCGGTCATGTTGCGGCCGGAAAGGGATAAGAGCGTGGTCGGTGATGGGCGCGTAACGCCCGCGGGGCGGGCCGGGCGGCGGTGGAGGAGCCAGCGCCTAGAACAGAGCACCCGTGCCGATGCAACAAAACGAAACTGTTGCGACCCGGGCTTGGCAAGCGCCGAGTCGGCCGCTGGACCGAATTTGAGTTAGGCCGGCGGCAAAGGCGCGTGAGAGGCAAGGGGGCGTGCGCGCGTGTCGGATCTCGGTCCCAGCCGATCCGGCGCCTACTGACCCGAAGCGAGGAATCCGAATTGCCGTTCTCATTGGGTGAAAGCAGGTATAGAGGGGAATTCCGCGGAACCAGGTCCGGCGCGGCGCGCAAAAAAGGCAGGGGAAACGGCCGGGTTCCGCCGACAAAGGGTTGACACGTCAAATCCAATGCGCATTAGGTGACGGGAATCACGCGTTCCCACCCTACGCTTGCGCCTCGAACATCGCGTTCCCCCTTCGTGCTTCGCTGCAACACAAACCCCAAAACTGTTTCAGGCTTTCGGTCTGGTGCGACTCGGGGGCACGAAGGTCACTGCGCGTGTGTCCGGTCCGCCGGGGGTGCCATGCGGTGACTTCCCCTCACGCCAAACCGTCTGGCCCGTCCTAACACTATGATCCACTGGAAGAACTCAGAAAATCGCCTCCCGAGGCATCGGGTGACCTGGACCGGCTTCACCAGCCTGGCCGCAGGTTTCACCCTGGCCGCGGCTCCGGGGTTTTCGCAGGCCGTTAATCCCGGCCCGCTGGAAGATGAACCGCTGCTCATGTCGCCGTTCGAGGTAAACACGGAGCAGGATACCGGCTACCTCGCCAGCGGCGTGCAGTCCGGCACCCGGCTGCGCACTGACCTCAAGGACATCGCGTCCTCGATCTCCGTCGTCACGAAGGACTTCATGGACGACATCGCAGCCAACAACCTGGAAGGGCTGCTCATCTACACCCTCGGTACCGAAGTGGGTGGCGCCGGTGGCAACTTCGCTGACGCCGGGGTGGTCGACAATCCCAACGGCCAGGAGGTGGACTATGACGCCGCATTCTCCAGTGCGGTCCCGAGCACGCGCGTCCGCGGCCTGACCAAGGCCGACATCTCGCGCGACTTCTTCATCACGTCGACGCCGATGGACGGCTACAACACCGAGCGTGTTGAAATCAGCCGTGGTGCCAACGCGATGCTGTTCGGTCTCGGCAGTCCGTCGGGTATCATCAACTCTTCCCTCAGTCAGGCGAACCTGAACCGCCGGATTACCGAGCTCGAATTCCAAACCGACAAGCACGGTTCCTTCCGCACCACGCTCGATCACAACCAGGTTCTGATCCCCGGCAAACTCGCCCTGCGCGTCGCCGGCCTCTACGAGGACGAGAAGTTCAAGGTTGAGGAAGCCTTTTCCAAGGACCGTCGCG
Source organism: Verrucomicrobiota bacterium (assembly GCA_023386835.1). Classification (GTDB taxonomy): domain Bacteria; phylum Verrucomicrobiota; class Verrucomicrobiia; order Opitutales; family Opitutaceae; genus Actomonas. The sequence goes on from JAEWIY010000088.1 coordinate 20,474, forward strand.
TGTACGTGACGGGTGCCTGGCGCCCCTTCCGGAACACGACGTTCCGCGCCAACTACGAAAAGGGCAACATCGACTCGAACCTGCCCGAGATCCGTCCCCCGGGTGACGCGATCACGTACTGGTGGGATCTCGGCAAGCCCGCTTACGATCCCAGCAAGGGCAACGCCGGCGCGCACCAGCTGCTCGGCACGGTCTCGCCCGGCTGGCCCAGCCCGATCAGTGCGACCAACGCGGCGATCTACAACACGAACATCGTGACGACGGTGATCGGCGCGATCGGCGGCGGCAATCAGCAGATGCTGCTCGTGTACAACGATCCCAACAGCTCCCGGATGAGCATCGGTATCCCCGGTCGCGAAAACATCCAGGGCATGCGTGGTCCGAACATCGCCAACGTGCACCCGAACGCGGCTGGCACGACGCTGACCGCCGACGGTATTCGCGGCCTGCGTGAGATGAACTCGATCCTGAACCGTGTCGTCTACGCGGGGGACATCACGGCGAACTACTGGAAGGCGACCCAGATCACCGATCCGGGCATCTACGACTTCTACCACCACATGCTGCACGGCTCGGACAAGCGGGAGTTCGCTGACTGGGACACGTTCAACATCACCGGTGAGCAGCTGTTCCTCGACGGCAAGGCGGGTATCGAGGTCGCGTACAACCACGAGCGTCTCGACAACGGCTCCGCCATGCCGCTCGACAGCACGATCAGCGGTTACACGCTTCGTCTCGACATCAACACGCACCTGCCGGACGGTACGCCGAACCCGAACTTCGGTCGTCCGTTCACCACGGCGTACAGCCGCAGCGTGGTGAAGTGGTCGGAGCGCGACGTCGTTCGTGCCACGGGCTTCTACGATCTCGACCTGCGCGACGCCGGTCCGGAGTGGCTCGGCAAATTCCTCGGCACGCACCGCTTCCAGGCCGCGCACAGCCGCCAGGAAACCAGCGCCTTCACCGAGGCGGGCAACTTCTACTTCAACAGCGGCACGGATTACAGCCAGGCCGTCTGGGGCACCGTCCGCACCGCCAGCTCCGCTCAGCGTGGTGCTCCGATCATGCGCTATCTCGGGCCGAGCGTTGCCAACGCCTCGTCCGCGGCCGCTTTGATCGGCGGTATCCAAACGCCGGTGTCGCAATTCCCGAACGACGTCGAGCAGGTGAACCTCCTCTGGTACACCGCCCCGACCTCGAGCGCGCTCTCCGCGCAGAACCAGTGGGAAGTTCGTCCGTTCGGGCTTGCTTCGGCCGACCTGAAGGATCCGAGCGAAGTCCGCCGCGACAACCTCCGCTACACGAAGGAAGAGGTGAACTCCACTGTCGGCATCCTGCAGAGCCGCTTCTTCTCGGATAACCTCGTCACCACCGTTGGCGCCCGCCGCGACCACGTGCTCACCTACGATGCCGGCCGCGCGCCGCTCGATCCGGTGACGGGCACCGCCATCATCGAGGACTTCTATCCGTTGCCGGTTTCGAACCTCACGGAAGACAACGTCAACTGGGGCGCCGTGCTGCACTCGCCGGACTTCATCGACCGTCACCTCCCGTACGGCACCGAGATCAGCGTGTTCTACAACCAGGCGGAGAACTTCGCTCCAGCCGGTCAGCGTTACGACCTCTTCGACAACAATCTCCCCCACGAGACGGGTGAGACCGAGGACTACGGCGTCATGATCTCGACCTTCAACGGCAAGCTGATCCTGCGTGCCGCCAAGTACGAGACCATCTCCGGCCTGTCCTCCACGCTCGGCAACCTGACCACGCCGCTGAACAACCTCGCGGACTTCATCGGCGACGTGCAGGAGCAGATCCTGCGCGGCCGCAACGTCCTGAATCCGGTTGACGAACCCAACCGCGTCTGGGATCCGGCCGCCTCCATCGCCGCGTGGAACCAGTGGTACAACTCGCCGACCGGCGTCGCCCTGCGTAACACGTTCCGCGTGGTCGAGCATCCGAACACGACCGACCCGAACCTCTCCACGGTCGATTCCGATCGCCGCTCGGGTGAGGTCGTCGCGCCGTCCGACGTGAAGTCGACCGGTGAGGAGTACGAGTTGATCTTCAACCCGAACCGCAACTGGCGCATCGCGTTCAACGCGGCCCGCGCCGAGGCGGTCCGGAGCAATGTGGCCACGCAGCTGCGCGACATCGTCTTCAACGAACTCGTGCCGCTGATGGCGGGTCCCGCCGGCGAACTCGAGTCCGCCACGGGCGAGACGCACAACGTCGCGAGCAATCGCTTCACCGGTCAGATCTACAACCAGATGCTCCCGCGTCTGGCCGAAGAAGGTCTGCCGACGAACGAGCTTCGCGAATGGCGCTGGAACCTCACGACCAACTACACGTTCACCGAAGGCCGCCTCGATGGCTTCAACGTCGGCCTCGGCGTGCGCTGGCAGGACAAGGCCGCTATCGGCGCGCCGATCATCCAGCACGAAGTCTTCGGCCCGGCGCCGGACGTGAACAACCCGTACTACGCTCCGTCCGAAACCAACTACGACGCGTGGATCGGCTATCGGAAGAAGTTCGAGCGCTTCACCTGGAAGGTGCAGCTCAATGTGCGCAACATCGGCGTCGGCAACGAGCTGATCCCGATCGCCGCGCAGCCCGACGGCAGTATCTCCGGCTGGCGCATCGCGCCGTCGCAGAGCTGGACGCTGCGCAGCACGTTCTCGTTCTAAGTCCCGCTTGAGCAATCGGGGCGGTTCGCCGCCCCTTCGATTATCCGCCCCGCCGGGAAACCGGCGGGGTTTTCGAGGCGCCGGAGCTCCGTATCCACC
>JAEWIY010000094.1 GCA_023386835.1 Verrucomicrobiota bacterium
CCTCTTTTGCGGGTCCCACCCCCCCCCCCGCGGGGGCCGCCGGAGCGCGCCCACCGCGGTGGCCGCCCTGCTCATCCTCGGACTTTATCTCGTCATCCGGATCCAGCGCGACGAGCCCGTGCATTACGCGTCACTGGAGGAACATTTCAAGTATGGCTCCACCGGCGGTGAACGTGATGCAGGCATCCCGTACTGGATCTGGAAGGTGCTGCCGGCGATGTTCCCCGAATACGTGCCGGACCCGGAACAGGGGCTCGCCTCCTTTGGTTTTGTCTTCGATCCCTCGCGCCCAACCGACCCCGACCTGCCGGTGGGCGTATCCAAGCGCAACGTACAAGGCATCGATCGGGTCTTTTTCAACTGCGCCGTTTGCCATGTTGGCACCGTGCGGGACTCCCCAGGCGCAACTCCACGCATCATCACCGCGATGCCGGCCAACACGGTCGACCTGCAGGCCTTCGAGCGCTTCCTCTTCGCCGCGGCCACCAGCGAAAAGTTCACGCCCGAGCGGATCAGCCTGGAGATGCGGCGGATCGGCACCACCGACGACGCCTTCAATCGGTTCCTCCTCCGCACCTTTGCCATCGATATCGCCCGGCGGCGGCTGCTGTTCCTGCGCGACCGGTTCCGTTTCATGGACCGCGAGCCCGACTCCGGTCCGGGGCGCGTGGATACGTTCAATCCGCCCAAGGTGCTGCTGAACTTCCGGATGGATCTGCTGCCGGAACAAGAGTGGGTCGGAAACTGTGACCTGCCGTCGGTCTGGAACCAGGGCAAGCGGCGCGGCATGTGGCTGCACTGGGATGGCAACAACAACTCGGTCGAGGAACGCAATCGCAGCGCCTCCTTCGGCACCGGTGCCCTGCCCCCGACGCTCGATCGCGCCTCGATGAAGCGGATGGAGGACTACCTCGATGCCGCCACGCCGCCGCCCTATCCGTATCCAATTGACCAGGACTTGGCTGCGCGCGGTGCGCCGGTTTACGCCCGGACCTGCGCCGAGTGCCACGGCGCCAGTGGCAGCGACTTCACCGGCCGGTTGGTGGGACAGGTCACACCGATCGCGGACATCGGCACGGACCGCCACCGGTTGGATTCGTACACGCCGGAGCTCGCCGCCAACCAGAACCTGCTCTACGCCGCGTTTCCTGACGAGCGGTTCCGGCACTTCCGGAAAACCTATGGCTACGCCAACCAGCCGCTGGACGGTCTCTGGCTGCGCGCGCCCTACCTGCACAACGGCTCGGTCCCGACGCTCCGCGACCTGCTGGAGCCGGCCCGCGAACGACCGGTGGAGTTTTACCGTGGATACGACGTCTACGACCCGGTGAATGTCGGCTTCGTCAGTTCGGTGCCGCGGGAGGGGCGGCGACAGTACTTTCCTTTCGACACGCGTCTGCCGGGCAACGGCAACCAAGGGCATGAAGGTCCAGCCTACGGCACCGACCTGCCGCCCGCGGAGAAGGACGCCCTGCTCGAATTTCTCAAGACGTTCTAACCCCCGCCAGCCGTTCGGCTGGCGCAATTCCCGTTCCTCATGAGCTTGTCCCGTCGCGCGAAGCGCCTGGTCGTCGCCTGCCTAGTGGTCGTGGTCGTTGTCGTCGCCCTCGGCGCCTGGTTCACCTGGCACAACTTCTTTCGCGAGGAGCCTGAACCTGCGTGGGCCGATCAGGCCGAGCGCTTCAAGTACGGCAGTATCGGCGCGGAGGCAACGCGCGGCCTCCCGTACTACATCTGGCTGGTGCTGCCCCGCGTCTTCCCGGAATACGTTCCTGGCCCCGGCGGATACAAGGCCTTCGGCCTGGTCTGGGAGCAGGGCCGGGAGATGCCGGTGGGCTTCACCAAACGCGTCATCGGGTTCCCCCGGGTCGCCAATAATTGTGCCATCTGCCACACCGGCACCTGGCGTCGCACGGTGGACGAGACGCCGCAGGTGGTGGTGGGCGCCCCTTCCCATACCACCGACGTGCAAGCCCTCCTGCGCTTCCTGACCGCGTGCGGAGACGATCCACGTTTCAACGCCACGACGCTGCTGAGCGAGATCAATCGGGAGGTGAAGCTCTCGCTCACCGACAAGCTCATCTACCGCTTCGTGCTCGTCCCGATGACCCGCAAGGCGCTGCAACAACAGAAGCAGCAACTCGCGTGGATGAACCGGCCGGATTGGCCCGATTGGGGCCGTGGTCGCGACGACCCGATGAACCTCACGAAGTACTTCATGACGAGCATGCCGGTGGATGACACCACCGGGCAGGCGGACTTCCCGTCGATTTGGAACCTAAAGGTCCGCAAGGGTGAGGGTCTCTATCTCAACTGGAGTTGCGACACTCCCGCCGTCCGATCGGTGTTGATCGACTCCGCGCTCGGCCTCGGCTCCGCGCCCGACCCGAACCTGCCCTTCGACGAACTCAGCTGGTCGCTCAAGCGGCGCGCCTGGTTCCTGCAACGCATGGAAGCATTGGACGAGTTCCTGAGCGAGCTGCCGCCACCCAAGTATCCATTTACCATCGACGCCACGCTGGCTGAGCAGGGGCGGCCCATTTTCGCCGCGCATTGCGCCTCTTGTCATGAGGTCGGCGGCGACTTCACCAATCGCCCGGTGCCGCTGGAGGATGTCGGCACGGATCGGGAGCGCCTCGACACCTGGAACCAGGCGGCCGCTGACGAAGCGAATCGGCGGGTCAAGGAGATGGGCATCGACCGGCCGAACATGGTGCGGATCGAGGCCTATCAGTCACCGCCCCTCGACGGACTCTGGATGCGGGCACCGTATCTGCACAACGGTTCGGTGCCCACCCTGCGCGACCTGCTGCGGCCAGTCGCGGAACGCCCGACGGTTTTCTACCGCGGCTATGATGTTTACGACCCGGAGAACGTCGGCTTCCGCACCTCCGACTTCAACCGCCGATTGTATGGCTGGAAGCATGACACGCAGGAGCGCGGCAACGGAAACCAGGGCCACACCTTCGGCACCACCCTGCCCGCCCGTGAAAAAGACGCCCTGCTTGAATACCTGAAAACCCTCTAACCCCGCGGCGTCACCCGCCGCCCCTCCGGCCGAGGTATCCAGCATCCGGCCCTTCGTGCCATGTCGAACTCCTCCTCGCCCTTGTTGGATTCGGTTTATCCGCCGCCACTGCGCGCCACCGAAAGCCTCGCGATCGCCCAACGGCGCAGCGTCAATCAGCTGCCGGCCGATGCTCCGACCGTTGGCTTCGCTTTGTCCGGCGGCGGCATTCGCAGCGCGACCTTCTGCATCGGCTTGTTCCAGGCCCTCGCCCGCCAACGGCTGATCCGGCGTATCGACTTTTTGTCGACGGTGTCGGGCGGCGGCTACTTTGGCAGCTTCCTTGGCATCGCCTTCGCCCGGGGAGAACAGTCGGCCGACGCGATCGAGAGCTCGCTCGCCGACAACCAGTCCTGGCTGATGAAGTGGCTGCGGCAGAACGGACGGTTCCTTTCGCCCAACGGGGCCGGCGACAACTGGGTGTCGGCGGCCGTTGCGCTGCGCAACTGGGTCACCCTGCACGTGGTGATTCTCAGTTTCCTTTTCCTGCTGATGTGCCTGAGCGCCCTCATTCGCATCGACCTCACCGCGCTCAGTGCCACGCGATCGGCGTGGCTCGGGATTGAGCAGGCGTTTTTCTACAACCAGATCGGCGGCTTCTGGTGGAGCCCGTGGGTGTTGCTCGCCGCGGTGCCCCTGGTCGGGCTGATGTTGCCGACCGGAGTCTTGTACTGGTTCACGCAGTCCCTGCCGTTGATGAGCACGCTGCGTCGAATCGGCGGTTTTTTTCACCCGCCGCTTCGCACGATGAGCGCGGGTGAATTCGCGGGCCACGCGCAGAACTTTCTCACCCGCGCCTTCAAGCTGGGCTTCATCCCGACCATCGTGCTGCTGCTGTTCGCGACGATCGATTCGATTGGCCAGACGGTTTACTGGCGGTGGTCCGCCGCGAATTTCCAATTTCCCGCCCTCTGGGCGACCTTGACCGGCACGGGAATCGGCTTGTTCGGCCTGGCCGCGCGAATGGCTCTCTACGTCGAGCGCATGCTGGGCAACCGGAAATTGGAGCTGCCCGTGCATCTCATCGCCCTCGGTCTCGCACTGACCTGGTTCAGCCTGATCATCGTTGCGCTATCAGTCGTCGTCGCCGCCATCGCGTGGCAGATGTCGCCGGTGTGGGATGGCGTGACCTTCTTCCCGATGTGGGCCGGCTGGGAGCTCAGCGTCGTCGCCGCCATTTGTTTTGTCGTTTCGTGGATCTGCAGCCGCTCGTTCAGCTTCGTGAACCTGTCATCGATGCAGCAGATTTACGCCGCCCGGCTGTGCCGCGCTTATCTCGGAGCGACCAATCCCGAACGGCGCCGCCACGCCAACTACAGCATGACTGACCTGATCCCGGGCGACGACTTGCTGTTCGATCATTACGTGCCGCACCGCCACGGCGGTCCCCTTCACCTCATCAACGTCACCGTCAACGAGACGCTGTCCGGCAAGACCCAGATCGAGCGTCGCGACCGCAAAGGCGTCATCATGGCCGTGAGCCCCTGTGGCCTCTCGGTTGGCAAGCATGGCCATGGCCTTTGGGCCACCGAGTCGTTGACCCGCTCCCCCTTCGGTCGACGGCAGGCGCTGTGGGAGCAACGCCAGCGGCCGCTCCAGTCGCTCTCGACGGAGCCGTATCCAAATCGTTTTGACGCACTCGCGCCACCTCCCGGCCAGGAGATTCGACGCGTGGAAACGCTGACGCTGGGCCGCTGGGTGGCGATCTCCGGCGCCGCCTTCACCACCGGGACCGGTGCCAACACCCACCTCGGCCTGAGCCTGCTGCTCGGGCTCGGCAACGTGCGGCTCGGCTACTGGTGGGACAGCGGTGGCCCCTGCCAGCCCTCACCTGGCGCCTCCCGGCCCACCTTCCTCGATCTTGTCGGCCG
>JAEWIY010000152.1 GCA_023386835.1 Verrucomicrobiota bacterium
GGCCTGCCAGCCGGCCCTGCTGGCCGAGCTGCTAGGCGTGCCGCGCTACGAGATGAGCCGCGTGCTCGCCGGCCTGGAAAAACAGCGGCTGATTGTCCGGCAGGAGTCGGGGCGCCGCGCCCCCCCCCGGGGGGGGGGCCGCCCCCCCCCACGCCTTTTAGTTCCGGGTTGGCGCGGAGCGCCGCTGCCTCCCCTTACCCAACGAGATCGAGCGAGTATTTCCCGATACTACGCACCGCCTTGCGGATTGGCTCACCTCGTAGCTCGTCGGTGAGGTCCCACACGTGGTACGGGAAGAGGCCTGTAGGTCCACCAATACCGAAGGCTCTTCCGTGGGGGCAATCTCCATCCTTTTCCGCTGACAGTGCGGCGCAGCCCCACGAGTGGTCATCCCGCACGAAGTTTGCCCACTGCTCCTTGTTGTAGTCGCTCCACACGAAACGGCTACCATAGGCGTGTTCAGCGATGGCACTGAACAGCACGGTGAGTTCTTTCATCGCACGTGCATCGTGGCCGTGCACTAGAAAGCTCCGACGCGCATGGCTGAGCAGTTGAGGAACATTTGTTAGGTATCCATTCATTTGTTACTCCTTAGTTTCTTCGATTATTGTCGCTGGCAGATTGTTTGTTCAGGTATCGATGACCTGGATCGCGCGGATGACGCAGTTCCCGCGTTGCCCTCGTCGCAGCGTCTTCACCTGACCGTTTAGTAGGTGGCCGAACAATTCGGTCATACCGTCGCCTTCGACGACGGCGCTCACGGTGCCGAATTCGAGGGCTATACGTTGGCCGCTCGTTCCACGAAGCGTAGCCTTGTTCAGATGAATGAGCGGCAGGGCAACCAAGTCGCCTGCGTCGAAGCATGTGAAACCGCCGCCACCCGGCGGGTGCATTTCGTAAGGATGTATTTCGTTGGTCATGGTTCGTAATGAAGTGTGCTCGCTCTGTTAATGGGGGCGGCGTCAACCGTCCGATGCCGCGGAGCTCGCCGACTCCAGTCAGCCACACTGCGCACCAGCCTCCGCCACCAAGGCGCCTTCAGCGCAGCGTGGATATGTTCGGGCGAACGTGAGTCGGCCTCGTGATGTGTGTCTGTCCTCTCCCAGAGGTTGGCTCGGTTGGCTGTAGTCCCGGAGCTCTCGGGAACCGCAAAATCCAGCGCTGCGGGCCGGTCCCCCTGGGGGAGTCGTTCGAGCAGCGCGGACTTGTCTGGGGTGTGGACGACGCAACTTAAGCGTCCACGCGAACAGGCGACGTAAGCGCTCTTCGCGTCGAGTCGGGCGGCTGCGACGACCACATGATCCGCCGTCTTGCTTTGTGACCGGTGGCTGGTCACGGCAAAGCCGTGGGTGAAGCTGCGGAACCGGCGCGTGTCAATTTGCGGCCCTTCCTTGGTCTGAATCACGCCGTCCTTCACCGAGGTGGCGGTGAGCATCTGGCCGTTAATCAGACCCGCCGCCCGATCGTTGGCTCGCACGAGCAACTTGTCGCCGGCACAGACTTCGAGCGGGCGAGCTTTTGCGACAGAAAAGCCGCTTTGCACAAGCGGGAGCGGACGCTCGCCATGGGATCCGGAGACCCACACCCGCCCTGCCTCGACGCGGGTGACCTCCACAAATGTTCCGCGGCGGAATCCTGCCACCGTCCGATCAAACCGTACCACGAGGCCCGGTGCATAAGTCGCGGCCCGCGCGAGCTGGGTCTTCGTCCACGGCTGCGGGTCATGCGCCGGCAGAATCTCACCGGAGCGGAGCCGCCCACCCGCCTTGAGCTCGGAACGGAGCATCGTCGTAAACGCGTCGGTCTCTTCCCACGTGGGGGTGACGGCGATGACCGCGTCCAACCGCTCTCCACCAGCAGCCGCCCGCAGGTAGTCCTCGACCGCCGCTCGTAGGTAGTTGGCCTGTCCCTCATGAACCCATCCCAACTGGTCGAGGCGTTCCAAGCCCGTCCGGGGCGAACCAACGGCCATGTCTCGAATCGCCTCTCGGTACGCCGAAACCGTCTGACGACGGATATCGGTCATCTCTACCCGCTGGAGCGGCGAGTGCCGCTCCAAGATGCGCAGGAAATCACCGGCTTCCACTGAGGTATGCTGTCGACTGTCCCCCAGGAAGATCACCCGCGCGCCATTCCGCTCCGCGATCTGAAGGATCTCTGCCCCCTGCTGGTTGGAGGTCAACCCTGCTTCATCGACGATCAGCACAGCACCATGAACGTCTGCCTGAAGAGCGTCCTTCGTCAGAAACCCGGCCACCGTCGTAGCCAACGTCATGCCGTCATGACGCAAAGTGTCTGCCGCCGATGTCGTCGGTGCGCACACGTGAACTCGATGACCCGATCGAATGAGGTTCTGGTGAAGAGCCTTCAGCGTGGTTGTCTTTCCGACGCCAGCAGCGCCGCGGAGGCAGACGACTTGATCGCGCGATTCCAAAATCGCATTCACTGCCGCCGACTGTTCTTCCGACAGCTTACCAAACTCTACCCGAGCGCTGTCACCAAGCGCGTGACACGTTCCTTTGGTTCGGCGGACAAACTCCACCGACCACTTTTCCAGGCGCAGACCGCGGCGGGTCGTGAACAATTCCATTGGCCAGTCCTGCTCACCAAGTGCAACGAGGCGTCCACGTCGCGCCGCCTCGTACAACGTATCGATGTCAACGTATCCGAGGTTCTGGTTCAGTGCTTCCGCCAAGATCTCGTGCCCCGCCGCAACCGACCGGCGCTCGTAAAGATGCCCGGCGGCGAGGCGCAGGCTCTCACGTTCCCGCGTTGGGCCACGGTCCAAAGGCCCCTGAGTGACGGCCGTCTCCCGTAGCCCGGAAAGGGCGTTCCATTCCGCCTCGCTCAGCTGCGAACGTTGCGCAGCCAATACAGCGGGCGTCGTGATTTCCGCCAGTTTCGGATCCCGGCTTCTGACCGTGATCGCGTGTATTTCTGCCGATGTGGGTGCGCGGCCATGCGCAGCGTGAAACTCCGAGATCCCGCGCTCCACCTCGGCTCGCCGCTTCGAGAAGCGCTCGCGCACTTCGCGCGGGACGCCCATGATCTCGAAGCCGGTGATGTTTCCGCGCGCGTCGCGACTAGTCTCAGTTTCGTAGCCTAGTTGCCGGCAATGCTTAGCCAGCTCGTTTTGATACACCTTCCCGGCATAGCGGATGGCTCGCACCATCTCGAATTCCGTCAGCGCCCGCCACGAATTGGTGGCGGTGTCCCAGGTTGCGTTCGCGACCACGAAATGGCTGTGCACCTGCGGGTCGAGCGCGCGACTCGCCGTGTGCCGGAAAACCGCGGCCGCGACGTTTCCGGTAGTCCGGCTACCGCGTTGAAGAACCGTGTTCGCCTGCGTCGCGGCGAATCGCTCCAGCTCGCCAAACGCCAACTCGGCCGCGTGGTCGTGCGCCTCCAGGAGGCGCGTGTCGCCCATCGTCACTGCCATGATCGACACGCTCTTCTGCGCGCTGCACTGGAAGTCGTAGAAGCGAACCCGACCGTCGCCATCGCGAGGCGTCAGCTTTGTGTCGTCCACCGGGTGCCGGTTCTGTCGCAGCCGTTCGAACGCGGCATCGTCTGCGTGAATCTCTCCCCGGAGGCCCAAACGTTCGGCCGAACGCCCGACCCAACGCCCCGATACGGATTCGTTTTCGCAATAGTAGTCGTTCGACGTCAGGTGCTGCCCCAGATACGTCGAACCGTCGCGGATTTTTGCCATGGTAAACATCTCGGCCTCTGAAGGCAGGGCCGTTGTCAACTGGCCGGCTGTGTCGGCTCGGCTCAGCTTGGGCTTGTTGTTTCGCGAACGCGGCCGCAATGTGACCTAGCGATGTCCCGCTCGCTCTACGCGCTCCTCGCGTTCCTGGCAGTTCTCCTGACCGGCTGCGTCAGCCGCACGCAGTATATCGTTTCGGCACCCGCCGATCACCAGCGGCTGGTGAAAATCACCCAAAACGAGAGCATTTTAGGGGTGCAAGAAGTTACACCCGGACACCTCGCCGAGGTGCTCTTCGAGCCGACAGTGCACAACACACTCTTCAACGGGATGGCGCTTTTCTGGATTCACGTGGAAAACACAGGAGCAGAATCCTTCAGGTTTGGGTCCAACCACGTTTCGGTGACTGACCGAGCCGGCCGACCGCGGGAACTTCTGCCGATCGATGTTGCGGTTGCTCGACTGGAGAAAAATCGAAGCCGAAGGGACTTTGTCTATGGACTCGCTGCATCCTTCCTTGCTGGGCTCGCAAGCGCCCCGTATGCAGCGATGCAACCGGCGGGCATCTACCACGGCACTACGTCCACCGGTCAGCCGGTAAGTGGAACGTATCGGCAAACAACGCCTGATCCTGCCGTGCTGATGCTGGCGCAGCAACAAGGGGAGAAATGGAGCGGCGATTACTCCGCGCAGCTGATGGCCGCCTTTGCGCAGGCACGCGCCAATGTGCAGCGCCTTGCGCTTCCCAAAACGGATATAGCGCCAGGTCAGAAGGTGGAAGGGATTGTGTTGGTTCCCCTCCACAACCTCAATGAGTTGCCTAATCGGTGGCGTTTTGCGGTTACCGTCGGGGAACGAACGACCTACCACGAGTTTACCGTTTCGTCTCGCCGGCCACGGTAGATCACCCGGTTGCGTTCAAGGCCAGTGCGTCTTACCATTCGCTGATCGTAGCGCCGAGTCATGGCTTGGCGGCCGGAACGGGGTTCGTCAGGATGCGGCCGGGTGACGTGAGGCAACAAGATCGCATCTAGGATGCGAACCCGTGAACGACGCAGTTCCACGCGTTCATTGTTTTCGCTCACCTCAGCCGGAATCAGCAAGTGACGGTGTGGAGGAGGGCGTCACCATCGCAAGGCATAGCCCCGGGGGGACACGGCTGAGCTTCGTTCGGCAATAGAGGATGATTTGAGACGCAATATGTCTAACAACGCTATTGCTCCGTTGGATGGGCTCGAACGCGCTCGAACGCCGTTCGAGCCGATTCGAGCCCGTTCGAATTCGTTCGATGGCGGCATCGAAACGGTGTCACTGTCTCTCGAATACGCTCGAACGAAACTCGATTCCGCTCCGACGGTTGACGACACCCGGGCTGTTATGGACCTCAATGAAAAGATCGCGTCATTCCTGGCGGCCGCCGACACCAAGCCGGCGACCAGCAAACTTGAACCCTATGGGGAGCTGATTCGGGCTCTCCGCAAGAAGCGCTGGACGTACGTGGAGATCGCTCAGGCGCTGCGCGAAGAGTTCAGCCTTTCTGTCGCCCCCAGCACGATCCACAACTTCCAGAAAGTGCGTTCAAAGCGCCGGCGCTCAGAAGACGCGGCACCATCCACAATCCCACCTTCAGCTCCAATCAACGTGACCACACCAAAACGGCCACGCTTCAACCTCGACGCTTAAACCGGGGGACAGATCAAGCGCCAAGGCCGCTGCGTGACAGCGCACCGGCGGCGGCGACTCAGTCATCAACGATCGCGACGGTGCCGCCTTTACCCGGCATGTCCTTGTGCCAGCGAGAGAGCCACACCGCTCCGTCGCGCAGGCAGATGGTTTCACCAACACCTAGACTGGAGAATCGTGACGGCGGCACGCGGTAGTCCCAATGCTCGTGCACCGATGTGCCCGTGCTGTGTAAATCTTTGCCACGGTCACGGCTTCGTCCCGTCGTTTTCGTCTCCGTCGGCATTTTGCGCTTGCCGACTTGTTCTGCCGCCCACTGGCGCGTCGCCGCGTGGATCTGCGGACCAAACACCTTCAAGTTGAGGAGGCCTGAGAGACCTTCGCGGAGCGTTTCGCCGATTCGATCATCCAAAACCGCCAGATTCTGGCTTAGCATCACTGACGCCACCTTGTATTCGCGCATCACCGCCAGCTTTCGCACCAGTTCCTGCGTCACGGTCTCCTGGCATTCGTCCGAAATGAGGAAAGAGTGATGCTCACGCGGTTGCCGAACCACGGCTCGGCAGAAACAGTATTGCATGATGGCATTCGCGATGCGCCCGTCGGCGCTATCCAGGGCGGGTAGCCCGACAACGCATATCTTCCCTCGCTCTGTCATGTCGTCGGGACAGAACGTCGATCTGCCGGTGAACAAGTCGAGCAACGGTGGACGCCGCAGATAGTCGAACACACTGGCCACCGTGGCGGCCAAGGATCCTTGCAGGCGATCTCCTGCAGTCGGAAACGCGTGCTCGAAGTACTCGACCGCAAGGCCTGCGTCGGGGTCGCCGGTGACTTTGCGCGCGGTGGCTAACGCTGCTGCCATCGCGCTGCGCTCCTGCCACGTCGGATCGGATAGCTCGGCAAGCGTGCTGGCACGACCGTCAAACAGCGTTGCGGCCAAGATGAGGTCGTGCCGGCCATACGCCAGTCGGCAGAGCGTGAACAGATTGCGGAGAATGATGCCGAGCTGCTGCCTCCAGAACGACTCGTTCTCACCTCCGCCTCGGGTTCGACTGGCGAGCACTTCCGCGATCTCCGCGACAAGTGCGGCGGCCTCTGCGCTGCTGGGCTCCTCTTCGAGCGGGTTGAACCGATGTCCCATCCCCGGACCGAGGACGACGAGGTCGCGTTCGCGACCTTCTAACCGACACATCCTGCGCACGTCCTCGATCTGCGATCTTTTGACGGTGAGAAACAGCCCGCCCTGCCGGTCGCGGAGAAAAGCCCGAGCGAACGTTCCTCCCAGGGTGGTCTTGCCCTTGCCCACAGAAGCCAGCACGAGGACGGATTCGGCAAGATCGCGCCGCGTAAGTGTCCGCCCACTTCGGAAGTCGAGGAGGGGCTCAAGTGGTGATGGCAGGCTACGGCCAATCGCCAGACTTTCTATTGCTTCCAAGATGGCGTTCATCGGCGAGGGGCGGAGAACACCAAGGTGGCACCGAACGCTTTTCCGTCTTCGACCTTACGCTGGCCAGAAATCAACGCATTTCCTTCGATCTCCACCCGACCTCCTTCGAGTGTTCGTTCGTAAGTGAAGAACACACCGTCGGAATTCATCGCCCGAATGATGCGATCGGCTCGCTGCCCTTGCTCGTAACGTGACCTGAAGACGCCGGCCACCGTTGCCGCGCCCCCTGCGAATGCGAGCGTCATCAGGAGCAACAAACCGGAGAACCGAGCGCGGCGCATGCGCGCCACGCTTCGGTTCAGTCGACCGATCTCAGCGCTCTGACTTTCGAGATTCTCGACTACCCGATCAAGTGCCAGAGCCTCGCCCAGCTTCGGCGCCTGATCGGCGATCATGCGCCGTAGTCGCTCTTCGAGCCTTCCCTCGGATTCCTTCCGCTCCCGGGCGAGTTGCTCCACGCGCACGTCAACTTCACGCAGGAGCTTCTCGCCAGACTCACTCACTGCCTGAGGTACCTTTTCGAAATAGGCGCCAGTTGCGCGCAGCGTGACCAGCACCTTTGCGAAAACGGAGTCACCACCTCCTTCGGCGACTTCCGCGAACGCCTGGCGAGCGGCTGGTTGCTCCTCAGCCGGGAGCGCCAGGATACATTGCTCAATGAATGACGTTTTCATGGCGGTCACAGGTTGGTGCGGTTGATCTTTGCCCCGCGCTGGATCGACAGCACGGCTGGAGCTGGCGGCACCGACGCCGGCTTGGCCACAGCGATGAACTCAGTTGGCATCAGATGCGCCGCGACCGCGTCGAGCCGGTTGAAGACCGTCTGTAGCCAGTCTTTAACTACCAAGCGCGCCATCCCATCGAGAGGCAGATCACGATTTACCGCCGCCTCCGCATAAGAAATGCCGCGGCCGAGTTCGGCCTCCAGCGCAGCGAGGTGGTTCCGTGCCAACGCGAGAAGCGCTGGCAATTCGACGAACTTGGCTCCGAGCCGCAGTAAGTCGGACTCCAGCTCGGAGCCGTCGAACATGCGAGTTCGCGGCTGCCGCGCAGGATTACGCACGACCACGTAATCGACTCGCGGCCCCAATCGGGTGACGACGCTGTCGATGTCGGTCAGGATCTCAAGATCGTCTCCGGGAAACAGGAGGGTCGTGATCCGGCCTCCCGATTCCGCGAACAGCTCCGGAAAGCGAATCATTTCCCAACCTCGCATAATGATGTCGGAGGCGTGCGCCCGAGGATCAGCGAGGGTGATCGGAGCGTCGCAGCAGGCTCGTGCGAGCTTAATGACCTCCCCCTCAGGTTCGGGACCAAATTCCCGAACGCCCACGGCGTCCGGGAAGAGCCGGGAAAAGCTGCGATGGTCAGCGTCGAGGTCGAACCCCTGCCATGGTACCTTTCGCTGATCGAGATACTGGGCAAGAGCCGCAATTGCGGTGCTCTTGCCGATATTGCCGCGCCGCTGGAGGCATGTGATAAGTCGGTGTTTGGTCTTCATACTTCAGAATCCTTTCGCTTACGGTCGTCGGCGTACGCGCTCTTGAGCAGCAGGAGTGCGATGCCGCACAGCCCAACGGTCACCACGAGGGGCCACACAGCTGGGAATCCATCATAGCCCGTAGGGAACGGCAGGTTGCCCACCAGCCGTACGAGACGAGGCCATGGCAGGAATGTAATCTGAGCCGCCGCGTGAACGGCAGCGCATAAGCCCCAGAGAAGGCCGAGTGCGAATAGTATGTATGCGAACGTCTTTTTCATGGTTAGTCATGGGGGGCGGTTTTGTTGCGCCCGCTGTAATGCGTATTGCTGTCAACTGCCTCAGGCGGCGCTTCGGGTGCTGCGCGACTGAACGGTGGTTACGAATTCGATCAGCGGCGCGATGCGCGCCAGGGCGTCGGCCCGCTGCGTTTGCGTCCATTTCGTCCAGACCTCGCGGTGTGCCCGGATGGCGCGCACTGATGCATCCAGTTCGCTCAGTAGTCGGAAGGGATTCAGTTCCTCTCGAGTGACTCCCGGCACCGAATCGTGAGCTGCGAGCGAGGCTCGAATCGCTTTCCGTAAGCCACGTACCGAAAGGTTCTCGGCTACTGCGCGGTTCAACCATGCTGCGATCTCCGACTTTTCTTCGATCATCAGACCGACCTCCATGTGGTGGGACCAAGTGAGTTCGTCATGACGACATGACGGTGGAATCCGCCGGCACACCATGGTGACGTTCTTAAGCGCGCCGCGGGTAATCCCGGCGCGTTCCGCCCATTTGGTCAGTTGTCCACGAGGAAAGGGGGTTTGAACCAGTGCATCTCCCAGCCAAACCAAGGCGGTGTGATGGCGCTTGCCAGTCTCACGAACCAAGTCCGCCAGTTTAGCCACCAAGGCCGTCGCCCCCTCCTCGTTCATGTCCATCGTGGATAATCCGGACGGCAGCGCCGATCGCACGCAGGCAGGCGGCAGAGCATTGGCAAGTTGCTCGATCGCAGGTACAGCGGTTCTGGACTTACTCATGGAAATTTCCCCTTAGAATTTGGTCGATTGCCCTTGAGAATCCGACGCGTTGAGCCGAAACCGCCGACGGATAGCGTCCACGTGATTTTTGAAACCTTGCGCGGTGCATCCGCAGCGGGCCGCGTACTCTCGGAGAGTTAGGTTCTGAAAACCATTCAACCGGGTAGCATAAACGAATGCATCGATCGCTAGTCGGGGGTTGGCGCCCGCAATTTCAGCGATGACCTCGCTGATCAGACGGTGACGATCGAAGTCCGCGCCATATGTAGAGAGAATGTGAGCGACGAATTCCTCCCAAAACTCTCCGCTCTCGCGAAGCTCGCGGATGGTATCCTCAATTTGAGCGGTAAAATCATTCTGGGGATCGTACGCCGGTTCGAAATGGATCGGTTTTGGTCTACCAGTCGGCACCGGGGTTTTCTCGGAGCGATGGGCGGGACGGGGGCGAGATGAAGAAGCAGGATTCATATTGAGTGTTTGGGCCGCTTCCCGAGCGGGATTGTCCGGCTTGCGGGCCACGCGTGAAAGATCGCGAACTGGAGCGTCAAAATGGCGTAGGCATCGCTCGATGTCGGTGGCAGTGAAGGACATTGCTAGAGGCTGGCATCCAACGACTTCAGCGTGTAGAGTTGGATAAGCGGGTCTCAATCGGAGCGCGTTTCAGCCCGCTAATCGGACCGGGCTTGCCATTCGGTCGGTGTCTCGCGGGTCGTGGGGTCCTCGCTTAAAAGGATTGGTTTAGAGGGGTGTAGACTGGGACCGAATTCGATCGCGATGCGCATCGAGTGACACTTAACCTTCTTATTGATAGTGGATAGCGCGAGTCTCTTGGCCGGCGCGAAAAGACTGAGGCCGTGCAGTTGGGGCGAATCGAAGGTCGAGTTCGTGGCATGGAGCTGAGTTACCGGCCAATTGGAGCTCCCGCTGATGGGTCAAACGACACTGCTCCAGCAGCGCCCTTTCCCGGCTATTAGGCGTCGGCAAACGGTGTAGGCGCTACAGCGTTTGATGAAATGCCCGATAAGCGTGCAGATGAAACGTCGTCCGACAGAGTCGCCGCCGGTTTCACCAGCAAGAATCCGCAAGGTGGCCGAACAGATTATCCAGGCCCGGGCAACCCTCAGCTACATGACTGTGGCTCGCGCAATGTTCTTGGATGCGTATCTCGGGAATCCGAAACGAGCCAGTCAGGTGGCAAACGCACTGGGGATATCCAAGCAGACTGCTTTCAATTGGGTCTGGCGCGACCTTCTTCCATGGGTGTTGCGGTGGGAATCGAGATTAAAGGAAACCGGCAAGGCGGACCGCGAGCGCGCGGGCGAGAATTCTCAGATCCTCTACGAGGATTGGGTGTGGATGGCCGACATCTTGAGCAAGGCGCCTCGCCGCAACCGGGAATTTCGGGTCCGTGTGATTAGGGAAGCAGCGCGTAAGGACGCCAAATACGCGCACTTGGCCCGTATCCATCGAAATACCCTCAAGCGGTATGAAAAAGAGTTACTTAACCCGCTGATCGACGAGGCTTGGCGAGAACGCGCGAGACTCGCTGAATGCGAAGAGGGCTCAGCAACGGCTCGGGGCGCAGGCAACTCTTCAGCAGATGCGAACAATGATCGGGTTTGGGGCGCTTCCTCGATGGTGCCTCCTCTTGGTCGTCGAACCGAAGGTGAGAGTGGCGATTGCCTGCTTGCGGACAAGCCAGTGAACGCCGAGCCTGATGTTAAGACGCCCAAGCATGTTGATGATCACCTTGCCGCGTCCACCGGTGTCGATCCGCGCCCCGGACACGGTAAAATCGTGCTCCCGTTGCTGTCACAATCGGGCAAGCGTTTCTGCAGCCGCAAAGCCCCAGCCCCTCGGTGAAATCCTGCCTTCTGGCTTAATACCGGCCAGAGTGAGTCCGTTTCGCGCCTAGGAAGCTGGTGGATACTCGCCCAGCAGCGCTTCATGCGACGCTAGGCTGGTCTCGCGGACCGACTGCCGGCTCTGAGGGACAAAGATTGAAGCGGCGCGAGGTATCCCGTAAATCCCTCTGACTCCATGCCTAGACCATCCTTTTCCACGCTCGACCGTCGCTCAAGCGAAGCGATCATACCCGGCGAAGAAGCCGGACCTGCCGTTCGGGTGGAGATGGTCGCCGAGGCGATCGCCTTCTGCTGTGAACACCCAGAAGAGACGAGATGACAGCACCTGATCTCAGCCGCTTCTCGGAAATTATCGGTCAGGCATCGAGTAGCCGACACAAACTCGTCTTGATCATCGGCGAGTCTGGTGCGGGAAAGACCGAGCTACTGTCGTCACTGTCATTGAAGCACTCCCTGCCCCTGCTGAATCTCGGACTTCAGCTCGGAACCAAATTGTTGTCGGTTGCGCTCCGTAAGCGGCCTCTCGCGATCGAGGCAACCGTGCAAGAACTAATTGGACCGGGACAGAGTGGTGTCTCTATCGACAACACAGATATACTGTTTAACCCGGCTTTGCGCTGCGATCCGCTGCGCCTTGCGTACGGTATCAGTCAAAACCGGATCGTGATATACGCGCTAAACGGTCGCCTCGAAGGCCGGCGATTCGTTCGGGGCTACCCCGACCACCCGGAATACTTCTCGGAGGAAATACCGGCCATTCCAACAGTCTTCTTGGAGCGCGGCACACCGACCTTCTACCATTCCTGATGTACTACCAAGATCTCGTTCAATTTAATCCTATTGAGTCAATTATCCAGCTGCGCGACGCCAATAAGAGCGCGGCCGCGCAGGATTTGGTCTCGACGTATGTCATTTCGGACCCGATGGCGCAGCGCCTCGTAGACCTGGTCATTCCCCAGCTTCAGTTCGACTCACCCCAGGACAACAAGGGGCTTCTGATCGTCGGCAACTACGGGACAGGTAAGTCTCACTTGATGTCCGTGGTGTCGGCACTGGCCGAAAACGCGTCCTTGGCGCCGCAAATTTCCCACCCCAATGTCCGCGATTCCGCGAAATCTATCGCGGGCAGATTCAAGGTCATTCGTATCGAAATCGGCGCGGTGATGATGCCGTTGCGCGATATCATCACCACCTCGATTGAGGAAGAGTTCGCCGAATGGGGAACACCCTATCGCTTCCCCGCCGCGGATAAGGTGAAGGAAAACAAGACATCGCTGGAAGACATGATGGCTGCCTTCCACAAGAAGTTCCCGGACCAGGGGCTCCTGTTGGTTGTGGATGAGCTCCTGGACTATCTGCGGTCGCGCAAAGATCAGGCGCTCATTCTCGATCTTGGCTTCCTCCGCGAAGTGGGCGAAGTGTGCAAAAACATTCGTTTCCGCTTTGTGGCGGGAGTCCAGGAAGCAATCTTCGACAGCCAGCGGTTCGCCCATGTGGCTGATAGTCTCGGCCGGGTGAAAGACCGCTTCCAGCAGGTCAAAATCGTCACCACGGACGTGAAGTTCGTGGTTTCAAACCGCCTCCTCAAAAAGACGGACACGCAATTGGCCGAGGTTCGCGCCTACTTGGAACCCTACGCTAAGTTTTACGGGGGCATGTCCGAACGGTTGGATGAGTTTTGCGCCCTTTTTCCGATTCATCCGGACTACGTGGATACGTTCCAGCGCATCCCCATTGTCGAGAAGCGCGGTGTCCTGCAGATCATCTCACAAGCCATTAAGGGACTCATGGGGCAACCGGTGCCGAATGATCGCCCGGGTATTCTCGCCTACGATAGCTATTGGGATGCGATCACTGACAACGCCGCCCACCGCGCGAACCCGGATGTGAAGGCTATCATGGAGTGCAGCGGGACGCTTGAGACCAAGATTCAGAGCGCGTTCCCCAAGAAAACCTACAAGCCGATGGCCCTACGCATCGTGCGGGGACTTTCCGTGCACAGGATCACGACCGGTGACATTCACTCGACACTCGGCCTGACCCCGGAGGAAATGCGTGACCACCTCTGCCTCTACCATTCCGGCGCAGCGGAACTCGGCGGCGAGCCGGCTGAAGATTTGCTCACCGTGGTCGAAACGACTCTACGTGAGATTCACAAAACGGTCAGCGGCCAGTTCATCTCATCGAATCCGGATAATCGGCAGTGGTTCCTCGATCTAAAAAAGACTGACGACTACGACGCTCTCGTTGAGAAGCGGGCGGAGACGCTGGATAACGGCACGCTCGACCGGTTTTATTACGATGCGCTGCGACAGGTTTTGGAAGTCGCCGACGTTCCCACTCACAAAACTGGCTTTCAGATTTGGGAGTATGAGATCACATGGCTGGAGCATAAGTCTGGCCGTAGAGGCTACCTATTTTTTGGAGCCCCGAATGATCGTTCAACGGCAGTCCCAAATCGCGATTTCTATCTCTATTTTATCCAACCGTTTGACCCGCCGAAGTATTCCGACGACAAGCGTGCGGACGAAGTTTTCTTCCGACTTGATGACAAGCAGCCGGAGTTCATCAACTCGCTGCGTCTCTACGCGGGCGCGCTTGACCTCGCATCCATTGCCTCGGGCGTCAAAAAACAGGTCTACGAGAAGAAGGCGGCCGAGTATCTTCTTCGCCTCACCAAATGGCTGCGGGAGCATCTACTGACTGCTGTTTCAGTAACCTACCAGGGAAATCGAAAGAAGCTCACCAGTGCACTTCAGGGCGCTGGCGGTGGCGGTAGCCTAAATGTGCGTGACGCGGTTGATTTGGTATCATCTGTCACGCTCGCTGGGCACTTTCACGACTTAGCACCGCAGTATCCATTCTTCTCCACGGTTGTCCGCTATGGTAGTAACGGCAATGCCGATCAGGCTGCCAGCGAAGCCATCCGCGGTCTGAGCCAACCAACCCGAACCAGACAGGCGTCAGCCATTCTCGACGCTCTTGGTCTGCTCGAAGGTGATCGGGTGGTGCCGGCAAACTCCACCGCCGCGAAGTTCATCCTCGATAAGCTCGATGCCAAGGGTCAGGGGCAGGTTCTCAATCGCAACGAGGTCATCACCACCCTCGAACGAGACATCGACTACATGGCACCCGGCTCGCTGCGACTCGAGCCATGCTGGGTCGCGGTGCTGGCCGCGTCGCTCGTTTACAACGGCGACGCCGTGCTGGCGATTCCCGGCACCAAATTCGATGCCACCAACCTCGCCGGGCTCACGACCACCCCGTTGTCGGACCTGACCGCTTTCAAGCATCTCGAAAAGCCGAAGGACTGGAATGTTGCCGGATTGAAGGCACTGTTCGAACTGCTCGGGTTGGCTCCCGGGCTTGCCGTGCAGGTTACCCAAGGCGATGGCGCCCCCGTGCAGCAGTTGCAGAAGACCGTTGCCGAACGGGTCGAGAAACTGGTGATGGCTCGGCAGCAACTCCTCAACGGTCTCCCGTTCTGGGGCCAGTCGCTCTACACCGATGCGGAAGTAGCGCAGATCGGTGAAACGATGCGGCGGTGCAAGGAGTTCCTCGAAGGACTCCAGGCCTATAACACGCCCGGAAAGATCAAAAACTTCCACTTGGCCACGGCCGAGATCGCTGCGCACAAATCAGCATTCCAGCGCTTGGCGGAAATCGAATCCATGGAGCGTTTCGCGCGCGAGGTTAGCCAACTGACCAACTACCTATCGCAAGCTGAGACTGTATTGCCCGATGATCATGCGTGGGTGGCGGAAAGCCGCCGCGTGCGGACGGATTTGCTGAATCAGATTCGCATTCCGGAGAATCGCGAATCCGAGGCGTTCAAAGCCCAACTGGAAAAGTCGCTCCGGAAGCTCAAATCCGATTACATCCGGTCGTATCTTGAGCTCTACCGAAAGGCCCGGCTGAGTCTTTCCCAAGACAAGGAAAAGTCCGCCCTCCTGCGGGACGAACGTCTCAGCGCGTTGAAACGGCTCGCGGTCATTGAGGTCATCAACCGACAGCAGCTCACCGATCTTGAGAATGAATTCGGGGCACTGAAAACCGGCCATCCCCTCACCGAGAAGGACCTCGATGCCGAACCCCTGTCTGATTACTGGCCAAGGTTGGAGCCGATTGGGGCTTCTGCCGATGTGCGGTTGTCCAACCTGAAGGCCCAGCTTGACCAGGTCTTCGGGACGTGGACGCAAGCCTTGCTCAGCGATCTCGCCGACCCGGTCATCCAGGCAAATTTCGATTTGCTGAAGCCCGTACAGAAAAAACTCATTCAGGCCTTCGTCACGTCGAAGCAACTGCCCGACGAGATTAGCAAAGAATTCCTGGATGCGCTCCAGCAGGCGCTTTCCGGCCTCACCAAACTGTCGCTCGACCTTAGCGGGCTCCGCACTGCTCTCTTCCCCGATGGCAGTCCTGCCACCCCCGAGGAAGTTCGCCGGCGGATGGGAGAGTATCTCGATCAACTCCTGAAGGGACGCGATCCGGCCAAAGTCCGTATCGTCGTTACGAACTGATCCGTCATGACGCTCGACGAACTCCGGCAGCGCCTTACGCAGATCGAATGGCGCGACATCGAATTCAAGCGTGCGCAGCGCGGCGTGCCCAACGACGCCTATTCCACTGTGTCAGCATTCGCCAATACCGGAGGTGGGCACATTGTCTTCGGTGTAAGCCAGGCCAACGGTCAGTTTGAGGTTGTCGGAGTTCTTGAGCCGGACCGTGTACAGAGTGCCTTCCTGAGCGTTTTGCGCGGCGGCGAGAAGCTCAGCTGTATTATTTCGGCCGAGGAGTCATGCATTACCGACGACGGGAAGACGATTCTCGCATTCTATATCCCTGAAGCTCGTCGCGACCAGAAGCCCGTCCACTTAAATGGCGATTGGAGCGAATCCTTCATCCGCCGAGGCGGCGGGGATGAGCACTGCACTCCAGAGGAGATTCGGCGTTTTATTCGAGACGCGGACTCGCGGAGCTACGATAGCGAGCCGTTGCGCGATCTTGACCCTGCGGCCTGCTTTGATACAGAGAGCCTTGCGTGGTATCGCAGTATCTTTAGCCGCCGGAACCCCACCCATGAGACAGAAACCGGCGACAATACTGCCTTCCTTCTTCACTTCGGGCTATTGGTCTCGGAGGGAGCAGCTTGTTTTCCCACGCGCGCAGCGGTCTTGTTGTTTGGAAATGCTGCAGCAATCAACCGCGTGCTACCGCGCGCAGTGGTTGACGTGCGCCGTCTCATTGCGGGGTGGCAGGAGGTGATGCCCGAAGAGCGCTGGGACGACCGCCGCTTGCTGGAAGGCAACCTGATCAGGTGTTGGCGAGAAGGCGTGCAGTATTTTACCGAGCGCGTCGCCGATCGACCGTTCCAGGTCGATGGGAGCACGCTCCACGGGTCCGACGCCCCCCCAGACTATCTGGCCTTTCGTGAGGCTTTCTTGAATCTCCTCACCCACCAGGATTTTGGCGACCAGAGCCGAAAGGCGGTCATCACTTTTTATGGCGACCAGATTCTCTTCTGGAACCCGGGCGCATCGTTTACCTGCGGCGAGGATCTTTTCCAGCCTGGGGACAAGCCGGTTCGCAATCCACGTGTTCGCTTCATGCTTCAGCGCATAGGGATCGGCGAGCAGGCTGGTACTGGCGTCCGCACCATCTACAGCAACCAGCGGCGACTCGGCCGATTGCCGCCCGTTTTGGTCAACGACCGGTCGGAACAAGCCTTCCAGGTCGTCCTCCCAAAGCGTTCCATCACCTCGCAGCGCGAGCAATGGGCACGGCAACACCTCGGTGTCACCCTGACCGATCAGGAGGCGGCGGTTTTCCTCCAAGCTCTACGCCAGGGATCGCTTGGGCCGCTTGAGGCGGCCTCGGTGGCGGGTCTCAACCCTGCTGACACCGGCCGACTCTTGGAGCGTCTCGTGCGCCAGCAACTATTGGAGATCCATGCTGCGGTCCAACGTCGGATCTTCCGCCCAAAGCCTGTCTTTGCAGAGCGTGCAGAGAATCTGCTCGCCCCGCTTGGTGATGCGGCTCCGGTTGCTGCTGCACCCGCCGGGCAGCCGACAGCGGCTGACGTTCCCGCAGCACTACCATCCACCCAGCCTCCAGTGAACTTAGTCACTCCACCAAGTGACCAAGCTGGTGATTCACCTGCTAAGACCAAGGTTATCTTGGACTTCTGCCAGGCAGCACGGAGTGTCCCAGCTATTATGGAGAAGGTTGGTCTTCGGCATCGTAGCTATTTTAAAAAGAACTACTTAGATCCACTGCTCGCCTCCGGTCTTCTGACCGCAACGCACCCGGGGCAACCACTCCACCCAGATCAAGGATATCTCACGACTGACGCTGGACGGGCGAAACTTGCCGAACTTAGTCACTAACGCTCGCATTCTTCACTCAACTTAGTCACTGATTAAGTTACTGACCGAGCTACTACACCCGCCGCATGGACATTGAGACATCCAACGCCATCGAGCTCTTCTTCCCCAACCCGTCGTTGGTGCAGGTGTTTTTTGAGGCCGTCGCAAACTCACTCGATGCCGGCGCATCCGAGATCACGATCAAGATCGAGATCCAAGGTTTCACGTCACCCGAGACCCTTAAGGTATCGGTCATCGATAATGGTGCCGGCTTCACCGACGAGAATTTTTCACGCTTCAAGACCCTGCTCAAACGGCGCGACGAGTTTCACAAGGGGCTCGGACGACTCGTCTACCTCAATTACTTTCATCGCGTCGAAATCACGAGCACTTGGGGGAGCAACCGCCGGTCCTTTGTTTTCAAGGATGCATTTGACGGTGCCGCTCCCATCGAAGCGCTGCCGGAGCCTCAGCCCAACTGCACCCGTCTGGTGTTCGCCAATTTTTCCGGCGACCGTGTCCGCTCTTACGACAACTTGAAGCCGGGAGCGCTGCGCGGCCGGCTCATGGCGGAGTTTCTGCCGACGCTATATGACCGTCTGCGCAAAGGCCGGGATTTCAAGATCACCATCGATCTGGAGACCAAGGAAGCAAACCAGCAGAAGGAATTCCTCTCCAGTGCCGAAACCATCACGCCGGCCGATCTGCCGGAGCTCAAATCCGTCGCGATCAAAGACGCCATGCTCGATGCCTACGAAGGCGTGGAAATGTTCTATCACATTAAGTCCGGTATGGGGGAGCGCAGTTTGGTGACTGCGGTCAGCATCGATGGCCGGACGATTCCCATCAACCTGCTCCAGCAGGGTGCAGTGCCACCCGATCACTCCGGCATTTTCCTGTTTTCTTCCAAACTGTTCGCGGGGGCTGCCGATACATCACGGCAAAAACTCGTGCTACCTGATACGATATCCGAGCCGGACCTGCTGCGCGTGTTGCGTCGCGAGGTTGGCAAGGTCCTCACGGAGCACATTCCGCAGATCGCCGAAAAGAACACCCACACCAAGCAGCAGTTTGAAGATAAATTTCCGCACCTCCTCGGCTATTTCGAAGACACCACGGTCGGTCTGATCGACAAGGACGAGGCGCTCGAAATCGCCCAGCGGAAATTCTTCCGTGCGGAGAAGGAAGTGCTCCAGTGCGAAAAGCTCGATGATGCGAACTTTGAAAAGTCGCTGGAGCTTTCGTCGCGCACGCTCACAGAATACATCCTCTATCGCGACCTGATCATTCGCAAACTGAAGGACATGTCCGCCAAGAACTCCGAGGCGGATATCCACAATCTCATCGTTCCCCGCTACGGGACTTTCAGCGGAGCCGATCTCCTCGCAGGCGTCTATCGCAACAACGCTTGGTTGCTCGATGACAAGTTCATGAGTTTCCAAACGATTCTAAGCGAGAACCGGATGGATACAGTGATCAAAGCAATCACCTTAGCGGAAGATGTCGCGGCGGACGACGGCCGGCCGGACATTGCGATGATTTTCTCCGCCGATCCCGCTGTCGCCACCGCCGTCGACGTGGTCGTGGTCGAAATCAAGAAGAAGACCGACGATGAGAAGGAGAACATCTTTGCGATCAACCAGCTCCTCGATCGTGCGCAGAAGCTGGTCAATTACTGTCCCAACATTCAACGCGTCTGGTATTACGCGGTGCTACAAATCAACGATGTGCTCGCGGGGCGGCTTCGGCAGATGAAGTGGGCGCCGCTCTACTCGAAGGGCGTGGTTTACTATCAGGATTTCGAAACGCGGCGCCCCGATGGAGTGATTGTGCCGACGCCCACCTTCGCGTTGTCGTTTGACGCCATCATCGGCGACGCCGAGAGCCGGAACCATACGTTCCTCGAAATCCTCAAATCCGGGATGAAAGCCCTTGCAAAGCCGCAGTCCGAGCCGATCCCGACAACGTCCCCGGTCCTGCCATAAACAACACACGCATCTTGATCCAATGTCCGACCAAACGTCTCTCAACCTCGCCACAAGACCCGCTGGTCCCGTTGAATGCCTCGGTCAGACGTTTCCAAGTGAGGAGGCGCGACGTGCGCATTACCTGAAGATCCTGGCGGAAAAACTTAAAGACCCGAAATTTCGCGAGATCGAGGGCTTTCCGATTGGAACCGACGAGGCAATTCTGGCGCTGTCAGATCCTCCGTATTATACGGCCTGTCCTAACCCGTGGATGGCCGAATTTGTGGCTGAAAATGGGAAACCGTACTCAACGAAAGAACCATACCACCGAGAACCATTTTCATCGGATGTGACGGAAGGCAAGTATGACCCTGTCTATATGCTCCACCCGTATCCGACGAAAGTGCCGCATAAAGCGATACGTAAATTCATCGACCACTACGCTGTACAGCACGGTGTGGTACTGGACGCCTTTTGCGGAACTGGCTCTGCAGGGGCCGCAACTATTGAAGCAGACGAGGGCAGAAGCTGCGCACTTGGGGATCTCAGTCCCGTCGCGACATACATAGCAGCTCTAAGTACCAAGAACATCTCAAAGGACCTATTGGAGAGCGAGGCATTGAGAATTCTCGATGAAGTAGAGGCTGAATGTTCGTGGATGTACGAAACACTTCATCCCGGCGAGAAACAACTTGGCAGGATAAATTACACTGCGTGGTCTGACGTCTTTACGTGTCCAGAATGCTCGGGTGAACTAGTCTTCTGGGAAGTGGCCGTCGACCGGGAAGCAGGCGCTGTAAAATCGGAGTTCTCCTGTCCGCATTGCGGTGCCACGCTTACAAAGCACCGCGTCGAAACCGTTTGGGTGTCGAGGTTTGATAGCGAGTTGGGACGGACCATCCGTCAGGCGAAGCAGGTGCCGGTGCTCATCAATTACTCTGTAGGTGGAAAGCGTTTTCAGAAGCGTCCAGATTCTAATGACGAACAGCTTTGGGCGAGGGTTGAAAGTTATAAAATACCATACCGTTTACCGGTGATTGAGCTGCCTCGTGGCGATAACACCGATCAGCCCAGATTGTCGCACGGTCTCACGCATGTTCATCATTTTTATACGAGACGTAACCTGTATGCCATTGCTGCAGTAAATGCGCGGATTAAACACCCGGACCTAAAATTTATTATAACTAAGATAGCCCTGCAGATAACAAAACTTTATCGCTTCACAAATCAGTCTGGGGTTTGGGGGGCGGGCGGCGGACCGATGACAGGTACACTGTACATACCATCTCTCGTGAAGGAGTTGGATGTCCTTAAGCAAATGCGCTCTTCACTTCGGGACCTTCTATCTCTCCCCGAGCGCCGCGATCGACGCGTATGCATCACTACGAGTTCTTCGACCAAACTTGGACTCCTTGATGACTCAATAGATTACATCTTCCTAGACCCTCCATTTGGCGCCAACAAAATGTACTCAGAACTGAATTTTCTGGCTGAATCGTGGCTTGGGGTCCGCGCAGCGAATTCAACAGAGGCCATTCAAAACAGGTCGCAAGGCAAGGGTGTAGACGAGTATCGACACCTGATGACGTCCTGCTTGAGAGAGGCGTATAGGGTTCTGAAGCCAGGGCGATGGATAACGGTTGAGTTTTCGAACACGCAAGCGTCGGTATGGAATGCTATTCAAACAGCCCTACAGGAGGCCGGTTTTGTAATCTCGCACGTCGCGGCTCTTGATAAAGCGAAGAAGTCATTCAAAGCGGTCGTATCGGCAACCGCCGTAAAACAAGATTTGATCATTTCTGCGTACAAACCAAATGGAGGTCTTGAAGATCGGTTTATGAAAACCGGCAGTACGCCCGAGGGTGTCTGGGATTTCATCCGAACCCACCTGCGGAACCTGGTTGTTGTTAAAGCAGAGGCAGGATCACTTGAACCAATTTTGGAGCGAGATGCTAGGGTGCTCTATGACCGCATGGTCGCATTCTATGTGCGACATTCCACGCCGGTGCCTCTCTCGTCCGCCGAGTTTCAAGCGGACTTGACGGAACATTTTGTCGAGCGCGACGGAATGTGGTTTTTGCCCGAACAAGTTAACGAATACGACAAGAAGCGTGCACAGTTGGAGAGTGTCGGGCAGCTAGCGATCTTTGTAGAAGACGAGCGTAGCGCGATCGATTGGCTGCGGGTCGAACTGAGGGACAAGCCACAGACGTATCAAGACTTGCAGCCCGACTTCATGCAGCAGCTGAATGCGAGTTGGAAAAAGTGGGAGGCCCGGCCGGAGTTGAAGGTGCTGCTCGATCAGAATTTTCTCTGCTACGATGGCAGCGGCGAGGTTCCGAGTCAGATCCACAGCTATTTGAGCACCCAATTCAAGGAATTGCGCAATCTGCAGAAGGATCACGCGCAACTGCGGCAGAAGGCCAAAGATCGTTGGTATGTTCCGGACCCGAAAAAAAACGTCGATGTGGAGACGCTGCGGAACAAGCGCTTGCTTGAGGAGTTCTGGTCTTACCTGCCCGACGGCTACATCTCGGCGGCCCGGTCGCCGGATCGCAACCCGACCCTGCCCATCCCCGGCATGGCTTCGCCGCGTCCGAAGGTGCCGCGTTCGAAGAAGCTCAAACAGGTGCGCACTGAAGCCGTCCGCGTCGGCTTCAAGTTCTGCTACCAACAGAAGGATTACCCGACGATTCTTGCGGTGGCCGACATGCTCCCGGAGAGCGTGCTGAATGAAGACGAGCAGCTGCAGATGATCTACGATAATGCCGCTTTGCGTGCCGAATCGGCGAGCTAACCAGAACCACCCACCATGAGAATTGATCGACTTCGCCTCAGGAATTTCAAGGGTTTCGTCGACGCACAGTTCGATTTCCACCCGCGATTCAATCTCATTGTAGGAGAGAACGGCGCTGGTAAAACTAGCGTGCTGGACGGGCTGGCGGTAGCCGCGGGTATCTGGCTGGCTGATCCACCCGACAGCTCGTTAATAAATAGTGGGCGCAACATTTACCCCGGCGAGCTTAGGCTGGTTGCAGTTAAGGACGGTGATCGTTTTCAGTTTCGTGAGACCGGTGAAGGCGTCTCAGTTACGGCCGCCGGGCAAATCGGTGCAAGCGAAGTGGTCGAATGGACCCGACAAGTGAGGGCGGGCGGAATCCGAACCACCAATGCGGACGCGAAGCCCGCCCAGCGGATCATTGCGGATTATTTTAAGCGGGATGTCGCTGGTGAACGGTTAATATTTCCCGTGATCGCCTATTATGGTGCCGGGCGAGCTTGGCTTCCCTCCAGGGATCGCTCCAAGAGCAAGGCCAAGGCGAATGCGACCGCGATGCGATGGGCCGCATTTTACGACTCGCTGTTTGAACGCATTCGGCCGGGGGAACTTCAGGCATGGTTCCAAGCCGAGGCGATTGCCACCGGCAATCGTTCCGGGCGGTCACGGCCAGGTTACCAAGTTGTGCGTCAAGCAGTTCTCAACTGCGTGCCCGGTGCCGACGATCTATACTTTGATGGTGATCGAAAGGAGCTCGTGTTCTCGATTCAAAAGAGAGCCCAGCCCTTCAGTAATCTTAGCGCTGGTCAGCGCATGCTGCTGACACTGGTAGCAGATCTGGCAATAAAGGCAGTAACACAAAACAACCACCTCGTCCCGCCAGAGGAGCTGCAGGCCGAAGACAGTCCGACGCCGCGAGTATTGCGGCAAACGCCGGGAGTTGTGTTGATCGACGAACTCGATGTCCATCTACATCCGCGCTGGCAACGTGGTGTGATCGCTGACCTGAGGCGGACTTTCCCGGCAATTCAGTTCTTCGCCACGACGCATTCACCCCAGATTGTCGGTGAGACTCCGGTGGCAGAAATCATCCTACTAAAGCGCGACGGCTCATGGAGCCGCCCGGATCAGTCAGTTGGCCTCGATAGCAATGAGGTTCTAAAAGATATCATGCACGCCGAAACAATTAACAAGGCTGCCGCCGCGGATCTAGAAGCCTTGGAGAGGCTCATCGCCGATGCTGAGTTTGAACGTGCAAGGGAAAAGATTGCCGACCTACGCCGGGCTTACGGAGAGCTGGTGCGTCTGGCTGGGGCGGAAGCCTATATGGCACGAATGGAGATTCTTGCAGATCGAGAGGAAGAAGCGTGAGACACATTACCGACCATCAAGCGCCCGCTGAATTGATCAACTGGACGGCCCAGCAGCGTGCGGCCGGAATTGATTTCAGTTTTGAGACTCTCGGGCGCGTCCACATCGCGGGAGAGGATCGCGACGTAAAGGCCGCTATTCTTGCACAGAGGCTAGACGACCAGGGTTACCTTTGCGCCTACACACTGCGCCGAATTACTGACGAGACTGCTCACTTGGAGCATATCGTTCCCCGGTCGGTGAGCTATGCAGCGAATCGTCATGAGGAATCAGTGAACTACCGAAATATTGTCGCGTGCTTTCCCAAGAACGGCGGTGATACCAGTCACGGTTATGGTGCACCAGTGCGGAAGGACCTGCCCTTAGCCGTGTCTCCTTGTGAAGATCAGTGCCAACGAGCGTTCGGTTATATGCGATCGGGTCGAGTGGCGCCGGCATTTCCCGCTGGGCATCCTCAATATGAAGCGCTGCGAGCGCAAATCGAAGAAACACTCAACCTGAACGCAGACTTCCTGGTCCGGGCGCGCAAAGACGCAATCAAAGGCGCCGGTGTCTCCACGGACGATGATCCTACGGCCATTAGAAGCCCCGAAGCGGCTGAACGTCTCGCCGCCGAGATACTTAGTTTCAGGCGCGGTCACAAACTCACGCCCTATTGTGTGGCCATTTCCCAAGCGGCTCAGCAGCACGCAGAGACCCTGCGCAAGCTGCGTCGGCGCCGGGGCTACGCTCGGCGTCAACGGGATGTTTGATGGAGGCACTGGGCAAATGGATCTGGAGCCTCCCTCACCAGCAAGTTGCTCGTGAGGAGGAACGCATCGCCCTCTGGGGCGAAGAGGCGCTCCGTATCTGGCTGCCGAATGAAGATGCCATCGTGCGGGTTCGTCCATCGGATGTGCGGCCGGTCGATGCGCGTGATGTCGGGCAGGTGGATCGCATCAAGTATGTGCTGTTCGCTGCGAGACTCGCGAACCTGGCGTATGAGGATGTCCTGATTGCGCCCAGCGATTCGGCGGTGATTCCGCTGCCGCACCAGATCCAGGCATTGCGCCGGGCGGTGTCGGGTGACCGTGTGCGCTACCTGCTCGCGGATGAGGTGGGTCTGGGCAAGACCATCGAGGCCGGCCTGATCATCCGCGAACTCAAGATGCGCGGCCGGGTGCGGCGGGTGCTCGTCATCGCTCCGAAAGGGCTGGTGAAGCAGTGGGAGGCGGAGATGAAGACCCATTTTGGGGAGGACTTCCGGCATCTGGCGCCGGCGGAGTTCGGTGCGCTGCGCAAGGTGGTGCCCGGTGACAACGTCTGGCGGGCGTGCGACCAGGTCATCTGTTCCTTGGACTCGGTGAAACCGATGGAATCACGCCGGGGGTGGACGCCCGCAGAGGTCGCCGCCTACAACAAGGACCGGTTCGACGATCTCGTGGCGGCGGGGTGGGATTTGATTGTGGTGGACGAGGCGCACCGGATGGGCGGAAGCACCGATCTGGTGGCGCGTCATCAGCTCGGACTGGGTTTGGCGGAGGCTGCGCCTTACCTGCTGTTGCTTTCGGCGACGCCGCACCAAGGCAAGACGGAAGGATTCCACCGGTTGCTCACGTTGTTGGACAAGCAGGCTTTCCCGGCGGTCGAGAGTGTCACGCGGGAGCGCGTGCAGCCGTATGTAATTCGCACCGAGAAACGCCAGGCGGTGAATGCCGAGGGCCAGCCTCTGTTCAAGCCGCGGTTGACGCAACTCAGGCCGGTTTCATGGCAAAGGCATGACGATCAGAAGCGGCTTTACGACGCCGTCACGACCTACGTGCGGCATGGCTACAACCAAGCCCTGAATGAGAGGAAGACTTACGTCGGCTTCCTGATGATCCTGATGCAGAGGCTGGTCACGAGTTCGACCCGGGCGATCCGATCTGCCTTGCAGAAGCGGATCGCAGCGCTGGACGGAACGGATTTGCCGGCGGCGGCACGTACCTTCGTAGGCGAAGAGGAGTGGCAGGAACTCGATGGCCAGGAGCAACTCGAGCTGACCCTTACCACCATCCGGGCCAGCATGGCCAACGAGCGGGCCGAGATCGGCGGCTTGCTGAAATTGGCCGAGCGAGTGGAGGCGGTCGGCGCCGATGCCAAGGCGGAGGCCTTGCTGAGCTTGGTTGCGGAGATGGAGCGAGCCGAGCGCGACCCGGATTTGAAGGTGCTCGTGTTCACCGAATTTGTGCCGACGCAGGCGATGCTTGCGGAGTACTTTAAGGCGCGCGGTGTCTCATGCGTCTGCTTGAACGGGTCAATGAGCATGGAAGAGCGGCAAGGTGTGCAGGCGCGGTTTGCCAAGGGGGCGCGGGTGCTGATTTCGACAGATGCCGGCGGCGAAGGCCTGAACCTGCAGTTCTGCCATGTGGTCGTGAACTTCGATATTCCGTGGAATCCGATGCGCATGGAGCAGCGCATCGGCCGCGTGGACCGCATTGGCCAGAAGCATCCGGTGCGGGCATTCAATTTCGTCTTCGAAGACACCGTGGAGTATCGCGTGCGGGAGGTGCTCGAACAGAAGCTCAGCGTGATTTTCGAGGAGTTTGGCGTGGACAAGACAAGCGATGTGCTGGACTCGGCCGAGGCGGGGCACCTCTTCGACAGCCTGTATGTCGAGGCATTGCTTTATCCGGAGAACCTGCCGTCCGCGATGGACCGGCTAACGGTGGCGATTCGCAGCCAGGCGGATGAGGCGCGTCGCCAGGGAAATTTGCTCCCGGCGGAAAGCCTGCCGTCCGAAAGCGCGAGTAAGTTGCCAGTTGGCCACTGGGTGGAGCGCATGGTGTGTCACTACCTCGACGGTCACGGCGGACGCTACGAGGCCGAGTTGGACCGGCTGTTGGTGCATTGGCCCGATGGCTCGGAGCCCCAGTACTTTTCTTTACCTGGACGGGAACGTTTGCCGGGTGCTGACCTGCTGAGTTTGGAGCATCCGAGAGTGCGCGCGTTGCTCGCGCGTCTTCCGAGAGCGGCCCGGGGCGCGCCTATCCCGTCGATTCGGCTGGGCGGTATGCCCGACGGCATTACCGGATATTGGTCCCTTTGGGAAATTCGGCTGCGCGGAGAGTCAGTCACGCGCACCCGACTGAGCCCCGTCTTTGTTCACGCTGATGGTCGCGGCCTGCAACCAACGGCGAAGTATCTTTTCGAGCGGCTGATGATGGACCCGTGGCAAGGGAGTGGAGCGATCACGGGCGCCGCCAGCGAGCAGGCGTTCGAGCAGTCGCAGAATGCGGCCAGCGACGCGCTCCGTACTGTTTATGCCGAACTCAAGGCCCGGCACTTGGCCGCGGTGCAGCAGGAGGAGGAGAAAGGGGCATACAGCTACCGCGTTCGGACGAAGCTCCTAGGTGAGATCGGCCTCAGCGAAGTGCGGGAATTTCGGCTGAAGCAACTCGCGCGGGAGCGGGATGCATGGCGGGCCCAAATATCGGCGCAGCGCGATATTCTGCCCGAACTCAATCCGATCCTCATTCTGAGCGTGACCTGACCATGGCTGATTGGCGCACATCTCTGCTGACGCAGTTCGTTCCGGGCGTGAAACCGATTCTAGCGGTTTCCGATCCGGATGGTCTGTTGCGCGAGCCGACCCTGTTGAAATGCGTCGAAGAACGCGGATTCATTGTCCTGTTTTTCGAAGATCCCCTCGCTTTTCGCGTTGAATACGAAACGCGCGTCCGTTGCCGGTGGGACGCCGGAGAGAACGTGGAGGCGGTGATTTCGTTCGAACCGGGGGAGCATGAGTTCGAGACCCTGCCGGTTGATGTGCTTTCGAGAGCTCGGCAGGTGCGGCTTCACCTCAAGGACATCTTTCCCCGGCTGGCTTACGATGTAATCCGCCACTTGGGACCGACCTACTTTGATGCGCTGTATGCGGCCTATCAAACGAGTGCCGTGCAGTCGCTGGGCGATGCCATGTCCAAGGACTTTGTCCTGCGTCATCTCTACACTGTCGACGGCAGCCTGATCGCGACCGAGGCCGCACTCCTGGGCTTCCTGTGCCGGACGCACTATGCGCAGGCGAAAATGCCGGATTTGCTGATCGAGCACCTTGATCGGACACTCGCGCCACGATTTCCGACCTGGTCTACCGGTCGCCTGCTGCGCGACCGGGCACTTTTCTTCGTCTTCCTGCAGGAGCGGTGGCCTCTTTTCGTGGCGGAGAGCGATGGTGGACGCGCCTTGGAGCAGAAGTTCGGCGCGGAACTGCGTGTACATGGACCGCACCGGGTCCCGTTCGAGCACCACGACGTACGCGTTTTTATCGACAACTTCTTCGCGGAGGGGTTGCTCACTCCCATCGCTTGGCGCTGGCAGGACGCGAGTGACGAGAGCTGGATTCGCGTTGGGCTCAAGGATGACGAGCACCGCAATCCCCAGCTCCGGCTCTCAGAGCTGCTGGCGGAGTTGACCGACGCCGTGCCGGCCGGGCACGCTCCAGTGGCGGATTGGCAGAAATTTTCGGTGCGGTGGGGGCAGGCTCGTATGCTCTGGCTTGGGCTTGAGGCCAAAGCGCAGGAAACCCAGGCGGCGAGCTTTGCCACGGTGACCGGACTGCTGAAGGAACGCTTCGCCCTTTGGGTAGAACAATCCTATCCACGAATCCACAACGTGCCCGCCACCACGCCGGCCATGGTGCATCACGCTCCCGCCTATTTGGCGCGAATGCTCGATCAGGGGGCTGCCTCGCGCGTCGCCTTGGTGCTCATCGATGGCATGGCGATGGAACAGTGGGCGATGGTGAAGGAGATTCTGCAGCCCAAACTGTCGGGCGCATTGCTGGACGAATCCGCCGTGTTTGCTTGGGCTCCGACCATCACGCCGGTTTCCCGGCAGGCGACATTCGCTGGCAAGGCCCCGATTTTCTTCGTCGATACGATTTACGAGACCTCACGGGACGAGAGCCGATGGCGGGAATTTTGGACCGGCCGCGGGCTATACGGCCATGAAGTCGCGGCGGTGTCCTTTCATGGCAACGACGGCGACGAAAAGATCGTGGATGACTATCTCTCGGCCGACACCAAGGCTCTTGCCGTCACCTTCTACAAGGTGGACAAGATCATGCACGGCATGCAGCTCGGCGCGGCGGGCATGCAAAACCAAGTGGCCCAATGGGCGAATGGGAACGCACTACTCAACGTGCTCGATTTGCTGCTGGCTCGCGGTTTCACCGTTCTGATCACTGCCGATCACGGCAACACCGAGGCTATCGGTATCGGAGCCCCCAAACAGGGAGTGCTCTGCGATGTGCGAGGCGAGCGCACCCGGATCTTTAACGAGCCAAAATTCGCTGCCGACTGTGTGGCGCAGGCGCCAGGAAGCCGCATCTGGCAGCATTCGGGACTCCCTGAGGATTTCATTCCGGTCGTGGCTCCAGCCGGGAAGGCATATGTTACCAAGAGAACCGCGCTCGTCTGCCACGGCGGCGACTCGCTGGAAGAGCTGGCCGTGCCCTTTGTGCTGTTACGCCGCGTCGACGGAGGTGCCGCTTGAGCTCCAACCAGCGCATCGGTTTCGGGAAAAAAGTTCGCTGGGAATGGCTGCTCCTTGCGCTGCGGCTGCGCGCCAAAGGCGAGCCCTTTGACGCGGCGCGCGACGAGTTGGTTCAGCTTATTGCCGAAACAAATCCGGGCAAGACGGCCATCGCGAAGATCCTTTCGAATCTACGGCAGGTCGTTTTTGAGCCGGTCGCGAGCTGCGAAGCGTTTGCCGAGCATGGCACCGGACTATTCCGTCAGCGCGGTGCGTCGGCCGCCTTTCCCGTGCTCTGGGGACTCTCGATCACCTCTTACTCCTTCTTTGCGCAAACCGGTGAGACGATTGGCCGACTGCTTCGCCTGAACGCCGACTTCACTGCCGCCGAAATGGTGCGGCGGCTTACGGAGCGTGCCGGTGATCGAGCATTCGTCAGCCGGGTCGCGCGCTACAACCTGAGTAGTATGCTGGACTGGCAACTGCTGGGTTACGACGAGCGGACCAAACGCTATAGTCGGGGCCGTGTCACGCGACTGGCCGATCCCGAGATGATCAGTTGGTTGGCCGAAGCCGTGTTGTTGGCCCTCGGGAAGAGCGCGTTGCCGCAGTCCCAGGTATTCGCGAGCAATCTCCTTTTTCCCTTCGAGATGAAGCCAACGCCTCTGGCTCACTTGACGGCGGCAAACCGACGACTGCATGTGGTCCGACAGAGTTTAAGCGAAGAGTTGGTCGCACTGGATGAAAACGCGGTGACGTATCGATCCGGACGAACGTCCTGACGTGTTCTCAGTCGGCTCTGAGAGACTCAAGCGACGGTCCAACAGCGACCAGGCGCCGGGGAAAGGCACCCTCGCTCCACTTTCTGACCTGGGAAAGCCGGTGACCTTATAGTCAAGTTCAAGTCGAGCGGCTAAATTCCGGGTAAACAATCGCCAGCGGTGGAAGTACTTGCCGATCGGCTGCAAAAACGCCAGAAGGGCATGGATGCGTCATGCCGTTCGATCTCGATAATGTTCTCGTTGTAGCGATATCGTCCTCCGCGCTGTTCGATGCGCGGGACGAAGATCGTCTTTTTCGAGAGCAGGGACAGCGGGCATTTAACGACTATCAGATAGTCAATGAAGAACGACCCTTCACCAGGGGTACCGCATTCCCGTTGATCGAGGGCTTGCTGCGACTGAACACGCTTTCGAAGAAGCCACTGGTCGAAGTCGTCATTCTGTCGCACAACAACCCCGAAGCGGGCCTTCGGGCAATGAATTCACTGGAGCACTACGGGCTCGATATCACGCGTGCGGCGTTCATCGGCGGCACGCCGGTCGCACGTTATCTGTCCCCGTATCGGGTAAAGCTGTTTCTTTCTCGGAACGAAGAGGACGTCCGCCAGGCGCTGGCTGGAGGAGTGGCGGCCGGCTTGATCTATGATCCACCAGATCAGCTTTGCGCGGAGGCAGGACAGCTCCGCATCGCCTTCGACGGCGACGCCGTCATCTTCTCGGACGAATCGGAGCGGGTCTACCAACAGACCAAAAGCCTTCAGGCGTTCTTCGAGCATGAGCAGGCGAATGCGATGAAGCCCATGGCGGACGGTCCATTTGCGACCTTCCTCCGCTGGATTGCTCAAGTGCAAGCGGACTCCGCGATCAGCAACCCGGACGGCAGCTGCCCCATTCGCACGGCGCTTGTCACAGCCCGGAACGGTCCAGCAGTTAAGCGGGTGATCCTCACGCTGCGCGCCTGGGGTGTTACCATCGACGAGGCGTTCTACCTAGGAGGCATCAAGAAATCAGAGATCCTCCAGGCGTTTAATCCACATATCTTTTTCGACGATCAAGACGCTCACGCAGGCCCAGCGTCTCGGCTCGTTTCAACAGCGCGAGTCATGTACGGCCCGACTGCTGATCTGGCTCCGCCTCCTCCGGTAGTGAAATCGGAGCCTGCGGTCATTGT
Source organism: Verrucomicrobiota bacterium (assembly GCA_023386835.1). Lineage (GTDB taxonomy): Bacteria > Verrucomicrobiota > Verrucomicrobiia > Opitutales > Opitutaceae > Actomonas. The sequence continues at coordinate 31,141 of JAEWIY010000152.1, forward strand.
GTCGGCACAACCGTACGATGAGGCGACCCAGGTGGCAGTCGGCATCCCGCTCCCTTCGCTGACGAAGAAAGCATACGAGACTCGGGTGCGTCAAATTCTCCTCGGTTACACTCCGTTGAGTAACGGGGTGTTGGACCCGCGCTACAGAAAGTTCATCGCCGAGACCTGCGATCGCTCAGGCCAGGAACGGGCAGCCATTCTGCACGAGCTGGAGCGGTACGATTTGGGCGGCATGACCGGTCACAAGCCGATGCTGAACCGCGAACGGGAAGAGACTGTCGCCGCCAAGTTGAAGAGCGTGCTCGCGAAGGCCGAAACCTTGAGGCAAGGCACGCTCGACCTGAAGTGAGATGTCACCTCAGGAGCTGAAGCGTATTGCAGCCTCGTGTGCCGATCTCGGTGACCAGGCTGCCGACCACACTGGCTTCGTTGCGCTGCATCGGCTGGCGACGTTGCTGCGGGTGGAAGTCGAGTTTCGACCTCTGCTCGTTGAAGCCGTGATCGCAGCACCGGACGGCCCCGGCAGCTGGAAGGTTCTGGTTGATTCAGAAACACACCCAGAAGGGGTGACCCAGTTTCCGGTCGAAAGTCCCGATGGGCCGTTGTCGGCGCGGCTTCGCAACACCCTCGCGCATGAGTTCCTTCACACCCTCAGCTTTCGGGCGGAGGAGTTCGGCTATCGGCTCGAATTGAGCGGGAAGGAAACGCGGGCCCAGGCCGTGAAGCGGTTGGAACGCGAAACGGAGGGCTTTTCGCCATTTCTTGTGCTCGCACAAAAGGCGATTGAGGCCGAGTTGGAGTCACGTGGGCTGACTGTTGAGGTTCTGACCGACTGGCGACGGAGATGGTCGGTATCCCGGCAGGTCCTGGTGGCGAGGTTGGTCCTTTTCCAATCACTGCCGGAATTCCGCCTCCGGTTTCATGGCAGTATCACCAATGTCGCCGTCTGTGTTGCGGAATGGGTGAACGAGGAATCAGCGGCGCTGTTGGAGTGGCCGGTGTATTTTAACTTTCGGGACGGTATTGTCCCGGAGTTCATTTGGCTACTGCGCAGCAAAGGAAAGCCAGAGCTGCGAGAGCTATTTCCGGATCCGGCCTTGCTGCTGAACGGCGGCAACAACCTCACCGCGCAGAACGCCCTGCCTGCTGGAACTGGGACGAATCCGCGCTCTGACACGCTCGACGTTGTGATCGACGTCGAACGGGTCGAAAAAAAGAAGGGCGAGTCGTTCCTGATCGTTTTCCGCGCCAAGTGAAGGCGCAGGTTGCCACCAGGTTGCCGCCGAAGCTTCTTCTGGCTTCACTTTGCTTCTGTTGCCTGCTTTTATCTGCTTGCCCTAAACCATTAACCTTCAGTTAAGTCCGCAACCGCTAGCGATTTAGCTTCTGGATACTGGCGACTTTCGAATCCCCGTGGGGACGCCACTTTAAGTTATTCGGGCGGAGGCTTTTGCAGAACTGCGGGAGCCTCCACCCCTAGCAAACACTAGCAGTTTTAGAAGTTTTGCTTAACGCCCGACCCGGCCCGGCATAGTTCGGGCGGGTACTGAAGGCCGGGTCACGTTTGCTCGGCCGACCCCACCCCGGGCGGCCATAAGAACAATCCCCTCAGAGGAGAAAATGCGGGGGAACTTGGGGGAAACCTCGGGAACGGGGCAGTGGCCATATCGAGCCCCGGGATCTTCGGGCTCCCACTGACCCCTGTGCAGCCAACCCCAAGAGCCGTAACAGGTATCATGCGCGTTCCACCGTTTCGCTGTGGAAGGACGCTCAACGCGGTAACAATCCCGCTTGTTCGCCTTCGGCGCTGGCTCTACTTGACAATGGGTGTAGTCTGAAGGCGCCATGTCAAGTGAACCCTCCTTCAGCCCCGACCGTCTTCGGTCGTTCCGTTTGGCCCGAGGATGGTCGTTGGACGATCTTGCCTCACGCATGGGCGAAGCAGGCTACGGCATTTCGCGCCAAGCCCTTCACCAGTTCGAGAAGGGCAAGACTGTGCCCGCTCCCACCACGTTTCGCACTCTCGTCACTGTAATGGGCCTGCGCCCGTCCGAGCTGCTCGCATCTTCGTTCGGACTTCAGTTCGTCGCATTCCGGAAAACCTCCAAGCTCGGGAAGGGAGCGCAGGAGAGCATCAAGGCGGAGTTCTTGTGGAAAGCCGAGCGCCGGCAACGTCTCCTGCTCGCCAACGGGATTAATCCACGCCCGTGGTCGCTAGATAAGCGCCGCGTGGATACGGTCGAAGGCGCTGATGAAGTTGCGCGGTGGCTGCGTGCTGAGTGGCACTTGGGCCGCGATGCCATCGCCTCGCTCACCGACGCCTGTGAACATAACGGAGTCGAGGTTGTTTGTCTTGATCCAGAGGCCGAGGGATTCAGTGGTTTGTCCGCTTTCGAATCGGAGTCGCGAGCAGCGTTCGTTGCCTTTCAGCATCGCGCGACCGATGGCGCGCGGCAGCGGATGGACCTGGCCCACGAACTCGCCCACCTTGTCTTCGACCCCGCTTCACCGGTTGCCGAAGAAGACTTTGCTCGCCGCTTCGCCGGCGCCCTCCTGCTGCCCGCTGAGACGGTTCAGGCCGAGCTGGGTCAGCGTCGTAGCTCGCTCACCTTTGCTGAGCTTCGCGCTCTCAAGGTTCGGTACGGCGTGTCCATGCAGGGATGGATTCGTCGCGCTCGGGACCTGCACATCATTTCTGAAAGAACCTACAAGGGACTCCAGATTACTATAAACCGCTACGGACTCCGGGCAGACGAAGGAGAGCCGTACGTTGCTCCAGAAGTGTGTGACCGCGACGTGCGCTTGGCCGCTCGCGCGAGCACCGAGGGGCTATTGCCGGTGGAGGAGGCTGCCCGGTTGGCTGGAGTCGACCCCCATGTTCTTGCCAACGGCGCCCCCCACTCGTCACGGTCAACGCTCCGCGACCTCACGCGAGAGGAGCGTCGAATAGCGGCTCAACAGGCTGCTGCGTTCGCCGCCGAGGACCTCCAGAAACACCCGGAGACTCGGATCCCTGACGTTTTGGATCATGTTGATTAACCCGAGGCGAGGAGAGATCTGGTGGGTGAACTTCGATCCCATCGTCGGTTCGGAGATCACCAAGACACGCCCTGCCGTCGTCTTGGATCACGGGCATCCAACGCTGGGGCTCCGTATTGTCGCTCCCATTACCGACTGGAAATCGAACTACGCCAAGAGCATCGCTAAGGTCCACTTGCAAGCGACAGCGATGAACGGGTTGTCGAAGGATTCGGCAGCCGACGCCTACCAGATCAAGACCGTCAGTCTCGAACGCTTTACCCGCAAACTCGGCATTCTCCCGCAGGCCACCGTGGACGAAGTCGCCGCCGCCGTGGCGACGCTGATCGACGCGCCATGAGTGGATAACTGCGGCTTCAGCGGTGCTTCAAGTTAAGGGCAGCCGCGTCCGCCGCGAGCCGGCGTCAGTAGCTTTGTCACAAGTCAACCGAACAAGCGTCCCAAGGGACAGCCACTTCTCTCAGTCGGGCATTAAAATCTGTCCAGCGACGTGGATCCACGTCGTTCAGGTAAGCGACAAGGCCTTGGAGATGATTATAAAATCCCAATCCGGATTCAAAACCGTGGTGCCGAGCAACCGAAACTAGCCCAAACTTCTCTATCGCATGAAAGAATCGATCGATCCGGGTAACCGTCCACTGCGGGACACGCGGCTGCTCTCCGTCGACAAGCAAACCGAGTACCATCTTACGAGAGCCGGCGCGAGCTATACGCGTCTTTTTCTTGTTAACGCTAAAGCCGTGACTTTGGACAATGCGTATAACGCCCGAGCTGATCTCGGAGATAGATTTCGCGCTAGGATATTGATGTGCTGAAAGCGTGAGATCGTCTGCATAGCGAGTATATACTAGATGCTTTAAATCCGCAAATTCAGCCAAGTCGACGTCTAGGCCGAGTGCGGCAAGATTTCCAAGCATCGGGCTCGTGGGGGCGCCTTGAGGGAGCACTCCGACTTTGCCCCAATGGTGCGAGTATGGCAGCTCCTTGGTAGAGCTGTAGGGTTTGCGATCAAACCACCGCTCCACCGAGTCGCGAGTTTCGCGGGGGAGATGGGTGGTGGTACAAAGCCTTGCCATCTCAAAAGACAAGAGCGGCCGGTACCCAAGCGATATAAATGTATCATAAACGCGCACCTCATCCACACTGTAAAAGAAATCGGCAAGATCGAAGTGAAAGATAAATTTCGCCCTGCAGTGCTGCAGGGCGCAACGACGAATTCCGCCAGCGGGATGAAAGGCGAAGGATGCCGGATGTGGGCGCACCTTTTGCAGGATCTCCTGGTTAATGAACTGCTGAACGCGCAGCAGATCCGGGGTCGGCGAATGAATAAATCGGCGGCCCCCGGAGCGTTTTGAGATGGAGAAAATTCGGTAATTTGCCCCCTCGCGCCGCCTGTCCACTGATTGGTGCAGCAATCTATAGTCGACGGCACAAATCCGCGAGAGGTGTCGGAGTGAGAACACAACTGCGACATTGTTTCTCGACAACCCACGCGAATAGTCGACGAGCGCTCGGGCCGCACGTGCGCCCAGTTTGGGCAGCGCTGCCTCCAGAAGTTGGTGTGCCGACCAAGTCTCCATTCACTCTCTTTCAGACCCGAAGGGTCCGTGCCGATCGGGCCCCATCCTAGACCTCGCACGGACAGGGGGCTCGATCGTCATGGACGGCGAAGCCGTCCTTGCGTCAGTTCTTTCCAGAGGCTTCATTCCGAAACCTCCATCGTCCCACGCCGAAGCGTCGTTCGATTTGCTTTCCGTCTTGACGACGGAAGCGGCTGAACGGGACCGTGGCCGGCACACCAAAATTGGGGGATATACAAGGAGCGATCAAATAACGGCGTTTCGTTGCGCCGCCTGCTTCCGATGACAATGTCTAGTCCGCGCCTAGTCAAACGGAACTTAGCCGTCAGGAAACCAGCTGCGACACCAGCGGAAAGGATCTGCGAAAGATGCGATGAAGAAACGCCGAGCCGGCGTCCTAGACCTGCCTCACAGGTGAGTCCTGCTTTGATCAGTGTCAGTGCAGAGAGAAGCGTGTCGGGAACTCCATCAGGGTTTCGCCGCTGATTCTCCGCAGGCGTACGATTGTCCAGCAGGTTTGATAGCCAAACGGGGAGGCAACGCCCAGGGAACAGTGGGCGCCAGTCTCTGTTCGACACGAACAACACGCCAGGAATGTTGTTAGGGACGCTGTGGTAGAACACCAAGCTGGCCATTGTTCCCCCGTAGCCTTTTCTGCGACCCGGCGGGATCTGCGTCGTGCGTTCGCAGAGAGAAACGATCTTCTCCCATTGAGAACCCCAACGGTGAGAGACGTGCCCGCGTGAGTAGGCGAAGGGACCGTGAAAATTGACCTTTGAGCTTTTTCGAAAAGTCCGAACGGGATGGTCACTGCCCGGAAGATTTTCTAGAATCTCATGCTCGCCTTCCTCGGAACGCATGAGAGCGAATACATGTAAGTGAATTCGTCCGTAGCTCCACCAGCTTCGAATCGAAGCATTTTGAAAGAATCGGCGAGCATAAGAGGAGACCCGGTCGCCGCTGCCAACGGAATCATCGATAAAAATGATGCTTCTTATCCTGCGCCGCCGCAGCGTCTGAATGGAGGGGTGGTCCAGAAACTTTTGGCGGTTCGACCGTTTCAACTGTGCAATTACCGACATGACGAAATCCTCGCTTCCTCTAGCGGTAGCGGTACGATGAGTAATTCTCCCCTCGCGGTTCCATAGGTCGATCTGATTAACTGGAAGCCGACGGACGGCATAGAGAGCGCAGGGGTATTTAGCCAAGTCAGTGACGTGATCGAAGAGCCAGCTCGCGTATGTATCGCGAGTGCAGAATGACAACTGCATCAAGAGCTCTGACGCCGTCGTGCGATCGGCTTCACGGAACTGGCCCAGCCACGCCTGGATCTCAGGCGACTGGTCGATCATGCGACGGGAGAGGCGCTTCATCACATACAGGGATGATCCTCTTCGTGACGAAAGGAGACCCACCGAGCAATAAAATCCTCTCGGTTACCTGCGATCTCGGGTTGCCGTCCCGTGACATCGCAAGCCGTCAAAGTAGAGTTCCGGCACTCTAGGCGCTGCTAGGGCCGCCGACGGCGAATGGCCTCGGTTTGATCTGTTGCGTCAGAGCGTCCGCATCTGGCGCATAAAGCACCTGCGTCACAGCAAACCACAGTGGACAGATGTATTTGACGAAATCGGTTTCTTCGCGGTTATCGACGTCTACTGAAGTCAGATACTGATCGCCCACCACCAACATCAAGCTCGTCACCCGTCCTGTCCCGAGTTTTAGAACTATATGGAAACATGTTTTATTATTCAACCCTTCGATGGCGGACCTTTCGATAAGCGCTATGAGGAAGTGATTAAGCCAGCAATTCTCGAAGCCGGGCTGGAGCCTTATCGTGTTGATCAAGATCCGTCAGCGGTTGTGCCCATTGAGGATATTGAAAGAGGCATTCGAGGGGCCGCGCTATGCTTAGCGGAAATATCAATGGATAATCCGAATGTTTGGTTCGAGCTGGGTTACGCTATAGCTTGTGGCAAGAGCGTTATATTGGTCTGCTCCACCGGACGAGACCGATTTCCCTTCGACATTCAGCACCGCCACGTAATTCGTTGGGCGAATCAGTCGCGGAGCGATTTTGACGACCTTAAGAAGAAGATCGTCCAACGGGCGAAGGCACTCATGGTCAAAGATTCATCGCTTCTGTCGTTGTCTGTCGCTACAGAACTCGCTCCAGTGGAGGGTCTTAATCAGCAGGAAATGGCCGTCTTGGTGTCACTTGCTGGCAATCTTGAGACCCCGCACGATCATGTTTCGACTCATCTGCTGCGGCGGGACATTGAAGGCTCAGGATTCACGAAAATGGCTGCGATCATCGGGATCAAGAGTCTCACTGCGAAAGGGTTCATCGATTTCAATCTATATCAGACTGATAGCGGTGAAGAGTACCAAGCCTATACATTGACCAACAAGGGTTGGAGTTGGATCATGAGCAACCAGAACCGCTTCAAGATGGTCAAAGCCGATCCTAAATCCAGATTGGATGACGATGTGCCTTTCTGAGTTGCAGCGCCTCGTCGGCACGCCCCCATGTTTTGCTATGGCTGGGACAGGTAATGGATCCCGGGGTTGCCCTGCCTTGTAGGCTTTTGGCATGACACCCAAGAATCTATTGCCAATGCTGCTCAGATGGAGCGTTGCTCGCAACGCGGCCTTGGTCAGTGCAGCTCGCGGAGCTGCCTTCGGAGGTAGTAGAAGCAGCTCTGCAGACGTTCGAATCGGCTGCCAGTGCCGCTGAATGGTTGAAGACGCGAGCCGTCGCCCCTGGAATCGAGGCCACGCCGCTTGAGCACGCTGGCACCTCCACGGGCCAAGCGGAGGTTCTCCGGGTTCTGCAACGGATCGATCATGGGATCCCGGTGTGAAGCTGTGCCGCGGCTTCTCAGCGAGAACCGCTGGGTCCGCCGACTGGCTGAGGCGACGTCTGCTGGAGCCGCTTCCGCACACGTTCGATTCAACCGGGTGAGACGTAGAACTGATCAGGCTTCGTGGTCGCGTGCGAACGCGGGGACAGACGGAGATACAGTGACCATCGGAAACGGAGACATCGTCCTCACGCACGGGCGCGACATCTGCCCTAGAAACTTCCCCACTCAGGGTCCTCATTTTCCGTATTAGGTAAGGGTGGACACCACTCTCTCAAAAACTGAGCCGCCGCAGAGTTCAGAAACCGTCAGAGCTCTCTCACCGCGCAAACTGCGCGCGACCGTCTTGAGCCGCCTGCACGTCCGTGGCACGTGGGAACGGCTGATTCGGCGCCACCGTCTGCAGCCTTTCGACCGGCAGTCACTCCTTGATGAGCTGCTCTACGAGGCGTGCCGACTAGGTCGCAGTAGTAGCCTTCAGTTCTTCCTCGCGCAGGGCGCCAACCCGAACGCCGAGGTTCCGGACCGAGAGTACCCCACGCCGTTTTTTGCCGCCATTCGCCACGCTGATCCGCGGGACGTCGCGCAGCTCATTGAGCATGGAGCCGCAGCTGTGCCATTCCACACGTCCGCGCTCGGATTAGCTGTCTGGAGCGCCGATCCATGGGAGCGCCGATCCATGGGGTCAGGCCGCTGTTTGTTGATCCTGCGATCCCGGGTGCTTAACGCCTCTGGTGCTTGATGGGTGCGGCGTGTCCATGCCGGACACCGCCGTTCATCGCGCTCAGTGGCCGTAGGCAGGTGGACAGAAGCGCGGTTTGGCTTCCCGACGGCGCAGTTGGTGGGGCTGCTTGACCACCACCCAGCCGCCCAGCGTCGGACTGACGCCTGACGCCAGATCGCGCGGCAGCTCGTGAGGCTAAGGTCGGCCCCGCCAGCTATGCCGTTGCCGCCGAATGTAACGTTTTCCGCCAACTGTTTCATCCGGGTTTTGCCGGTGGTGGTGCCGATTCATCCGCCGGCGGCAGCGGTCGCAAGGCCCGCAGACGGAGATCAATTTGGTTTGAGCGAGGCGACACCTTCGGCCCACGCGACCTGCATTCGCGCCGCCAATTCGGTGGCATCTGGGTCCAGATCGAGAAGCGATGTCAGTTCAGCTGATGTGTCCGCGACTGCGTCCCGAACCTCGGCGATGATCTGCCGCGCGGCGGTGGGTGTGAGCTGGCAGCGACGCATGCCGAAGCGCTCGATGCGCTTCACATCGGGCCACCGTTTAGTGCCATCGAGCGTCAGCGCCATCGCGTCGTTTGGCAGGTAAGCCGTTGTCGTAATGATGTCGAAAGTCGGCGCGAGCGTTACGTTTCGCGTCGGGTCCTGGTACACGACACCAAAGTTCTTGCGATGGGCGTCGCCGTTGCGGACAGCGATGGAAAGGACAAAGAGGCGGAAGAGTTTTGCCATCTCGGCAGCGCTCCCGTGAGGGCCACGCACCACACTGTTCAACGTGCCAGCGAGCTGTTCATACGAACCTTCGTACTTCTCACGCGAGAGCCGGCCATCGAGCGCGCACCCGTCCTCGAATCCGCAGTAGGTGCCATCTTCCCGCCGGTCGAATCGCTCAACGACGAGCACCTTTCCGTCGGCCGACAGATCGGCGTTGACCACCTCAAGTCCTGCACGCCGCGCCGCCTTCAGGCACAAGAATTCGTTCGCCGCCAACCCCGGGTACCGCACGGGGTCAAAGGACTTCACGATGTGGGTTGTCCCCGTCGCAGTCAGCCGATGGTCGGACATGATCGGGCTCAAATTTTCGGAACGCAGGCTGCCGTCATCCCGCACCAAGATCTTTGGTTGGACCCCCGCCACGCCGGAGTATTGCGCATATCGCCGCAGCAACTCGGTGAACAGTTCGCCAGTGCCCCGAGCGTGTAACAGTTCACGTAGGTTTTGGGGCGGTACACCTTCGAGTTGTTCGGCGGTTTCCGCGCAACGAATGCGGCCGATCAAGGAACGACCGACGACTTGGAACAGCGCCAAATCGTCGAACACCGGTAGCGCTTTCGCGAACATGTTGGTCAACGCCTCGCGGAGCGCGCCCTCCGGAAGCGACATGTCGAAGACCGGATGCAAGGCCGCCGTACGTTCAGTAAAGTACGGCTCCGTGCTCACCGGCATCAGGAGGGACACGGCCTGCGACTTATCCGCTACGTCGGAGTAGACGAAGCGATTGAGCGGTTCTTCGCGGTCGAGCGTGCCCACCAACTGATGATTGATGAAGATGCTAGGCATGGTCACCCGGCGGCAGCTTCGCTAGGATGTCGCTGGTCTGCTTCGCCGCCTCTCGCCGCTCCCGCCGGTTCTTCTCGTACGTTTCGTGCAGCGTCAGGGGCCGCCGTTCGCGGATGACCAACTCAAGTCCGAGCCGGTCGCATACGTTCACCAGTTTCCGCACGCCGAGCTCTTCGAGAACACCGTTCTCCAATCGAGAAATGGTCGCACGGCTCATCCCCATGGCCTTCGCCAACGCCGCCTGAGTGAAGCCGGCTTTGCGTCGAGCTTCGCGTATCAATTCCCCCACAGCGACCCAGTCCATGTATCGTATGTGATACATTTTCGCGATCCTGGCAAGATATTGCCGGAAAATGTATCGTATAGGATGCGTCGCTGGTCACTCGCTTCGGCTTATTTCAGCAAAAAACGGATGGCTCGCCAGAGAAGCCAATGGGCCGCAGTAAGGCAACATATCGCGACGAGCGAGCCATGCTTGGCAGCGCCTAACCTCAGGGATGGCCCCGCCTGAGGAGACGAAATTTGTCTATCGGTCTCTGGCCGGTGGAGGCTACTGCCTCGGGAGCGGCTGGAAGATTCTGTTTTCGAAACGTCCTAGTCGCGTAGTGCCTTCTTGGTTACGCCGGACGATAAGGACGGGATTCGCTGGATCCGCGGAATACCAGGGGCCGCCCGTTGCCTCGATGGCCCTGCGCGTGCGCTCGCGGCCTTCATTCGTCTGCGACGAAGCGAGTGCGGCGTCTACCAGTCCGGACAATGGGCGAGCCATGGGAAGAAACGCAGGGGCGCCGGCGCCGGCGTCGATCGGGTTTGGTGAGAGCTGCCACGCTGGAGCGACGGCCTCGGCCGGCACCGGGTCGCGTGCCATGCTCACCCGGGCCGGCTCACTCACGGAGGCCGGTGGCTCAGTTGCCTCATCTTCTTCCACCAGGCGCTCGGCCGAATGGTTGGCGCGTGCGAGGCAATGAAACGACTTGCCAACGCATCGGCTTAAGAAATGGGAGTTGCTCCCATGAAGCTTAAGTTCGCGGTGATTGGGACCGGGTTCTGGTCAAATTTTCAAATCCCCGGTTGGTTCGAGGCTGGCGAGGTGGAACTCGTGGCCGTCTACAACCGCACGCGCGCAAAAGCGGAAGCCTTTAGCTCGAAGTTCGGTGGACGCGTTTATGATCGGGTCGAGCAACTTCTCGAGTTTGAAGACTTGGACTTCGTCGACATCATCACGGACGTCGATACCCACCGCGCGTTCGCGGAGCAGGCGCTCCGGCTGGGGCGACACGTCGTTTGTCAGAAGCCGCTGGCGCCGTCCTTGGCGGAAGCGACCCATATGGTGGATTTCGCGCAGCGGTCGGGAGCGCAGCTTTTCGTCAACGAGAACTTTCGCTGGCAGGCGCCGATCCGTCGTGTGAAGGCGCTCTTGCTGGACGGCGCGATCGGCCGAGTTTTCAGATCGAGAGTCTCTTTTTGCTCCGCGTTTCCGGTCTTCGACAATCAGCCCTTCCTCGCCGAGTTGGAGCGATTCATCCTGACGGACATCGGATCGCACGTGCTCGACATCTGTCGCTTCCTGTTTGGCGAAGTCGATTCCCTCTATTGCCGCACGGCGCGCGTGAACCCAGGCATTCGGGGAGAAGATGTTGCCAGTGTCCTCATGCACCTGCGCGATGGGGTGCATTGCTTCGCCGAAATGTCCTACGCCAGCCGGCTGGAGCGCGAAGTTTTTCCGCAGACGCTGCTGCTCATTGAGGGCTCCGAGGGTTCGATTCGTCTGGGACCGGATTTCGCCATCTCGGTGACGACACGCGCGGGCACGGTCTCGGAAACCGTGCGACCGAAGCTGTATGAGTGGGGCGATCCGGCTTATGCTGTGGTGCACTCCAGTATCGTCGATGCACAGCGCGACCTCCTGGCGGGTTTACGCGGAGGGCGTGCGGAAACAACGGGAGCGGACAACCTCGAAACAGCGCGACTGGTGTGGGCGAGTTATGCGAGTGCCGAGCGCAACGCGTTGATTCATGTGCCGAGTTTCCATGGTTGAATCTGGTATCGGCCCGGCGCCTCGGGACTGATCGCCCACCGCGGCGGCGCGCGGCCTCTGTAGGTGGGCTACTCGCGCCGCGAGCCGCGGAGGTGTGGGTCTCTGCGTTTTGTGCTACGCGTTGATGAGCCGGTTGAGATTGCCGTGAAACGTGAAGTCGCGCGATGTCACGACGGAGAGGATTTCGCACGGGCGGCCGCCGAGGGGTTCGACGCGGTGACGTATGCCGGAATCGAAGTAAATTGAATCACCGCTCTTCATGTCGTAGGCGCGGTCCCCAATGATCATGCGGCACCGGCCCTTAAGGACGTGGATGAATTCTTCGCCTTCATGGGACTGGAGCGGTGCCTGCGGGCGGGCCGAATCGACGTCGACCACAAACGGCTCCATAATGCGGCCCTTGATGCCGGCGGCGAGCAAGCGGATCGACACTCCATCGGGACCGCGGAGCTGAGCCCGCTCGCCCGCGCCCGCGACCGTGAGCTGGACGCGCGCACTTGAAGCCTCCGAATCGAAGAAGCTCGCGATCGACACGCCGAACACCTCCGCGAACTTGGCCAGGTTCGCGACGCTGACCGGCATCTTCAGGTTTTCGACACGTGACAGGTAGGACTCGGAGAAACCGGTTTTTTCACTCAATTCGCGTAGCGTGATGTCTTGATCCTGACGTAGCTGAGCCAGCCGGCGGGCGATCTTCTTCTCCGGGGCGGACAGGGCGACGCCCTCTTCAGAGGATTGAGTCATGTTGCAGAATAGGAAACTTTATTGACAAAACAGCAATAGGGTTTTTGGCTGCGGCTGAGAGGAACGTACCGCGCTTCTTGCGACTGCCCAGCCGCAATGGCAAGCGGGGACGATCCACCTGTACCCACCTTAGTCCCCGCTTTCGTTTGCCCCGTCCAACCACAGCTGTTCCCGTCACTTCGGCGGGGCTTCCGCTTCCCGGCACTGACCTGCGGTCCCGTCGAATCGTGGCGGAATACTGGGTGGAGACGCCTCTGCCGCTGGAGCGGGCGTTGGCGGTGCTCGCCGGGGAGCAGTCCTCAGGCACCTTCGTCAAAGTGGCTGGTGAAAGCGAGGAACTCACGGCCCGGTATCGCGCAACCATCGAGAGTATCCGTGAAATAGGTACAACCGGCACGCCGTCGCTGCCGGCGGGGCGGCCAGTCGACAGCGGGGGAATGTATCGGCAAGCGGTGGCCGAGATTTCGTGGCCGTTGCACAACCTGGGGACGGACGTCGTCAACCTGCTGGCGACAGTCGCAGGCAATCTCTTCGAATTGCGTGAATTCACCGGGCTTCGATTGCTCCGGCTGCAGCTTCCAGAGGAGTTCGGGCACGCCTATGGGGGGCCGCGTTTCGGCGTGGCCGGGACGCGCCGGCTCGCGGGTGTCTCGAAGGGCCCGATCCTCGGCACGATCATCAAACCCAGTGTGGGCCTCAGCCCGGAGCAAACGGCCGCCAGGGTGGAGGACCTTGTCGCGTGCGGTATCGATTTCATCAAGGACGACGAGTTGATGGCGGACCCGCCGCACTCACCGTTCTCCCGACGAGTCGATGCGGTCATGGCCGCGATCGAGAAACACGCGCAGCGGACCGGACGACGGCCGATGTACGCGTTTAACGTCAGTGGCGACGTTGACCAGATGCGGCGCCGGCATGACCACGTGGTGGCTCGCGGCGGCACCTGTGTCATGGCGAGTCTGCACGGCGTGGGGCCCGCAGGCATGCAGGCGCTGGCGGCGCACACCGCGGTGCCGATTCATGGCCACCGGAACGGCTGGGGACTCCTTTACCGAAGCCCCGCAGTGGGGGTGAGCTACACCGTGATGCAGCAGCTCTGGCGGTTGCTCGGCGTCGATCATCTCCACTGCAACGGGCTTCGCAACAAGTTCTGCGAATCGGACGAGTCCGTTGTCGCGTCGGCGCGGGCCTGCCTGACCCCGCTGTTCCGCCCGGACGATACGGCGATGCCGGTCATTTCCTCCGGGCAATGGGCGGGACAGGCGCCGGATACGCTGGCGGCACTTGAGTCGGCGGATCTGCTTTACCTTTGCGGCGGCGGAATCGTGGGACATCCTGACGGCGTTCGTGCCGGGGTGGCGAGCGTGCGCCAAGCGTGGGCCGCCGCGTTGGCAGGTGTGCCGCTGGAAGAGGCGGCACGGTCCCACGCGGAACTTCAGGCGGCGATCACCTTCTTCGGCGCGCGATGAATCCGGCGACCGACGAGCTGCTTTTCACCTACTACGGTGACGATTTCACCGGTTCGACCGACGTGCTGGAGTCGCTGACGGCGCACGGCGTGCCGACTGCATTGTTTCTCGAACCGCCCACGCCGGAACAAGTGCTGGCGTTCCGGTTGATCCGTCCGCCGGCCGGGCAGGATGGGCGTCTCAAGGCCTTTGGGGTCGCTGGCTTGAGCCGCACGATGTCACCGGCCCAGATGCGCGCGACGCTCCCGGAGGTCTTCAACCGCATCGCGGCTCATCCGTCACGATTCTTTCACTACAAGGTCTGCAGCACGTTCGACTCGGCGCCGGAAATCGGCAACCTCGGCGTGGCGACAGACCTGGCCCTGGACGCATTTCCCTCGTCGTGGGTGCCTCTTGTGGTCGCGGCGCCCGCGCTCGGCCGTTATTGCGCCTTCGGCAATCTATTCGCCCAAGCCGGCGGCACCATGCACCGGCTGGATCGACATCCGACGATGGCTCGGCACCCGATCACGCCCATGACCGAGAGTGACCTGCGACGGCATCTCGCGGCGATGACGTCGCGCCGGGTAGGCCTGATCGACCTCCGTGCGCTCGGCTGCCCAACGGCCGAAGCCAGCGAAACACTGCGCCGCCTCGCCCGCGACAGCGCGTTCGTTCTCTTCGACGCGGTGGAGGATCGGCACCTGTTGGTTGTCGGTGAATTGATCTGCACCCATGTCACGGCAAAGCCGCAGCTCATCGTCGGCTCTTCCGGCGTGCAGGCGGCGGTCTGTGGTTATTTGGCGGGTCACGGCGGGCTGCCACGGATGCAGCCTTCAACAGAACCGCTCGGATCCGCCCGGCGTGTGATCGCGATCGCGGGCAGTGCCGCACCCGGCACGGCGCGGCAGATCGAATGTGCGCTCGATCTGGGTTTCACGGACATTCGACTGGATACGGTGGCGGTGCTCGACCGGGCGACGCGGGACCACGAGATCAATCGGGTGGTGGCAGCGGCCGTGCAGAGCGTGAGGCAAGACCGTAGTCCGCTGGTTTACGCGGCACGAGGACCGGAGGACCCGAACCTTGCCCGAACCAACGTGCGCGCCTCAGGCGGGACCGGGGTGGGTCCGAGAGCGGGGACTGTCATCGCGGCGGCGCAAGGGGAAATCCTGCGCCGCCTGTTGGCAGACGTGGGTCCGCAGCGGGTCGTCGTCGCAGGCGGTGACACGTCGGGCTTCGCCGCCCGCGCGTTACGTATCCATGCTTTGGAGATGGCTTGTCCGATCGCCCCCGGCGCACCGTTATGCCGGGCGCATGTGGCCGATCCGGCGCTGCGCGGTTTGGAGATCGCGCTCAAGGGCGGGCAAAATGGCAACGAGCGTTACTTCGAGTCCATCCTCCGTGGCGAGGTGCTCTGACTCGATTTTTTTCATGATACGACGCAAGATCACGTTGGTCGGGGCTGGAGGGAAAATGGGCGGTCGACTGACCGATCGGTTGCTCGGCTCGCCGTACGAGGTGAGTTACCTCGAGGTCAGCTCCGCCGGACTGGCCCGTCTCCACGAGAAAGGGCTGATGGCCGCGGATCCGGAAGTGGCGATTCCGCAGGCGGACATCGTGATTCTCGCCGTTCCAGACGTGCTCATTGCCAAGGTCGCCGCCCAGTACGTGCCGCGTCTACGGCCGGCTGCAATGGTCGTGGTCCTTGACCCTGCGGCGCCGCTCGCGGGGGCACTGCCCGCGCGCCACGACATCGCCTATTTCGCCACCCATCCCAGCCATCCGTCGGTCTTCAATTGGGAGCCGGATCGAGACTCCCATTTCGACTACTTTGGCGGGTTCAAGGCGCGGCAGACAGTGGTTTGCGCATTGGTACAGGGCACAGATGACGACTACGCCGACGGTGAGGCCCTGGCTCGCACAATCTATGCGCCGGTCACGACGGCCCATCGCATTTCACTCGAGCAGATGGGACTGCTCGAGCCCGCTTTGTCGGAGACCTTCACCGCGAGCCTCGTCACCTTGATGAAGGAGGCGGTCGACTTGGTGGTGGAAAAGGGTGTGCCGCGTGACGCCGCCACAGACTTTTTCCTCGGGCATCTCAACATCGAACTCGCGCTTCTGTTCGGGCAGCTGCCTGGCGGGCAGTTTTCTGATGGTGCGCTCAAGGCGATTCAGCTGGGGCGCAACACCATCATCAACCGGAACTGGCGCGACCTCTTCGAGCCGGCGTCCGTCATGAACCAGATCCGGGCGATCACCTGAAGGGCTGGACGTAATGGCAGCGTTGACTGATCTCCTGCTCGCATCCGGCGAGACCGCGATGGAACCCCCCGTCCGGACGCTTCGCGCGGGCCCCGTCAGTGTCGACTACGCCGGCGGCTTTCTGCGCTACATCCGGGTGGGGGGCCGAGAAGTCCTCCGCATGATCAATTTCGCCGTCCGAGACCAGGATTGGAACACGGTCCCGTTTCGCGTGTTCGATGAGGAGCTCGACGCGCACGCCGATTGGTTCCGGCTCCACTATCGGGCGCGGTTCGCCGCCGGCGCGATCCATTATGAGGCTGACATCGAGGTCGACGGCCGGGCCGACGGGAGTCTGAACTGCTCCTTCGACGGACGCGCGCTCACCGCCTTCAAGCGCAACCGGATTGGCTTCACGGTGCAGCACCCGCTGGCCGGTTGCGTCGGCGAACGTATCGACGTCATTCATACGGACGGTACTGAGGAGTCCGGGCGGTTTCCGCGCCTGATCGAGGGCGACGTGGTCTTTCGTGAGATCGCCGGCCTCAGCTGGTCTGCGGCGCACGGTGTGGCGCGACTGCGTTTCGAAGGCGACGTGTTTGAGATGGAGGACCAACGCAACTGGACGGACGCCTCCTTCAAGACCTACTGCACGCCGCTGGCGCGACCACTGCCGGTGGCGGTCAACTTAGGTGACGAGGTGCACCAGCGGGTGATCTTCGGGTACGTGGGCAGTGCGACGGACCGAGCGAACGAGACTGCACCGCCGGATGAAGTCCAACTGGTGCTCGACCCGCAGACGCGGGCCCTGCCGCAGGTGGGCATCGCGCGTTCCCGGGAAGTCGGCACTCTCGATGCGGGCGACAAAGCCGCGCTGACCACGCTGTTGTTGTCGCATTACCGATGCGAGGTCGACCTGGTTGCGAGCGGGTGGGAGGAACAATTGCGTTCGGCCCTCGGCGAAGCGGTGGACCTGAGTCTGCCTCTGGAGCTGGTTCTTTTCCTGGGGGAGGAGCGCGAGATCGATGCACTGGTCCGGTTGTGCGCGTCAACAGCGGCACGGGTGAAGCGGGTGGTGGTTTTAGGGCGCGGACAAAAAGTGACTCCCGCGGATTTGCTTTCAGCGACCGTGCGTGTCCTGCGGCGAGCGTTTCCGGGCGCGGGTGTCGGGGCGGGCACCGATGCGTTTTTCGCCGAGCTCAACCGCGCCCGTGTCGCGCCGGAGGATCTCGATTTCCTGACGTACTCGATCAATCCTCAGGTGCACGCATTCGATCGTGCGTCGCTGGTCGAAACCCTCGAAGCGCAGCCGCACACGGTTGCTTCGGCGCGAGCGTTCGCTGGTCAGGCCGAGGTGCAGGTGAGCCCCATCACTTTTCGGATGCGGTGGAATCCGAACGCCACCAGCCCGCGCTCCGTCGGAGCTGACGACGTGGATGTGGACCTTCGTCAACTTTCCCTCTTTGCGGCGGGGTGGACATTGGGAAGCCTCGCCGAGCTTGCTGCAGCGGGAGTCTCGGCCATCACGTACTACGAGACGGTTGGTGCGCGCGGGTTGATGCAGGCGCGAACCCCGCAAAGTCCGGTGCGCTTTCCCGCCCCGGCCGGTGCGCGTTATCCCCTCTATTTTCTTTTCCGTGAGCTTGCGGGTGCGACGCGCTATCGCCGCGTTCACGTCAGCCGCGAGCGGCGAGTCAGTGCGCTGCTG
The DNA here is from genome assembly GCA_023386835.1 of Verrucomicrobiota bacterium. Taxonomy (GTDB): domain Bacteria; phylum Verrucomicrobiota; class Verrucomicrobiia; order Opitutales; family Opitutaceae; genus Actomonas. Next base: position 49,095 of record JAEWIY010000152.1, read on the forward strand.
CTGGAACGGCCTGAGGCGGCACGCTTGTTGGTGGCGAACCTCACGCCGGAGACGATCCAAGTTCGGCTGCCGAAGAACTTTTCGCCGGTCGCGCGGCGCGTGCTGGACGTGACGAGTTGGAGGAGGCTGGCGACTTCCGCGGATGTACCGTCGCTCGCCACCGAGCCGTGGTCGGGCGCGGAGTTCGCGTTAACGCCGTTCGTTTTCGTCGCGCTGGACGGAACGCTCACAAACGAAGCTGGGGACGAACCGGCCAAAGCGACATGGGCGCTGGAACCATGACCCTCTGCGCGCTCCATCACCGCGTGTCGCCCCGCCGCCGCATGCTCCCGGTCGCGGCGATCCTTTTCTGCGTCCACCTGGCCGCTGCGTTATGCGCCGCGGCGTCCTCGGAAGCACCGCTTGTGCTCGAGAACACGGCGGTGCGCGTGGTGATCGATCCCGCGGTCGGGCGAGTCATGGAGTTTCGGCCGCGGGATGCGGACGCGCGCAACATCCTTTGGGTGAATTCCTCCGCCGCCCGATCCGAGGAGGCCGCGCAGGCGGGCTATGAAAACTGGGGCGGCGACAAGGTCTGGCCGGCAGCGCAGCCCTTCTGGCGCTACGCGCTCAACCGTACCTGGCCGCCGGATACTGCGGTCGACGGTGAGGGAGCGGCGGCCGCAGAGCAGTTGGGCCCTCTGCGGGCGCGCTTGGTGTTTCCCGTCAGCGACTCGTTCCATCACCAATTGGAGCGCGAGTTTGAGCTCGACCCGACGCAGCCGGTGCTTCGGATCCGCAATCGCATCACTCAGCTGCGCGCGTCTCCCTTCCCGGCGCAGGTGTGGAGCATCACGCAGGTCCCGATGCCCGAGCGGGTGGTGTTCGATGTCGCCCCGGACGCGTTTCCCGCTTTCGAGCAGCCGGTGAATTTGAATGGCATTCGGCCGCGGCCGCCGCTGGAGCCACAGGGTTTCGCGGAGGGGAGCGTCGTTCGGCTCGAAGGCGCGGTGGTGTTTCACCCGGATCCCACGCGGCAACAGAAGCTCGGCACCTTCGGGCATTGGATCGCCGGTGTGTGGTCGGACGGGGTGCTGGTGCAACAGGTCGCCTTCGCCGCGGCTGGTTTATATCCGGAGGGAACCTCGCTGCAGCTGTATCAGGAACAGCGTTACGCCGAGCTGGAAACGTTGGGAGTGGCTCGACTGCTGGCGCCGGGGGAAGTGTTGGAAACGATTGTGACCTGGCGCTGGTTGCCGCCGGTGGATTCATCGCTCACGGATGCCGCTCTTTCCCGGGAACTCGCGCAGTCCCTGTCGGCGGCCCCGTCGAGCCCAACCGTCGATCAACCTAAACCTGAGGATTTTTGATGCTTCCCGCCCTGAAAGTCAGTGAAGACCGGCGCCATCTCGTCACGACCGAGGGCCGGCCGTTCTTCTATTTAGGGGACACCGCGTGGGATCTGTTTCACCGGCTGAACCAAAACGAGGCGGAGCTCTATCTGCGGGATCGCGCAGCCAAGGGGTTCAACGTGATCCAGGCGGTCGCCCTCGCGGAGGCGGACGGATTGCGGGTCCCCAATGCTTATGGCGAACATGCGCTCCATGGGCTTTCCCCGGAGCGGCCCAACGAGGCCTATTTCCGACACGTCGATTGGGTGATCGAGCGGGCGGAGGCGCTTGGGCTCTACACCGCGTTGCTGCCGACTTGGGGCGACAAGTGGAATCAGAAGTGGGGTTTGGGGCCTGAGATCTTCACGTCGGCGAACGCGGAAGCTTATGGCGAATGGCTGGGCCGTCGTTACCGGGAGCGGCCGATCCTCTGGATGCTCGGCGGGGACCGTCCGCCGGAGACACCGGCACATCGCGCGATTATTCGCGCGATGGCAGCTGGTTTGCGCCGCGGTGATGGCGGGCGCCACCTCATCACGTTTCATCCGTCGGGGGAGAAGGGCTCCGCGGAGTACTTTCACGACGAGGAGTGGCTCGATTTCAACGTGCGGCAAAACAGTCACAGCGTGGAGTTCACTCCGTACGCCGCGACGCGGGCCGACTTCGAGCGGGATCCCGCAAAGCCGGTGCTGGATGCTGAGCCGGTTTACGAGGATATCCCGATCGGGCTGAAAACCGAACAGCCGGTCTACAGCACGGCGACGGAGGTGCGCCGGGCATTCTATTGGGACGTGTTGAGTGGTGCCTGCGGGCACACGTACGGCCATCATTCGATCTGGCAGTTCTTCGAGAAGGGAGGCTCCGGAAAAATCGCGCCGTTGATGTCGTGGAAGGAAGCGCTCTGTCAGCCCGGTGCGTTCCATGTCGGTCATGGACGGCGGTTGATCGAGTCGCGTCCCGTCGCCGGTCGCGAACCGGATGATGAGATCCTCGTCGCGTCAGCTCTCGCGCCTGGCAACGGTCGCGCGCGTTGCGTGGCGACACGCGGCGCCGACGGCGCGTTCGCCATGGTGTACGTCCCGGAGGGGCGAGCGGTCGAGGTGCGGCTTGATCGCATCTCGGGCACGGCGATCAACGCGTGGCGCTTCGATCCCCGCACGGGTGCGACTGTCCGTCTTGGAACGTATCCAGCCGGCGCGATACAGCGGTTCGCTCCGCCGGTGCGCGGCGAACTCGTGGACTGGGTGCTCGTGCTCGACGACGCGTCCCGCAACTGGCCCGCGCCCGGCAGCTCGCCGGCCGAAGCTTGATTTTATCATGACGACAGCGAAGACCCAGCCCTTCCAACGAATCCTGATGGCGTGGCTCGCCGCAGCAGGCGCGGCGGTGGCCGCGTCCGCGCCCCAATCCGAGCTTCCGCTCTACCAGGCGGAGCCGTTAAAGGGCGCGGCCCCGGTGATCGATGGCCGTTTCGATGATGCGGTGTGGGCGTCCGCGGCCCGCGCGCCCATCCAGCGGCAGCATCACGATGAGAAGCCCCTGCCGGAAGGCGCGCGCAACGTGGGTTACTGGATGGCGGCCTGGGATGCGGAGAGCCTTTACCTCGCGGTGGAGGTGCAGGATGAGGAGGTCAACCAGCAGCAGTCGAACGCGTATGAGCCGCACAACGACGTCATCGAGATCTTCTTCGACCCGCTGCTGAACTATCGCTTCAACCTGCAGTACCGCGTCTGGCCCTTCGGCAAGGAGGGCAACCTTGCCGACATCTCGCAGGATCCGACCTGGGGACGTTGGGACGCGGGCAGCACGCTCACGCCGACCGGTTATCGGACGGAGATCCGCGTGCCGCTCGCGCACTTCATGGAAGTGGCGCAGGTCGATCTGCGACCGGGCGACCTCATTGGCTTCGACGTTTCCATTCACGACGCTCCGTTTCCGACCGGGCAGGAGTGGACGCCGCCAAAGATCACCGGCTGGTCCGGCGACGGCACCAACTGGCAGTACGCGTCGCAGAACGGTCTGCTCGCGTTGGGAAAACCCTCGGCGAACGCGCTCGCGTCGGTGCGCCCGGAGCGCGACGACATCGGCGAGACGCCGGTCGCCGAGGCAGCCACGCTTTGGCCTCGCATCGGCTTGCTCGAGGGGTTCTTCAACCTCGACTTCGTCAACCAGTCCTGGTCGCACAAGGAATTCCGTCCGTGGCGGCTGGGCCGCGTCCGTCATGTGCTGGTGGATACGCGGGATGTGAATGACGTCCGCAGCGTCAATCGCACCGTCGGCCCGCACGCGCACGGCGAAGCGCTGGAGCCGCGGCCGCGCGTCGTGGAGCTCATGCTCACGGGGCAGCGCGAGGGCCGGCAGGAAGACCTGACGATCCTGACCACGCCGTTTCATCCAGCGACGAGCTATCGCACCAGTTCGCCGGACATCACGCTCTTCGACGAAATGCGAAAGGTGGGTCAACCGACGGGTCCGTCCTATATTGCACTGCCGTTGCGCGATGGTGTGACCGTGCGCGAGGTGAAGGACGGCGCGCGGCTCTTTGACCAGGCGAAGGACGGTCCGCTGGCTGAGGGCTGGGCACTCGTGTGGTTCGCGCGGAAGGACGACCCGCGCGCGACCGATTTGCCGATGGTGGTTTATCCGAACCGCAGTCCCGAGCGCATCGCAGTGGCTGCTGGTGGTGGCCTGTCGTGGCACTTCCGCGGCGCGGATCGCAACGCCCTCACGCTGCTGCCGCTCGAAGGCATCGCAGCGGTGGACAAGGCGACCACGCAGTCGTGGGTGGGGAAGGGGGCGTTGCCCGGTGACGTTCAAAAGCGGATTCGCACCTGGCAGAGCCGCAGCCAACGCTTGCCTGTTGGCGTCGACGAAACGTGGCAGTACCTGCCGGAGCGTGAGGCGTTCGAAATCAGGCAGCGCTTCGCGTACTCCGAAAGCCTGTCGCAGTGGCCGGTCGAGGAGACATTGATCGCGCCGCTGCCGCTGCTGTTGTCGAGCCGCGATGCGATCGAGCGTTTTCCGAAGGCGAACCTCAGTGACCTCGGCTACCGGTTGTTCCAGGGCCCGTACCTCGGAGTGCTCGGCGCATCTGAGATTCGCCTCGAACTGCCCACGGTCGATCTCGATACGCTGCCGCCGCGGCTCGACCGCCAGCGGCTGAGCAAGTCACCGCTGGGCCGCAAGTATCTCGCGCAACTCGACGAACTCGATCTCGCGAAGATCTTCGAGGCGAACATGGACCGGGTCATGGCGCGGCCGCACTTTATGCCGCACATCTGGCCGATGATCGACAAACCGGACCTGTTCTCCGGGTACCCGCTCATTGATGACAACCGGCGCCGTCAGCTGATCGAGCGCGTCGAGCACGGCCACGACGAGATCATCTTTAGCGAGGAATGGCGCGAGCGCCTCTGGCCGGACATGTCGCCCTACCTCGGGAGCAGCTTCCGTTATGGCAATCTCACTTATCCGTATGGCGTCGCGGAGCCGTACTACGGCGTCGTCGAGATGCTCTCGAAGATGTATTATTTCTGCCAGGGCATCGACGATTACAGCGTCATGGTCCGGCACTGGGACCGGATCAAGGAGCTGACGGAGATCATCTGGCACGGAGGTTTCGTCCAGTACCGCTATGATGGCGGTACCATGATCGGTGAGGCGCTCGTGGGGCTCGTGAAGGGAGCCGAGGCAGCCGGTGACCTTCGCTTCCAGCGGCGCGCGATGCTGCGTCTTGCCCAACATGCGGCGAGCGCGCCCGGTTACCTCGAAGGCGGACAGCGCCTGGCGGACGACCGGTCCTGGGCGCGACGCGGCATGTCGCCCGTCCTGCTCGGGCCGATACAGCAGACCACACCGGGCACCGCCTCCGCGACCGGCGACGGTTCGCTGAACGGTTCCGACGGCCAGTACTACTGGGATCGCGGGTACGGGAATCCCGTTGTGCTCCGTGACTTCGCGCTGCCCCAGGTCCGGGCGATCGAGGAGCAGCTCGATCGGGACAACCCGGATTGGTATCGGGAAACTGGACACAACTTCAAACGTCGCGACGGCATGTTCCGCCGCTTCACGGTGCGCGCACTCGTCATGAGGGAGCCCATCGCCACGCTCGAACGCCAGGTCGAGGGCCTGCGTGCAACCTTCAAGGACAATCCGGAATTCGACGCCGCGGTCCTGATCATCCTGCTCCAGCGCATTCAGGAGGATCTCGGAGCAGGCTGATTCAGCCTCCCCAAGGCAATGTGAGGGTTCGCGTTGACCGCGCTCTAATCACGTCGGTTAAAAGCGTTCAGCATATATAAACATTAGATGCGTGTGCTTATGATTATTCCCCCGATGAGGGCCGTTTACCATTTGACAGCATGGCTCCGAGCACCGAGGACAATGAAATCGAATTTCGGAGCGCAGAAAACGTTCGTTAAAGACGAACGGAAGTATGGTTAATGCCGCGACCAGTCCTGGCTCCCTTCCTGACAATTCCCACCGCGTGACGCTGCCGCTGAACGCGCACGACAAGCCCTTTGGGCCGCCCTGCGTCCCTCCCCAAGCCCCCTAACCCATGAAATACCCAAGAAACCGTACGACCGCCACTCTGGCGGCGCTTACGATGATCTGCGGGCCCGGCATCAGCTGGGCTCAGCGCGTCGACACGCGCCAAGACGAGTCAGCGCAGTCCGACGACATCGTTGTCCTCTCGCCGTTCGAGGTTTCGGCTGAGCAGGAAGATGGTGGTTATCTCGCCGAGACAACGCTGGCAGGTAATCGCCTCAACACGAAGCTGCGCGACATCGGCAACGCGGTCACGGTGATCACGCCGCAGATGCTCGAGGACATCGGCGCCACCAACAACGCCACGCTGCTGCAGTACACGACCAACACCGAGGTCGGCGGCATCCAGGGCAACTACGCCGGGGTAGGTGACGGAGCCGTGCTCGACGAGTCGAGCCACTTCGGCAACCCGAACAACAACACCCGGGTTCGCGGCCTCTCCGCGGCGGACAACACCCGCGACTTCTTCCTCACGGACATTCCGTGGGATGGATACAACATCGACGGCATCGACCTGCAGCGTGGTCCAAATTCGATCCTGTTCGGCCAGGGCAAACCTGCGGGCATCATCAACGCCCGCACGGCCGGTGCCTCGTTCAAGGATTCCACCAAGATCACGGCGACCTACGGCAGCCACGACAGCACGCGTGCGACTTTGAACGCAAATCGCGTGCTGCTGCCGCAGGAACTCGCGCTCCGTGTCGCCGGTTTGTACGACGACACGAAATTCCAGCAGGATCCGGCGTTCAGCCGCCAGAAGCGCGTGTTCGCCGCGACCCGCTGGGAGCCCAAGATCCTCAAGCGCGGCAGCGCCCGCACGATCATCCGCGCCAATATCGAAGCGGGTGAGGTGCGCAGCAACATGCCGCGGCAGCTCCCGCCATACGACCAGCTCACACCCTGGTTCCACGAGGGCACGTACACCGGTTACCGCGCGAACGGTACCGAAAAAACCTTCAACGCGACCGACCAGCGGACGTACTCCTTCGCGCAGTTCGCGGAGCGCTTCGGACGCACGCCCGACGGTGGCCCCCTCGAGGAGGTGCGCGCCGGCAGCTTCCCTTACAGCGGGGAGAACGCCGCGTTTAATCCGTGGCTGGGTGAGTGGCGCTTCGAGAACCCAACGATCAACTTCGACGGCTCCCGCACGTCCCCGCTGAACGGTCTGCTGTGGGAACCCAAGGGCGACTTCGGACTCGCGCCCAACGGCACGCAGGACCGCAACATTGCCGGTCTTCCCTTCGCCCGCGCCTCGGCGATCGGCTCCTACTCGAACTTCGCGCGCAAGGCGCGCCTGCCGTACTACTCGTGGGGCGTCTACAAGGACAAGTCGCTCACGGATCCGTCAGTGTTCAACTTCTATGACAAGCTGATCGACGGCGACAACAAGCGCGAGTGGACCGACTTCCGGGTCTACAATGTCAACCTCGCCCAGACCTTCTTCCAGGACCGTGTTGGTCTCGAGGCGACGTACAACCGCGAGAACGTCACCCGCGGCCAGTCCTCCGTCCTCGGCACGCCCAGCCTCATGATCGACATCATGACGACGTACCCGGACGGCTCGCCCAACCCGAACGTCGGCCGGCCGTTCATCTACGGCATGAGCGCTTACAACCGTGAATCGAAGTCCGAGCGCGAGTCCGGCCGCGTGACCGCGTTCGCGACGCATGACTTCGAACGCAATCGCGAGAGCACGCTGCTGACGCGTATCCTCGGTCGCCATACAGTCACCGGCCTCGTGGCCCAGGACGAGTTCAATGTCGATACCCGCACCTGGCAGCGTTATGGTTCCGACGACGCGTTCGTGGCCTCGCTCAACCGTCCCGCCGGCAGCAGCGAGCTGAAGTTCAACACGAACACGCTCACGCCCACGACGGTAATCTACCTCGGGCCCTCGCTCGCCGGCCGCAACCAGGCCGCTGGCGCCAACATCCCGAACCCCGGCGGGATTTCGACAATCGGGCCCGGCGCGACGCTCCGCGTGTTCGACTCGACCTGGAACGCACCCGCTGGCGTCAATCCCGCAGATCCCTGGACCGACACGACGCTCATCGGCACCCCCGCCAACCCGCTCGTCAGCACGCAGTCCGAGAACCCTGCCAACTACGTCGGCTGGGTCGATCGTCCCTACAACGTGATCGACGCCGATCAGACGGAGGCCAACCGCCAGATGCTCACGACGTCCGCCGAGCTTCGTCGGCAGAAGGTCGCCTCTCAGGCCTTCGTCTGGCAGGGCCACTTCCTCAACGACGCGCTTGTCGGCACCTGGGGCGTCCGCAAGGACATCTCGAAGTCGTGGGGTGAAACCCGCAACATCAACTCGCCGAGCAGCAACCCGACGACGGGCCGCCTCAACCTGAACCCGAACTCGTACCATCTGCCGGAAGACTACACGAACCGCGTCGAGGTCACCTCGCATGCGTGGACCGCGGTCGCTCACCTCAACCAGCTCCCGGGGCTTGATCGCCTGATGGAACGCTGGCCCGTGAATGTGAGCCTATTCTACAACGACTCGAGCAACTTCGAGGCGCTGTCGCAGCGTGTGAACTTCCTGAACGATCCGATCGCGCCGCCCTCCGGCCAGACGAAGGATCAGGGCGTCCGCATCGAGACCAAAGACGGCCGCTGGAGCCTCCGTGTGAACAAGTACGAGACGACCGTCACCAACGGCTCGAGCACCGCGCTCGCCGGTGCCTACAACATCGGCAACGAGATCGCCCTCGCCACGATGTGGTCCCGCCGTTTCGAGCATCAGTTGCTTGGATACACGCTCGCCAACCGGCCTCCCGGCGACCCGTACGCGCACCCGAGCGCAGGCTCGTTCCGCTACGCCCCGGGCGTGGGCCAAACGCAGGCGGACGCTGACGCGCTGATGCATAGCCACATCGAAGCGTTCAATACGTGGATTGCTTCAGTCGATCCGCGCTTCTTCGAGGCGTGGGGCTACGATCCGGCCGACTTGAACAAGCAGCCGGTGTCAAACACGCCGCTCGGCTTCGCAGTCACCGAGGACAGCGTGTCCAAGGGGTACGAAATCGAAATTGCCGCGCAGCCGACCCGCAACTGGCGCATTGCAATCAACGCCAGCAAGACCGAGGCGATCCGCAAAAACATCGGCGGTTCGGCGCTATCCGAGTTCATGGACTCGTACCAGAACGCGGTCAGCAATACGCCGGTCGGTGACTTGCGCATCTGGTGGGGCGCCAGCACGGCTGAAACCGCCGAGATCCGCTGGAACCGCGCCGTCGGCTCTGAGTGGGCGCAGCGCAAGCTGCAGGAAGGCACCGCTGTGCCCGAGCTCCGCCAGTGGCGCGTCAACGCGATCACGAACTACTCATTCGATCGCGGCGTCCTCAAGGGCATCAATGCGGGCGCGGCTGTGCGCTACGAGGACGAGATTGCGATTGGCTACCGCCCGATTGCCGGCTCGACCCCGACCGAGCTGAACTTCGATATCGCGGACCCCTACATGGGCCCGTCCGAGACGAATTTCGACTTCTGGGTCGGTTATCACCGCAAGCTCACGCCGAAGCTCGACTGGCGCATCCAGCTCAACGTGCGCAACGCCTTCACGGGCGACGAGCTGATCCCCATCACGGTCCAACCCGACGGTTCGCCCGCAGCCTACCGCATTGCGCCACCGCGAACGTGGGAAATCACGAACACGTTCGAGTTCTAGGTTGGGTCAAGGTATGAAGTACATGCCGGCGGCTCTCGGGCCGCCGGTATTTTGTTTGTCGCATCCATTCGTTGGGTACGGAGTGGCCGACGATTCCGTTCACACCCTTCGTGTCCGAGTTCGCAGATGATCCTCCGCCCGCTCCTCGCTTCGTTCACCGTGACGTTCCTCGCCGTGACAGCCTCTCCAGGCAATCTCCGTGTGTCACCCGAAGGGCGAATATTCACCGCCGCGGATGGTCAGCCCTTCCTCTGGATCGGCGACACGGCGTGGGAGCTCTTTCACCGGCTCGATCGCGACGAGGCGCGTCACTACCTCACTTGCCGCGCCGAGCAGGGGTTCAACGTGATTCAGGCCGTGATCCTCGCGGAGCGCGACGGCCTTCGCGTGCCTAACGCATACGGCCACGTGCCCTTCCACGATCTGGATCCGCGTCGGCCGAACGAGGCGTATTTCGAGCACGTCGATTTCATTGTGCGCGAGGCCGCGCGTCTTGGGTTCCACATCGCGCTGCTTCCGACGTGGGGCGACAAGGTCGCGGGCCACCGCGCCGGCAGCGGGCCTGTGGTGTTCAATCCCGACAACGCCGCGGACTACGGCCGCTTCCTCGGCCATCGCTACCGCGAAGCGCGCGTCATCTGGATGCTCGGCGGCGACCGCTCCATCGAGCAGGAGATCTCGTACCGCACGTGGGACGCAATGGCAGCGGGCATTCGCGAAGGCGACGGCGGTGCGCACCTGATGACGTATCATCCCGCCGGCGGCGACACCTCAGCGATGTGGTTTCACAACGCCCCTTGGCTCGATTTCAACGTCTTCCAGAGCGGTCATGAGAAGCGCTTCAATCCCGTTTACCGCACCGCTGCCGAACTTGCGCTGCTGCAGCCGCGCAAGCCGTTCCTCGACGCGGAGCCTCCGTACGAGGACATCGCGATCCGTTTTTGGGATTTCATCCGCTGGGGTGAGCCCGACCCTATCCCGCCCGACGTCATCGACGCCGAGGGCATGCTGGTTCGCCCTGAGCACTTCTCGCGCGGCTTCTTCGACGCTCACGACGTGCGCGTAAGCGCCTACTGGAGCCTGCTCGCGGGCGGCGCGGGTTTCACTTACGGCCACAATGCCGTCTGGCAGATGCACCGTCGCGGTGAGAAAGCGACGATTCCCACGCAGTCTGAATGGCGCGAAGCGCTCGATCGTCCGGGGGCTCGCTCCATGCAGCACCTGCGCAGACTCTTCGAGCAACGTCCGTTCTTTCGTCTGCGCCCCGACCAGTCGATCGTCTACGGAGACAATCCGGACGGCCCACGACACATCCGCGCGGCTCTCGATGATCAACGTGAGTTCGCGTTGGTGTACCTGGCTGAGGGACGTCCGGTTGAGCTCGTGTTGGGAAAAGTCCGCGGCGAAACCGCAATTATCCTCTGGTTCGACCCGCGCACCGGAGAGATTCACGCACGTCGCGAAATGCCAAATACAGGCCGCCATGCGTTCACGCCACCCACTGAAGGCCCGGAAGAAGATTGGGTCCTCATCATCGAGGCCGTCGATGCCAACCTACCCGCATTGAAGACACGGAAGGATCCGCCGGGCGGGCCTGGTTCCGCGTAGGCCGCCCGCTTGCGGGCGCTCCCTCGGCGCGAGCAAGCTCGCAGCCTACCGGCGTCGTTATCGCCGCCGCAGCCCACCAATCCATGCACAACGAAAGCCACCTTCCGCATGCATTTTTGGCCTGAACTGGTCGCCCGCGCACCGCATCTTTGCTGGATGCGTTCGAGGCGACGATCCTTCCCGCTGCGTGCCTGGAGCCGGCGGCTTTTCCTGCTCGTTGCCGCACTCGCGCTGGCTGGTTGCGGCAGCGACGCTCCCAAACCCACGTCCTCACGCGCGCCGCGACAATCCACCATCGTCAACGATCTGACTTACTTGCAATTCGAGCGGGTGGGGGAAGCCGCTGGCGATGCACCGCCGTGGATCGCCCACGTCAACGCGATCGACCTCGATCGGGACGGCCTGCTCGACATCGTCGCCTGCGATACCCGCAACAGCACCATCCAGTGGATACGCCAGGTCAGGCGGGGCGTGTTTCAGGAAGCCACGATCGCCCGCGGCATGCTGGTGCCGGTGCGGGTGGAACCGGCGGACATGGACGGTGATGGCGACACCGACCTGCTGGTCGCCAGCATGGGCGAAGTGTTTCCCAACAACGATCGCATCGGTACGGTGTTCATTCTGGAGAACGACGGCCGGCAGAACTTCACGCCGCACGCCGTGCTCGAGCATTCCACCCGCGTCACCGACGTGCGGGCCGCCGATCTGAACGGCGACGGCAAACTCGACCTGGCTCTCGCGCAGTTCGGATACGATCAGGGTGACGTGAGCTGGCTCGAGCGCGTCGGTCCGTGGGAGTTTCGTCGCCATGTCCTGCTGGAACTCTCGGGCGCGATCAACGTGGGCATCGCCGACTTCAACGGCGACGGGCTGCCGGACATCGTATCCAACATTTCACAACAATGGGAGGAGGTGCACCTGTTTGAGAATCGCGGCCGCGGCGAGTTCTCGCGGCGACGGCTTTGGGCGTCCGCCAATGAGGATTACGGCAGCAGCGGGATGAGCGTCGCCGACCTCAATCAGGACGGCCGCCCTGACATCCTGTTCGCAAACGGGGACGGCTTTGGTCCGGCGGCGACGCCCGGGCCAAGACCCTGGCACGGCATCCAATGGCTCGAGAACCTGGGCAATGGAAATTTTCGGTATCAACGGATCGGCGACCTCATGGGCGCGTACAGCCCCATCGGAGTCGACCTCGACCGCGACGGCGCGACCGATGTTGTCGCCGTTGCCGGTTACGCCGACTGGCAGAACAAGGACCGCGATGTGATTTCGCTCATGTGGTTTCGCAACAATGGCCGGATGAACTTCGAGCGCCGGGTGCTCTCGATGGTACCGAAGGATCAGATCACGCTCGCTGCGGGCGATTTCGCTGGGGACGGGAGCGTCGCCCTCGTCACCGGCGGGTTCTATGTTTATCCGCCCTATGAGAAAATGGAACGCATTCTCCTGTGGCGGAGACGCGCGCAGCCATGACAGCCGCCGCAAAGAAAACGCTTCGGTGGGGCGCCGCTGCCCTTGTGTTTGCGGGCGCGCTCGTGACGGGCCTGTGGTGGTGGCCGCAGGAGCGTGTCCGGAGTGAGGTTGCAGCGGCGATTCCTGAAGCGCCGGCGTTGGGCGACGGGCAGGAGCGGCTGGTCGACGCAATCGCAGCAGCGACTCGTCGCGCACTCGATCGCAGCACGGCAACCGAAGGTCTGGGTGAATTGGCGCGTTTGTACCATGCCAATGGCTACTTTCAGGAGGCATTGTCCGCGTACGAGACGCTCGAGCGCATCGAACCGGACGAGCCCCGCTGGCCGCACCTCGCGGCCTTGATCCTCGCGGGCTTTGGTGACTTCGATCCGGCGATGGAGCGCTGGGAGCGCGTCGTGGCGCTCGCACCGGACTACCTTCCCGCGCAGCTCCGTCTCGCCGAGGGTGCGTTGAAGTCCAATCAACCAGGGGAGGCGACGCAACGGTACCAGCAGATCCTCCAACACTGGCCCGACGAGCCGTACGCGTTGCTTGGCCTCGCCCGGCTGGATTTCGAACAAGGCAAGTGGGCGACGGCCCGGCCGCGGCTCGAGCAGGTCGTGCGACTGACCGACTACGCACTTGGCTACGATCTGATCGTTAACGTGTATGAGCGCCTGGGTCGCCAGAGGGACGCCGACGCCGTGCGGGCGAAGATGAAGGCCTCCGGTGCGTACCGCGATCCGCCGGACCCGTGGCTCGATGCATTGATTGATGTCTGCTTCGACCCGTACCGCATCGCGATTGCCGCTGGTGCTCGGAAGGATCCCGAGGAAGCGCGGCAACTTCTTCTCCGTGCGATCGCACTCGCGCCTGACGAGGTCGCCTACCGGTTGCAGCTCGTCACATTGTATACTGATGAGAAGAACTATAGCGCGGCGCTCGATGAGCTGGAGGAGATGACGCGGCGCGCGCCGGAGTTCGCGGACGGTTGGGCCAGGTTGAGCGCGCTACGAAAAGGCTTGGGCGATGGGGATGGGGCAGCGCGGACGCTTCAGATTGGGCTGAAGCATTGTCCCGACTCGCCAAGCCTCCGGCTCATGTGGGGCTCGCTGCTCCGCCAGGCCGGTCGCCTCGATGAGGCGCTGGTCGAGTTGTACCGCTCGATCGAGCTGCGGCCGAACGAGGCCGCCGCCTACGTTGAGGCGGCACATGTGCACGTGGCCCGCGGCGAACTTGAGCGAGGCATCGAGTACCTGCATCGCGCGGTGGAGGCCGAGCCGGATAATCCCGGCGCGTTGATCTTTCTGGCGTTCCACGCGATCTCGACGGGCAACCAAGCAGAGGCAGATCGCTGGATGTACCGCGTCTCGCAGCAACCGCGAGTCGAAACGGAGCCCGCCACCCGCCTCATTGCCGCCTACCGCGCCAAGTTCGGCCAGGACTTCGGCAAGTAGGGCCAGTCTCCGACTGGCCAAGTCCACTCGTCAACCGCTGCAGCCCGGGCAACTTGTCACTTATTACGTGACAAGTTGCCGGCCGCGTTCGCCGGCGGTGTCAGCTTGCGCAGATCACTTCCTCGCCTTCGCGGATGCCAGAAGGTCCGCCGCCCAGACTTCCTGAAGCAGGAAGTAGAGGCGCGAGTAGTGGCGTTGCCGCCAGGCGTTTCGGGCGATGGCGACGTAGTCGGCACGTTCGAATTCGGCGCCACCTGCCGCGTCGGCGGCGGCGAGCAATGCGCGGTAGCGCGTTTCCAGGTCCTTCAGCCATGCCTCGCCGACGGTGACCTTTGCGCCGAGCACGCGCTGCGTCTTCGATGCGCTGACGAAGGTTTGCAGCGCGTACGGCTCCAGGCGCAGTTTCAGCGTATCAGCCACGTGGTGACGCCGGGCCTCGGCCGGCTCGGTCAGGACACCGGGCTCCGCAAGCGTAACGGTCGCGTCCACGGGCTCCGGCAGCGTGTTCAAAACGTAAAAATACCGGCGACCGTCGACGATCTGCTGGCGGATTCGCACAGGATCGACCGCGCCGGCGACGTCATCGAACTTGGTTGCGGGCAACGCGGCGAAGGCGCGGGAGAACGGTTCGAGTTCCCGCTCCATGCCCAGCGTGCCGAGGACGTAGCCGCCCTTGATGACCTCGGTGGCGTCGACGTGGTGCAGCGCGAAGGCGTACGGCTCGAGGCTGTTGAAGCCGGACGGATTGAGGGTCGATGCGCGCCAGACCATCTCCTGCACGCCGATGTCGGTGAGGCCCTGGAGCGGCGCCTCCTTGCCGATCGCATCCTCCCAGTATCGATCGTGGATCGTGACGCGTACATTCGCGTGGTCCTTCAGCGGCGCCAGGACTTCCGGCGCGGTGAAGGCGCCGCGGCTGACACCAGGATGATCGGGCAGGTAGTCCGAGCGGCGCATCCAGCGGAAATCCGCGGGCACGACGGTCGGGTTGATCACGACGTTCGGGTGGTTTCGGAACAACTCGGGATCGATGCCCATCTCGCGCATCAGGTCGCGGCTGGACACGCGGAGGTAGTCGGCGAGGCGATGATTCACCGAAGGATGGACGAAGACGTTGAGCTTCAACTTCAGGTCGGAGCGCGCCGCGGCGATCCGATCGGCCATGTCGGCGTAGTGGCGGTAGAGGACCTGGCAGCGCCAGTCGATCCACGCTTCCTTCGCATTATCCATGATCCACTCGTAGCTCTTCGTGAAGCGCTTTGGGTCCTCCGGCTTGTAGACGGGGATTGTAATGCCCGATTCCTGCTGGAAGCGGCGCAGGTTCGAGTCGTTGTAGCCGGAAGCAAGCGAACCGAACGAGTAGATCTTCGTCCGCGAGACCACCAACGCGATCGCGTCCAGCGCCGGCTGATCCGCGTAGCGCTCGAGCACCTCGTCAACGATGGCATTTACTGCCGACATGACGCGGGGGTCGGCCGGGTTGTAGTTTAGGTCGGAGCCGTGCCAGTAGCCGTACCAGAGTTTGCCGTCCTTGTTGACGTTGATGACGGTGTCGTGGTCGGCGTTGATTCGCGACCAGTCGGTGATCGCGTACGCATCGAGGCTTGGCAGCGTGTGGAGGTGCAGGCCCGCGGAGAAACGCATGCCCTGTTCGTCCAGGCGCTGCATCAGGTAGAGCGGGTAACCCGGAGGATGCGGCCGCAGTCCACCCTGGCCGCCGGTGATGTCAGGCTCGAAGGCCTCGACGCCCGTGTCGTAGAGCGGGCCGCCGTACCAGGCGAGTGGATACTCGAACTCGGTCTGGCCGAACACCTGCATGTAGTCCACCAGACGATCCGTCGCCTCGGTGAAGCCGTCGAGGTCGGTGCCCGTGCCGAAGCTGTGGAACAGAACCGGGTCCTCGTAGTAGATGCCCGTGCGGCGGGCCGGCACGCTGCCGGAGAACTCGCCCTTGCGCGTGCTGATCGGGAACTGATCAAGGCGCTTGATCGTGATTCCGGCGACGGCGGCGGGCATGTCGTTCTCCCCGGTCATGAACGTGAACGCCTGCCGGCGGTCGCGCGGCCAGAACAGCACGCGGTGCTCGCGCATCGTGTTCGACAGCGGGAATTCCCCGCCGGTGATCACGCCACCGTGCACCTGGAAGTCGATGTCCTTGCCGAAATTCTGGAGCAGGATCTCCATCGAACGCGGCTTGTCGTCCGGGTAGGTGATAATGGCGACATGCGGTTCGTTCACATGCTCGATCTCGAACGCCATCGCGAACCGATCGTGCACCTTCGAGCCGGCTTCGCGGTATTCGCCGGCTGGGGACGTGACCACGCGTGTTCCGCCGAGGTCTGCGACCGGGTTCTGCTCGGTTGCGTCAATCTCCGTGAGCGCCGACAGACTCGCTGCCTGCGGATCCTCTGTTTGACGCGGCGCAATCAGTCGCACCGACGTTTCGGCGGACGTTTCGGAACCGTTCTCGAGGTACGTCAGACGCACACGATAGTCGCCTGCGGGTGCGGCAGGGAAGGGAATGTCGACGCGGGACGATCCGAGTCCGGGCAGCAACGTGTCCAGGAGCCGGCCTTCGCGCGACGCTGCGCTGATGGTGCTGCCGCCGGCTTCGATCTCGTAGCGCAGGTTGCTCAACGAAAGCGCGCGTTCGCCGGGATTGCGCAGAAGGACGCTGATGGACCCAGCGACGTCAGCTGGCAGGACCGGGTCCTGGAAGAGCACGTTCGCCGTCGCCGTGCGATGCGCACCGAAGGCGGCGCGCGCTTCGGCCGGAGTAAGCTCGCGATCGTAGATGCGCACGTCGTCCAGCACGACGACAGGGGAGTCCGCGGAAGCATCGCCCGCCGAGCCGATCACGAACGTGTCATGTGCAACCGGTTCCCAAGCGCGCACCCAGGAAATGCCAGCGGGCACTCCATCCACGTAGAACAATCCGCCCTTCTTGGAATTCCAGGTGATCGCGACGTGGTGCCATTCGTCTGGCTTCCAGTCCCCGAGACCGTGGTAGTCGACGATTGAATTGCGCGAGTCGTTCAGGTTGAGCCGGATGAACCGACCCGGATACAACTCGACGTGCAGGCGCGAGTTGCCGGGTTCTTCCGGCGCCTGCTCGCTGAACAGCACCACCGGAGCGCGGCTGGCTTTGCCTTCGGGGGCCGGAAGTTTGATCCAAAACGAGAGGGTGCCCTCCGGTTTGTGAAGGTTGCCCTTTGTCTGGTAGGACAATGTCTGGCCGGGAGCGAAACGGGCAGCGTGCCCATCGATGCCTTCGACGCGATCCGGTCTCGACGAGCCACGCGAAGGCTGGGCTTCGCCCCGGGCATTCGCCGCGAAGCTCTCGTCGAAATTCAGGTGAAAGAGCGGCGCGCCCGCTTCAACGGGCTGTTCCGCTCCGGCGATCGCGGGAGGAACCGCGATCAGGACCAGGGGGATCAGTTGGGTTACGATTCGCATGAAAAAAGAAGGGCAGGGATGTTTGAGGATTCATCGTCCGGCCCTACTGGGCGGCCGCCTGACGACGAGCGTCGAGGGCTTGCCGGGTGGCGCGGGCGACGTCCTCGGTGATCGGATACAACCGGATGCAGATGATCGCCACGATCAGCGCCAGGGCGGGCACGAGGGCGAAGAGCACACGCATCCAGAAGATGGTTGATTCCGTCTGCGCACCTCCAAGCTTTTCGTCGAACCCCGTGGCGACCAGGGCGAAGCCGGAGAACATGAACGCGAGGCTCAGGCCGCTCTTGTTGATCCACGCGGAGACGGCGCCGACGGAGGCTTCGTTACGCACCCCCTGCAGCAGTTCGGCGTGATCCGTGACATCCGCCATCATGGAGGCGAGCAGGATCCAGAAGCCGCTCATGCCGATGCCCATCAGCACCATCGGGATGAACATCAGGTTCGGCATCTCGGGGTTGTAGCACCAGAGCTTCGTCACCGTGCCGGCGAGCGCGACGCCGAGGCAGCCGAAGAACGCGCGGCGTTTTCCCATCCGCGTCGCGGCCCAGGCGATGAACGGCGTCGCGACCATGCTGGCGACCTGGTAGGCCGTGGTGATGAACCCGTGCAGGATCGACGCGCGTTTCATGTCGCCGCCGTGCACGTAGTAAATGTTCAAATACAATCCGAGGCTGTAGACGGTGAAGATGCCGAGCAGCGTCGCGAGGCCGGCGATCGAGAGCAGCAGCAGCGGCTTGTTCTTCAGCAGGCCCCAGACGTTGCGCATCAGCGGGACGCGTTGCTGGTGGCGGACGTGGACGTACTCCTTCTCCTTCGAAGACAACGCCGGCAGGATGCCGATGGTCATGATGATGACCATCAGCAGCGCGACCGTGTAGCGCGCCCCTTCGATCGTGTCCTCGAAACTGGGATGCTGCGTCAGCGCAAAGAGCCATGAAACGAGGATGCCTCCGATCGGCATGAGAAACGCCACCACCGCGGACACCCGCGTGCGTTCGTGGTAGTCGCGCGTCAGTTCGTACTGGAAGCCCTTCAACGGAACCGAGAACAGCGTGAATGCCGGAAAGAATAGCAGCATCGCGATGGCGAAATAGATGCTGTACGCCAACGGACTCCATCCACGCGGGAAGAAGAACATCGCCAGCAGGATCGGACCCGTGAGAAACGCTCCCGCGATGATCAGCGGCCGGCGCCGGCCCCACCGCGAGCGGAAGTTGTCTGAAAAGCTGCCGACCAAAGGATCAGTGACCGCATCGAGCAGCCGCCCCACCGCGAGGATGGCGCCGATCACCGCCGGATTCACGCCGAGGGCGATGTTGTACACCGGGTTGGCGAGCTGGTGAATCGAGTTGCCCGTCATGTTGTCGACCAGGCTGCCTGCTCCGAAAGCGAGCTTTGTTCGCAACGGCACCTTCTCGTCCGGTGGAACCGGCGAGGTTTTGCCGGAAGAGGAGGCGGGGTTGTTCGGCACTTCAGCAGCGGGGGACGACGACATCGTTGATCGTTGGAAACGTGGATTTGAGCGGAGCCGGCCCGCTCGGGTTGTTCGTTATGCGGTCGTGACCGCGCGTGCCGCTGCAGGAGCCTGAAGGCGAGGCGCCACGAGCAGGCCCATCGGCCTGAGCTGGTATTCGTAAGCCCAATACTTCCCACTGCTCCGCCAGGCGTCCGGCCCGAGCCATCGCAGGTTGTGATCCGTGTGGTGCAATGGCCCGAACGCGTTGTGTCGGTGCCCGAATACGGTGGCGTCCAGCCGTGTCTTGTTTTTGCGCCGGAGCGGGAGTTCGTAACGGAAAGGTGCGAAGGCCACCGGCCGCGGCGGTCCATCGTCGGCGACAACGGAAAGCAACGCTCCCTTGAACCCGGTGAAGTCGACGCCCGTGGCGACGCCGTCTCGCTCGTCGAGGGTGAAGTGGTAAGTGACGTTGCCCGTGTAGAAGGGCAGGCCCTGAGAGCTCCAATCGCCGAACGCCAGCAAACGCACGGGCTCGGTGATCGTGGCGTGACGTCCGGCGAGCCGGACGCCGAAGTCGCCGAGGATGTAGTTCCACTCGAGTTCGGTCTTCCGCGTGAAATCACATGCGAGCACGATCTCGTGTTCGCCCACATCGAGGGCGGGCAGACGCACGCGTTCGATCGCCTCGTCCACCCACCAGCCGTGCGCCCGCGTCGATACGCGGCGGCCGTCGACCATGAGGCTCCACGTCCCGCTTTCTTCGATCGCAAGCTCGGCGCCGCGTACGGGTTTCTCGACGCGGATGCGGTAGCGCAGCTCAACGCGACCAAGCACGGGCGCCGGTTCGGCGTCCGTCCACGGCTGTGCGACGTGTCCCTCGCGCTCCGGCAAGCCGCACAGGACCCGGATCCGGTTGTGAAGGCGGAGGATCTCCTCGCGCGGCTGCCAGTCGCCGCCATTCCAGCGCCATTCCGCCTGATCGAGGAGGAGCACGTTGGGTTCGCTCAACGTCACCCGCACCGGATCGCGCAATTCGCCGACGTCGCGCCAGCGTCGCGTGGTCCGCTGCCTGGCTTGGGTAACTCCTGCCCGTAACGTGAGCAGCACGTGACCGTGCGCCTCGAGATCGGTCGGGATCAGGGTGTGCCCGGTTTCCTGGCGCGCGAAGATCTCCTGTGTGCGACCGGACAGCGTGTCGCGCGCAAACACCCGCCACTTGCCCCTGACACGAAGCGTCTGCCCCGGCGCGGCTTCGCGGCGGTTGAGATTGCACACGAACAGGTGACGCTCGGCGCCGTCGCGGCGGAGTTGATACAGAAGCTCGCGTTGTCGCAGTCCTTTCGCGTCCGTGCAGTCAACCGTCCGCCAGGGAGCAAGGCGTTCGACGAGTTCGCGTTCGTCCCAGTTGCAGCCGTGGGCGCGTTCCGCGAGCAGCGCGGCGCGACGTGACGGCTGCGCATCGACCAGCTCGGGCACGTGACCGGCAAACAGCACGCAGCCTCCGGCATCGGCAAAACGCTCGAGCGCATCGAGCGTGCTGCCGCGAATCGTCCGCAAGCCCGGAACGACAACAACATCGTAGGCCATCTTGCCGACCTTGAACCGCGGTCCGGGCGCCACTGCGGGATTCTGCTCCGGAAGCAGTCCTTCGCTGACGTAGTCGAAGTCGAGCAGGTTGCGCAGCAGCCACTGCGGGATTTGCTCGAATTGCCGCTCGAGCTGTTCGCGCTCGTCGCGCGTCTGCGCGAGTGGCCCGTAGCAGAGCCAGTAGGACTCGATGGGGTGCAGCACGCCGATGCGCACGTCGGCACGGCCACGGCTCAGCACGACGTTGAGGCGCGCAAAGTGATCCTCGATGAGTCGGTACTCCTGCCACCAGGGCGACTGGTAGTGGATCGACGCGGGATAATCGCGTTTCGCTTCGCCGGCCATCGAGAGCCACGCGAGATGCGGCACGCGCACGGTCACGCCGAGGGCAGCCTGCCAGTCGCCCTGGGCCTTGTGGCCGACAAAGTCGAAACCCCAGCCGGTGACGCCGTAGAGCTCGCTCATCACGCCGGGCCGGCCGTATTGGTGCGCGACGCTCTGGGCCTGTTTGAGCGTGTTGAGTTCGAGTTCGTCGCAGAGCAGGTCGACTCCGGGAATCTGGAAATGCGCGAGCGAACGCATCGCCTCTCCCGTTGCGCGCGTTTGCGTGCCGAGCGTCGGCTCCTCCATCATGTGGCCCGTGAGGTGCAGCCCGTGCTTTGCGCACCACCGTCCGAGAGTACCTGCGTAAGCCTCCGCAAAACGCTCCGTCACGTGTTCGTGATACCGATACCGCGCGAGCGAGGGTTTTCCGTCAGGCAGTTCCCAGAACACCTCGGGCAACGCGTCGAGGAGGTCGTCGCCGAAGCGAGCCTGAAATGTCTCGAAGAAGTCCGTCGTTGCAGGGATGACCCGATCGATGTGCTGCCCCGGTGCGTCGAACACGTCCTTGAAGAGGTGTTGCGGCTCGTCGGTGAAGATCGCAGGAATCGTACGGCCGAAGTGTTCGCCGACCGCTTCACGATAACGCTCGTGCGTGACTTCCGTGAATCGATCGATCGCCTCGCGGCTAAGCGTGTCGACGAATCCCTGGTGATTGTACCACGGCACGCCATCGACCGTTTCGAGGTAGGCGTACCAGACTTGTTCGCTTCGCGACCCGGACTCGTTGTCCCGGAGCCGGCGGTACTCGAGGCGATTCTCGGAATCCAAGCGCACCGCGTAACGCGCCAGCAAGGTGCCGTTCTCCAACCGTCCGGCGAGAGCGCAACTCCAGTTGGGTGTGGGGCGCACGGTGCCGTTGTACGGCGTCGGCGTGAAGAGGAGGTACTTCAGGCGGTGTTTGGGATCCTGGGTCACCCAACCGCCGCCGAAACCGGACGGCCAGCGGTCCTCGTCGTAGAGCCACGCGAGCATGTCGCGACGCTTCGCCTCCGCGGTGCAGGCGCGAATCTCCGCCATGAACGCCTCACCGAGGTAGGGCGTCTGAAGGCCGGTGCGCGCGTGCAGGTGAAACCCGCCGAAGCCCATCCGCTCGAACTGCCCGATCTGTCGGAAAAGCTGCGAACGCTCCAGCCGGCCGTTCCATGCCCAGAAGGGGGTGCCGCGGTAGACCGCGCGAGGGCGACGGAATTCCGCCTCGGGAAGCCGGGTGTCGTTGTGATTGGGATACAATGGAGGCGTGCTTCTGCTCATGACGGCTCCGCTAACCCTCGGGCCGCGGTGGTTGATGGTGGCGGTTCCGGAACGATCGCGCCGTGTTGGCGCAGCAACGCGTGCAGGTGGCCCAGCGGAACCTCGCGCAACTCGAGCCCACCCCGCGCAGCCAACGCCGCGGCCGCGCCGGCAGCCTGGCCCATCGCCATGCAGGAGGCCTGCACGCGATAAGCGGAGTTCGCGACCTGGTCACCGGAGGCGCAACGTCCCGCGACGATCATGTTTCTGCTCCCTCGAGGCAGGAGTGCGCGGTACGGAATGGTCGGAACAACACCCTCGCGTAGCGGCCGGGTGTCGATGCCGCGGCCGGCCTGGTGGATGTCGATCGGGTAGAAACTGTGACAGACCGCGTCGTCCCAGTGGCGCCCGGAAAGGTAACCCTCCGCCGTGATTGAGGTTTCGCCGTCAATCGTCACCGTTTCTCGGATACCGCACTCCGGTGCGAAGGTCTCGTAGTGGAAACGCTCGAGTCCGGGCTGCGCGCGGAAGAACCGCAGCAGTCGCAGGATCAGCGCCCGTGCCTGCACTTCGCCCTGGGTGCGGCCATCGCTGGTGCTCGCGTCGATGCCGACGACGTGGACCGAATTCGTGCCGCGCCAACGCAGGAACTGCGAGACCGGATCGGGTTTGCCGATGAGGTCCGTGTGCTTCAGGCGACCGTCGTCCACGGCAGCGAGGAAGGCGGACTCGAGCCGAGGCAGGTCGAGCGTCGAGACGTCATAGCCGCCGGCGCGCACGACGAGCGTTCCCGGCTGGAGCGTCGGGTTGCGCTTTACTGGAAGCCCGGCGAGCGACACCGCGTTCGCGTCGCCCGTGCAATCGACGACCACGCGCGCCGACACGTCACGCAGGCCCTCCTTCCGGCAGAGGATGAGCCGCCAGCCCTCGTCCTCGGGCGCGACCCCGGCGAGCATCGTGTGCAACGCGAGATCGGCGCCGGCCTGTGTCACGGCTTCGTCGGCCAGCGCCGCATACACGGCGGCGTTGACGCGGATCTGCAGGCGATAGTGCGGCAGGTCGCGCCACGCGGAGAAGTCCGGGAGCGCCTCGCCGGATTCCGCGACCGCTTTGGAAACAAGTTCCCAGCCGATACCGGCGATCACCTGCCGGCCCCAAGCGTGGAAGAGGCCAGGAAAGTTGACGCCGTTGAGCACCGTGGTGCCCCCGAGCACGCCGCTCTTTTCAACGAGGAGGGTTGATGCGCCGGCTCGCCCGGCCTGCGTAGCGGCGATGACTCCGGCGGTGCCGCCGCCGAGCACGATGACGTCATAACGGGATTTCATCACGCGGTGAGTCAGATTTTGCCGCGGCGTGCTTCCAGCGTGTCGCGCACCTCCTGCATGCGCTGGCGATTGAGCGGGTAGTACCAAGCGATCACGATCGCGATGCCCCAGATGATTACCGGAAGGATGAGGTAGAGCGTGAACATGCGGCTCAGCACCTCGGGCGGCTGCGCGCCGAGTTTTGCGTCAAAACCCGACAGGTGCAGGACGAGTCCACCGACGCCCATCGCGCACGTGAGGGACAACTTGATGAACCACGAGTAGAACGCGTTGATCGAGCCTTCGCGGCGACGGCCGGTATCGAGCTCGTCGCAATCGGCGGTGTCCGCCTTCATCGACGGCAGGAAGAGCCACATCGCGGAATAGGCACCGACCTCGAGGATACCCGGGATCAGCTGCAGGTAGGGCAGGTCCGGCCGCATCAGGAAGTAGTTCGATTCGACTCCAATGATCCCCACCACGAGCGTGCCGATGACCATTACCTTCTTGTCGAAGCGTTCCGCCAGCCAGGCGGCTGCGGGGATCGCGATGATCCCGGTGATCACCGTCGCCGTCCAGCGCCAGCCGGCGAGGACGGAGGCGGCCGACAGGTCTCCGCCGTACACGTAGTAGATATTAAGATACTGGTTGAGGGTCCCGATCGACATGTACCCGAAGGCGAGGAAGAACGAGACGCCGATCAGCGACCAAAGCGGCTTCGAACGCGCAGAATCCTTGATGCTCTGGATGAAGGACTGCTTGGGCTGCTTCTTCGCCTCGGCGTTGTAATAGCGCTCCTTCACAAAGAGCGGAGGCAGCAGTCCGAAGACCAGGATCGCGCCGGCGATCATCCAGCAGGCGGTCTTCATCCCGATGACGATGTCACCCTTGCCCGTTTCCGGATTGGTGAAAAGCGAGCTGGTGACGAACGCCATCACCCAGCCACCGGCGAACGCCGAGAACTTGCTGAAGATCGCCATCCAGCTCGCGAGGCGCGTGCGCTCGTCGTAGTTGGGCGTCAGCTCCAGCTGCATCCCATAGTACGGCATCGCCCAGATCGTGAAGAACGTGAAGTACACGATGCCGACCCCTACCAGGTACGTGACCTTCGCGGTTTCGCTCATGTCCATGGGGACGTACCAAAACAGCGGATACAGCGCGGCCGTGGCTACCGCGCCTACCACCATGAACGGCCGGCGCCGACCCCAGCGGGTGCGGGCGTTGTCGGACAGGTTGCCGATCAGCGGATCCGTGATCGCGTCCCACGCGCGCAGGATCATCAGGATCAGGCCCAGCAGGGCCGGACTGATGCCCAGGCCGATGTTGAAGTACGGCATCCACAGCACCTGCATCATCAGGCCTGTGGCAATGTACTCGGTGTTCATGCCCGCACTGAACGCGAGCTTCTGCAGCAGCGGGACTCGGTCTTCGGGAGGAACCCTCGACGAGGTGCTGCGCCGCGAAAAACGGGAAAAAAGGGACATGGCTACGGGACGAGTGCTCTCGTGAAGGTGGTTTGGCGGACGCTGAGGGCGGGCGCTGCGAGCGCTCAGTTATCGTTGCAGGGAGTGACCACGACGTGTTCGAGGCCGAGGATCTTCGCGATCTGGACGAGCTCGTATGCGTGGTGGCCGATACCGAGCGCGAAGTGGTGCGTTGGGCCTTCGGCTACCCAGCGCCGCAGGAAGGTGCGCACGTCCGGCGCGAAGATGCCGTGGGTGTTGGTATTGCCTGTCGGAGGGATCGGCCGGCGCGCGGATTCGCCCTCGGCGATGACGAACTTGAACGAGCCGGTCGCCGTCTGGCCGATGCTGAGCATCGTGATCGGGCCCTCCTTGATCTGAAACTCGACGCCGGCGCCTGAGCCCGGTTTTCCGTGGTACTTCTTGAGGCTGCGGATCACGGGTTTGGCCGCGGCGATGTTGATGTGATGCGGCCCATCGTGGCCGACGAGCACGCTATCGCGTTCGAAATCGACGGGGTGAAACTCCGCGAAACTGCCGCCGATGCCGAGCCGGTCCATGATCATCATCGCGACGCACGTCTTGAGATCGAACTCGCCGCACATCGGAAAGCCGGCGCCCGTGAGCACCGAGTTGCCGACAATCAGGTTGGTAACCAGCGTGCGCAGCTCCGAACCGGGCTCACCCTCGTAGTAGTAGGCGAGACCATCGAGGCGCTTGTCGTCGATCAACGCTTCCAGCGCGACGGCCGCACGGGCTGCGGTCTCGAGATCGCGTTCGGTGAGTTTCTCGGTGAGCGGGTCCGACTTCGGATCCGGCGTGTCGAAGAACTCGAGAATCCGCGCCTTCCACTCGTCCACACGCTTCGCGTCCGGCGCTCGGTAGTGCCTGAAGATCTCACCGGGTTCGACGAGCACCACGTGCAGGCCGAAGGCCGACGTAATCGCGGTGGGATCCGTGTGCATGTCGAGCATCGACTCGAGCACGTGTCCCATGAGGCCGACCCGCGACTTGCGCAGCGAGTGCAGCGCCTTCGCGATGCCGCACCAGCGGCGGAGGTCGCGCGCGACTTCAGGATCGTCACCCTCGTGACCGAGAATCACCGGCGGCACCTGCCGTCCGAAGCGCACCGCGACTCCCGTGAATTCCGGCACCGAACAAAAGTCGTCGTTGCAGAGCTGCATGTACGTCGTGCCGTTCGGGTAATCCATTGCCTTCATGGGCTGGATCGCGACGAGCACGATCGGCACGCGGATCTCCCGGCAGAGCACGCCGAAGGTCGACGACGTGGCGTAAGTCACCATGTCGATGAACAACACGTCGATGTCGGCTGCCAGGATTTGCGGAACCGCATCGTATGCCGCCTGCGCGTTGTCGATCAGGCCGAAGTCGCGAACGTCGACGTCCTCCGCCTCGAGAAGCGACTGCACGTGGCGCTGTTTGCGCCGCATCTCGTCGAGGAGTCCGTCGAACTGCGCCCAGTAGACATGATGGCCGACGCCGATCAGGCCGACGCGCGCATAGAGCGGGCGCCGGCGCGCAACATGAAGATTGCCCGAGGGCGGCGTGGCAGGTGAAGCGGAAGCGGTGACGCTCATGTTTCCGGAGGAACGGGAAGAAGAGGGTGAAGAGAGAAGGAGAGTGATTACGAGCGTAGGGGAACGATCACTACCACGAGAGCAGGGCGGTGCCGTCCACCGGCTGCTCGGTTTCCAGCAGCGGGCCGTGAGGCGAGCGCACCTCGCGCAGCGGCATTTGGTTGCCACCGATGTGCGGCCACGCGGGATCGAGCCAGAGCGACACTTTCCCCGCGCCGGTCGGTGGGAAGAAGCGCACGGTCGCACCGCGCAGGCCGCGCAGCCACATCCTGCGGGTGACGCCAACCTGCGCCGGGCAGGCCTCGACGGCGGAAGCGACCCCGGACGCCTGTTCGACGAAGATCCGACATTCATGCCGCCATGCCCGAGGCATCCGGTAGTGCGCGATTCCCGACCGCAGGATCGTCTCGGCGCCGAGCAGGAGCGGCGCGCCGAACGGCGCGCGCAGGGCGAGTTCGACCGTCGTGTCAGGCATGTATCCGGAAAACCACCACCCGTTTTCGTTACGGTGCAGCGTAACAACCGGGTGGCGCTGCTCGCGATTCTCGGCGTTGACCGCCACATGCCAGCCATGCGCGGTGAGCACTTGGCGGACGAGGCCGCTGAAGGGGAAGGTCGTCGTCGGCGAATCCGGGACAGGGAGATGCTCCTCGGCAGAAACACGGAGGGGGAGCGGACCCCGCAACCAGGTGACGCGACCGCCGGCGGGTGTTGCGGCGCTGGCGCCCAGCGCTCGTATCGCTTGTCCTTGAATAGCGGATACAAGCACGTTGGCGGAACCGTCCGCTGCGGGCGCTTCGCTCAACCCCCCGCCGGACATGACCGGGCGGTGGACGTAGGTTGCCGGAGCAGGCGAGCCCACATGATCGATCGGCGCCAAGGCCGAGTTCACTTCGAACTCTCCGCTGAGTGGTTGCGAATCCACAAGCCCGAGTCGGCGGCGGAGTTCCGGCGCGTGATCAAGCGGGCCGTAAACGAGCAGCTCGCCGCCCGCGTCGATCCACGCGAGCAGGCGCTTTTCACCGCTCGGTAACAGCGGGGCGGGAGTGACCAGGATGCTCCCGGCTAACGCGGTTGCGACGCGGTCACCGAGCGCGTCGAACGTTCGGGTGCTGATCACAGTGTTCAGCGGCACGCCGTCGTTCAGCGCTTCGCGCGCGAACCAGTCGGTATGGAAAAGTCGCGCGAGGTCCGGCGACGCGGTGTTGATGACGTCGTGCAGCTCGTCGAAGGGATACAGCCACACCAGGGGACCGGCCGCGTCAGGACGCTCCCGCCAGGCGCGCACGAGGTGCGGTGTGCTCTCGAGCGGCACCCGGTCCGGCATCCGGCCGTACGAATCGTCAATCGTCAGAAGGTGAAGGTCGGCGGGCACCTGCACGGCCCCGTCCGCTGTCACGCGTGCGACGGAAAGCGGTAGGATGATGTCGTGCGGCTGTCCCTCGTAACGATCGATCCACGGGCTGTTCAGCCACCACGGATCGTGAAGGTAGTAGCGAAATGGATACTCCGCTCCGGGAGGCAGTTCGGCGATCCGGCTCAGATAACCCGCGATTTCGATGCCGAAGTCGCCGTTGATCGCAGCCCAGGGCGAGTTTGGCGGCGGAGCGAAGTCGAAGCCGCCTTCGTACAACTCGCGCAGCGGCGTGGCGTCG
Organism: Verrucomicrobiota bacterium; assembly: GCA_023386835.1. Taxonomy (GTDB): domain Bacteria; phylum Verrucomicrobiota; class Verrucomicrobiia; order Opitutales; family Opitutaceae; genus Actomonas. The sequence goes on from JAEWIY010000152.1 coordinate 77,348, forward strand.
CTGGCGAGATCGGTGCCCGTACCGAGATTGGTGCCGCGCGTGCGAAGGCCGTAGTCGGGGCATTCGCGGCGATAGTCGCGCCAGAAGTCGAGAATCCGTCCGCTGAGCTCGCCCGCGCGCTCGGGATGAAACGCGTCGCCGTCGAACAGCGGACCGACGGTTTTCCACGTCTCGAGGCCGAAGCCGAAGCCGTTGGAGAGCCAGAGGTAGTCGAAGCCGAGGTCGCGCGCGAAGTGGCGGAATTGGCGGCCCAGGAAAGCGCCGAGGCTCGTGCCGTCGGGGATGCCCTCCGGATAACCCGCGTAGCGTCGCGTATCGTTTCTCAGGATACCATAGCAGCAGACGAAACTCGCGCGGCCCATCGTGTTCGAGAGGCAGATTTCGCGGTGCCACTCGTACTTGAACCGCGACGGCGCGAATTCGCCGCCCGGATCGAAGGTCGCGCCGACCTCGATCTCGCGTCCCGCTTCGCGCGCGGCGTCGCGGAAGGCCTGCACGATCGCCGCCAGCCGACGGTAAGTGATGGGTTGTGCGTCCTCGCGGTAGAGGTAGTTGCGCGCGTGCAGGCTCTTCTTCTCCGGGTCCGCGGGCACGGGCATGTGCGGGTTCGCGTTCCCGAGGTAACGCGCCCATTCCATCGGCGCGTCGAGCTCGCCCGTGTATTCAAGAATCTCCGACCCGTCGGCGGCCCAGAGCATCACGGACAGGCGCCGCGCGTGCGCGGAGAGGGGCGCCCACTGGGCGAGAGCGTTGCGACAGGCGTCGCGCGTGGCGTCGTTGTCGAGGCCGTAGAAAGGCTTGAGGCTGATTTCGAGGGTAAGAGTTCTCACGACGCAGGCGCACGGTGGCGCGTTGCTCCCGGTTAATAGGCTGAACTGGCCGGACGATCAGTCCGTGGTCGCCGGCTTCTTGCGAGGTCGGCCCCTGCGATTCCCTGGAGGGACGTCGCTGGCGGGGGACGGCGTGCTGTTGGCCCAGAGTTTTTCGATCTCCGCGACAGCGCGGCGAAGGCCAGTCAGTGTGACCTCGACCTGATCCGCGCTCTGGAGGCGCACGGTCGGCGCACTCGCTCCCAGCGCCGCGAACACCGCTCCCCATGGGTCACGGATCGGCACCGCGAGTGCGCTGATGCCCTCACACAACTCGTCGCGCGCCTGGCTGAAGCCCTGCTCGCGCACGCGCGCGAGCTCCGCGCGAAACGCCTGCGGATCCGTGATCGTGTGCGGCGTGTGCCGGTCGAGGCCATGCTGCGCGAGGTAGGTTTCGAGCGTGGGCTCGTCGAAATTCGAGAGGATGAGTTTTCCGAATGCCGTGCAGTGGGCGACCCCGCTGACATCCTCAGGCTCCTGCACGCGCAGTGCCTGCCGGCTCGGGACGTACTCGAGGTTGATGATCTTGCCGTGATCCGACGTCACGAGCATCACCGACTCGTTCAACTCCTGGGCCAGCGCATGCACGACATGGCGCGCCGTGGTGGTGAGCGAACGCAGGTACAGCGGGTGGCGACTGAGCAACATCAGCCGGATGCCGGGATGGAACAGTCGCGTCACCTCGTCCTGCCTCACGTAGCCGCGCGCCGCGAAAGTGGTCGCGATGTTGTGCACGGTCGCCACGTTGATCCCGAGCTCCTGCGCCAGCGCGCGGGTGCCGATGCCTTCGGGCCGACGCACGATGGCTTCGAGGACCGAAAGGCTTTTGTCCAGCGTCAGGACCGTGGGCATGAGTTGGGTTTTAAGTGTTCAATCTTCGCTAACGACAAGCAGAAAATGGCCACCAATGTGGATTCCTCTCTTTCGAGATTGACGCGGATCTTCGCCAGGATGGCTTTCTCTGCGCCGCGCTTTGGTTCCCGCACCCAAAGCGTTCAACATTCCCGAACAGCAGTTTGCTTCTCAACAACACTGCTGGATGGCCCAATCGTTCAACCCATCCCGTCCTGTGCCTGTTACCCAACCCAAGCTCTCGCGCCGGCTGACCCGCCGGCTGCGGCAATTGTCCCAAGGTGCGCTTCTTTCACTGGCCACGGCCGTGACCGTGACGGTGCCGGTCGCCGGAGTCGAGCCGTCGACGGGCCCGGCCTGGCCGGCTGCTGAAACGCTGTCGCCGGTGACGGTCTCCGGCCGCAACCTGATGTTGGACGGTCGACCCTGGGGTTTTGCCGGCCTCAACTACACGCGCTTCCTGATCGAGTTCAGTATCCGGACGAACTTCGAGCGGGTCGACGAGGACCTTCGCGCCCACGCCGACTGGGACGTGGCCGTCGTGCGCGTGCCGCTTCACCTCGGCATGATTCAGCCGGAGCCGGGCGTGTTTCCCGATCATCCGCGTTACGCCGAGGTGCTCAGTAGCTACAAGTTGGATACGCGTTTCTTCGAGCTGCTCGAGCACTTCATCGCGACCGCCGGCAGTCATGGCATCCGCGTCGTGCTCGAGTGGCATGAGATGCCCAACGATCCGTACCGCTATTTTGTCGGCGGCAACCATCACGACAAGGGCACCGGCCGGCCCGGACGCGGCATCGCCTGGCTCTACGATCACGAGGCGGACAAGCCGTTCGAACCGATCGATCCCCGCTTCGTGAAGGCGCTCGTCGAGACGAACCGCTGGATGGCACGCCACTTTCGCGGCAACGGCACGATTCTCGGTTTCGAGGTTCCGTACAACGAGCCGCACAGCGTGAGCGACTCGACCGGTTCCGCCTGGCGCCGCCTCACCTCGGCCGCGGCGAGCGGGATCGCGAGCGGCGATCCCGACCGTCTCACCTTCGGCATGCCGCCCGCGTGGGGACACAACAACGTGTTGCCTTCAACGACCTGGACCCTGCCCGAACCGCTCACCGGCATGGCGCCGCACCATTATCTGGGCAACGGCCCGGTGCCGACCCGTCCCGATGCGAAGGAGCGCCCTGAACCCTGGCTCGCGCGGGAGCTCGACGGCGTTTTTGACTACAGCTTCGCCGCCATCGCGATGCCGCACAGCGCCGCTCCCTACCCGGTGTGGAACGGCGAGTCGGGAGAACATGGATACAACTCGCTCCTGCCGGACATGGAGCCCCGCGAGGCCGCGCGCTACATGGTCGAGGCGCAGCTCGTGCAGGCGTACGCAGCCGGTTGGGTTGGCAGCCTCGGTTGGACGCTCACCGGACACGAAACGGTCTATGCGCCGATGGTCGACGTGTACCGACGCGCCTACCAGCGGTTTTCGCCGGTTTATCGTGCCGGTCCGGTCGACTACAGCAGCGCCAAGGTGCTGTTCGTGCAGAACCCGGGCGCCGTGCCCGTGGCGAATGGACTCAACTACGCCGCGGTGCCGTTCGCCCGGCTCGCACTCGATCTCCATCTGGCGCCGGTTCACTACATGACCGACGACCAGTTGCTCGACGAGGGGCTCGTGCAGATGGCTGTGGGATTGGAGCAGGTCGAAGAAATGGACAGCGGGCTCAGCTACCGTGCGGCTGTGGTCGACACGCGGAATCTCGACTCGCGTGCGCTCGCGCTGCTCGAAGGCAGTGGCATTGCGCTCCTGCGCACGGAGGACGCCGCGAAGCTCACCGCGGACCAGCTCGCCGCCTTCCTCGAGGGTGCGGGGGTCACGGTCGATCGCCGCACTCCCTCGCAATTGCAGCTGATCACCGGTCCGGGGCACCTGTTGGTGTATCGACGCTCCGGTGACAGCGGCCCGGCGCGCGTGTATCCACGCGTGCATGCGAAGGGCAGCTTCGAACTTCGCGATGAGAGCGGGACCGCCGTCTTCAAGGGCACGGCTGACGCGCTGGCGGCGGACGGCCTCGAGGTAGACGTTGAGAAGTGGCGCACGGTCATCTTCTCGATTCATCCGAAATCCTGACGCATCGACTCCGCATCAACGACCGCTTTCACCGCATCCCATGACTCGATTCACCCGCACCTCGTTGGTGTCGAAGGGCAGCGGTGCGGGTGTTGTGGGTGGGCCGATCGCGTGCGCTGCGTTGATCACGCTGTTCGGTCTCATTGGCTGCGTTTCGACCGGCAGCGCGGATCGGGCAACAGGGGAGGGTGGCGCTGCGGCGATGGCGTTCGTTCCTGCGGCTGATTCGCGTATCGAACTCACCGATGCGCTGAACCGAGTCGCACTCGAGGACGGTGCGGTGCGATTTGATCGCGTGATCGATACGCCGGGTCGCGGTTTCCGTTGGGACAGCCCCGGCGCTCGGATGCGCTGGCGCACCAACAGCACGCAGACCCGGGCGCATCTGCGTTATTCGACAGGCCACACCGGAACGTCGCGCAACAGCATCGGCCGCTTCCGCGTTGACGGACGTTCGGATCCCGCGTGGACCTTCACCCGTCCGGCTCCCGGGGATGCGACGCTCGTTGTCGAGATGCCGGTGCCGGAGGACGGTAGCTGGCATGACTACGAGATCATCCTGCCGTACGGTGACTCAGTGGACCTGCTCGGGGTGGAGGTGAATCGTGAGGCCGGGCTCAAGCAACCAACACCGCGGCCGTCCCGCAGGTACGTCGCCTTCGGCGATTCCATCACCCACGGTTTCACGGCTTCCGAAGTCACGAACTCCTACGCGTTCCTCGTGGCGGAGCGGAACGGGTGGGAAATCGTCAACCTCGGCATCGGCAGTCGTGGGACGAATGGGGTCGATGGGGCGATGCTGGCGAGCATCGACGGAGACGTCGTGTCGATCCTGATCGGCGTCAACGATTGGCAGGCCGGGGCCGAACTCTCGAGTTTCCGTCGCAATTACACCGAGCTCCTTCAGAACCTGGGCAAGGCTCGGGTGGACCGGCCGGTGTACATCATCACGCCGCTCTGGGTGCCGCCGACCTGGAAGCCGTCCGGCGAGAAGTATCCATTGGAGCGTTACAGGGAGATCGTCCGCGAGGTCGTGGCCGAAAGCGGCAACGCGCGGCTCAAGCTGGTTGAGGGTCCGCGGTTGATCGACCACGATGCGGCACTCTTTGATCCGATCGCGGTGCATCCCAACGATGCCGGCTTTGCACAAATGGCGGAACGATTGGCGGAGGCCATGCGATGAGTACGATGCGTGAAACAGGTGCCGCTCCGGCGCCGGAAGCGATGCTCGAGGCATTGGGCGGGCGGCTGGGCGCCTCGCAGGTGCTGACGGCGATCGAGGACATCCTGCCGTATGGCTTCGACGGCACGGCAACGCTGAAGCAGCGGCCGGCGGCGGTCGTGTTTCCGCGTTCCACCGAGGAGGTGGCGTTTGTGCTGAAGGTCGCGCACGAGCACGGGCGGCCGATCGTCACCCGCGGCAGCGGCACGGGACTGTCGGGCGGCAGCGTACCGGTTCCGGGCGCGGTCGTGCTGTGCCTGGCGAAGCTCGATCGTATTGTTGAGGTTGATACGAAGAACCTCACCATGCTCGTCGAGGCAGGCGTCGTCACGCAGCAGGTGTATGATGCGGCGGATGCGGTCGGGTTGTTCTATCCGCCGGATCCCGGGTCGATGAAGATCAGCACGATCGGCGGGAACGTCGCGGAAAACTCCGGCGGCCTGCGCGGGCTCAAGTATGGCGTCACGCGCGACTACGTGATGGGCCTCGAAGTCGTGCTCGTCGACGGCACCGTCTGCTGGCTGGGCAGCAAGTGCGTCAAGGACGTTGCCGGGTACAACCTGCGCGACCTCTTCATCGGCAGCGAGGGCACGCTCGG
>JAEWIY010000206.1 GCA_023386835.1 Verrucomicrobiota bacterium
CAACTGGCCGGCGACAGCACCCGCAACGAAACGGCCTGGGTGCGCCTCACCAACGGTGAGCTGCTGGCGGCGTCGCGAACCGACGGCTCTGCGTCCGTGGTGGCGTATCGGTCGCGCGACGACGGCCATACCTGGACGGAGGAGCAGCCGCTGACGTTGCCGGGCCAGCACCCGGCCGACCTGCTCCTGCTGCCCAACGGCCAGGTGCTGCTGAGCTATGGCGTGCGCAACCAGGGGCACTGGGCGATCCACCTGCGGTGGGGCGATGCCGAGGGCCGGCGTTGGTCCGCCCCGACGGTGCTGGTGGAACTGGAAGGCGCCACGGACCAGCGGTTCACCGCGCAGCCGTCGCGGGACGGTGGATACCCGTCGACCGTGCGACTCGACGACGGCACGTTCGTCACCGCGTACTACTCGCGTGGCATGCCATCGCATAACCGCTACCACGTCGGCGTGGTGCGATGGAAGCTGGACGGGAAGTAGCGAGCAGGACGGATCGGTTCACCACTAAGGCACGAAGGACACAGAGGGGGCAGAAGTAGCGAGGAGATATAGCCGAAAGTTGTGGATGGCGGGTTAAGGAGGGCATGCTGGAGGTGCTCAAACCAAACCCGCATGAAGATCCAAAACCCGCCGGAGGAAATCATCACGACCCCGTTCGTTTCACAACTGCGATTTGTCAGTCGGAGTTGGAGGAAACGTTACGTACTGGAGCGCGCCGACTGCTGATGGCCGCGCTGGAGGCTGAAGTCGAAAACTACCTGCAAACGCACCAGAACGCGCGCGACGAAGTGGGCCGCCGGCTGGTCGTGCGCAATGGCTACGCAATGCCGCGCCAGGTGCAGACCGGTCTGGGCACGCTGGAAGTGCGGGCCCCGCGAGTGGATGACCGTCGCGAAGAAGAGCGCTTCACTAGTCGGATCCTGCCGCCGTACCTGCGGCGCGTGCCGAGCTTGGAGAACCTGATCCCCACCTTGTACCTCAAAGGGATCTCTACCTCCGCGATGCCGGCCGCGCTCGAGCCGCTCTTGGGCACCAAGGCGGCCGGTTTGTCGGCTTCGAGCATCGTGCGCCTGATCGAGAGCTGGCAGGAGGACCACCGCCAGTGGCTCAAGCGCGACCTCTCCGATCGGCGGATCGTGTATCTGTGGGCCGACGGCATCTACTGCAATGTGCGCCTCACTGACGAGCGGCCCTGCCTGTTGGTGGTGGTAGGCGCACGCGAGGACGGGACGAAGGAGTTGCTGGCGATCGCCGATGGCGAACGGGAGAGCGAACACTCCTGGAGAGCGGTGCTACTGGATTTGAAGAGCCGCGGGCTCACGGTGCCGCCGAAACTGGCGGTGGCGGACGGGGCCATGGGCTTCTGGCCCGCGCTGGAACAGGTTTGGCCCAGTTGCCATCGGCAGCGATGCTGGGTGCACAAGACGGTCAATGTCTTGGACAAGCTGCCCAAGAAGCTGCAGCCGGAGGCCAAGGAGCGGCTCCATGCGATCTGGCAGGCCGCCACCCGGGCCGACGCCGTCGCCGCTTTCGACGGTTTCCTCAAACTGTATCAGTCAAAGCACGACAAAGCGTGCCAGTGCTTGAAAAAGGACCGGGACGACTTGCTCACGTTCTACGACTTTCCGGCCGAGCACTGGATCCACCTGCGGACCACCAATCCCATCGAATCGAGCTTCGCGACGGTCCGTCATCGGGCGCGGCAAACCAAAGGCTGCGGCTCCCGGGCCGCCACCCTCGCCATGATGTTCAAGCTCGGCATTGAATGCGAAAAAAGCTGGCGGCGGCTCAACGGCCATGAACAAATCACCCGGCTGATCGAAGGCGTCCGTTTCATCGACGGCGTCGCCGAGATCGCCGCTTAGACTACATCACCCCCCGGCCGACCCGCCCATCCGTCGTCCACAACATTTGGTGATATCTCAGTAGCGAGTAGGAGGAGCCGTTAAGCTCGCAGTTCAGAGCGAAATTTCCGGGGGGGATCTGGCCGCAAGGAGGCGCAAAAGGCTCAAAAAAGGAGCTCGGCGTGGTCGGTTCTTTGCGCCTCTTGTGCGTTTTTGCGGCTCAGCTTCTGGCTTAGAGCTTAGAGCTTAGCGCCTACAGCTGCGCTCCGCGCAGGTCGCCTTCGGCGAGTGTAAGTGCGAAGTTTAAGGAGTAATCCGAGCCGGTGTATTCACCACTCTCGAGCGAAGCGACAGTCCGCCAAGGCACGGAGGCACGTATGCGGGGAGGTTGCCGCAAGATCGCACAGAAAGCTCAAAATTGGGGGTGGGAGATCCCAAGGCGTGATCCGATATTGTGTCGTTCTCCGTGACTCTGTGGTGAAACATTCCGCCAGTCGGCTTTTGAGCCTTTTGCGCATCTTTGCGGCTATCCTGCTTGCCTAGAGCCTAAAGCTTATCGCCTATCGCGGCGCGGAGCGCTCTGCGCTGCCCGCGCCCATACCCCAATGGATCCTTTGCTGCTGCTGTTCGTCGGCCTGGTGATCGTCGTCGCCGGGATTCTCTGGCTGAAGTTGCATGCGTTTGTCGCATTGCTCGCAGCCGGGATCGTGGTGGCGGTGCTGACGCCTCCAGCAACCGTCGAGCGGTACGCACTGGCCCAAGGGGCGAGTGTGGAGGCGGCGGCCGCGCAGGCGCAGGAGCCGTTGGGCACGAAGTTGGCCAAACGATTTGGCGCAACGACCACGCAACTAGGGTTGCTGATCGCCTTGGCTTCAATTGTCGGAGCGGCGCTGCTGGCGAGCGGCTCGGCCGAACGCATCGTGCGCTCGATGCTGGGCGTGCTGGGCGAGGGGCGGGCCCCGCTGGTCTTTGGTATCAGCGGGTTCGTGCTCGGGGTGCCGATGTTCTTCGATACGGTCTTCTTGCTGTTGATCCCGCTGGCCCGGGCGACCGCCCTGCGGACGGGGCGGAATTACCTGCTCTACGTGCTGTGTATCGCCGCGGGCACGACGATGACCCATTCGCTCGTGCCACCGACGCCCGGGCCGTTGTTCGTGGCGCACGCGCTGGGAATAGAGATCGGGCTGATGATGATCGGTGGCCTGGTCCTCGGCGCGGCCACGGCGGTCGTCGGCGGGATTTATGCCTGGTGGGTCAACCGCAGATGGCCCGTGAACCTTCCTCGGTCCGCGGGCGCAGGGGCAGCGACGACGGAGCGGCCGGACAGTGAGCTGCCTCCACTCTGGGCCGCGTTGTTGCCGATCGTGCTGCCGGTGCTGCTCATCTCCGCCCATACGATCTCACAATCCGTCGCGCCGGCGTCCGCCTTGGCGCAGGTCATGCGCCAGGTGGGGCACGCCAACATCGCGCTGACCCTGTCGGCCCTGACCGCGCTGTTAACGTTGCTGTGGCAGCAGCGCGGAGACCGGGCCGGCATGCGTTCGCACGTGCAGACGGCCCTATCGGACGCGGGTATCATCATCCTGGTGACGGCCGCGGGCGGAATCTTTGGCGGGATGCTGCAGGAGACCGGCGTCGGACTGCGGATCAAGGAACTGGCGCTCGAGTACCGGATCGCGGTCCTGCCGCTCGCATTTTTCGTGACGGCTCTCGTCCGGATCGGACAGGGCTCGGCCACGGTCGCGATGGTGACGAGCGTGGGCATCCTCAGCGGGTTCGGCTCAGCGGACGTGCTGGGTTTCCACCCGCTTTACCTGGCGTTGGTGATCGGTTGTGGCTCCAAGCCGATTCCGTGGATGAACGACAGCGGCTTCTGGGTCGTCTGCAAAATGAGCGGCCTGCGCGAAGTCGACACACTGCGCGGCTTCTCCGCCATGCTCACGCTGATGGGCGTGGTGGGCTTCGTCCTCGTGATGCTGGCGGCGTGGTTGTTCCCGCTGGTCTGAGTGGGGCCATCCGAGCCGCCGCCGAACCCACGCGAGCGGATGGGCGCTGACGCGTTCAACGCACCAGACAGGCGCACTTCGGATTGAAGGTCCAACCGGGGTGGAGGAACTGCATGGCCGCGGCGTCGTTGCGCGCGCCGCTGTCGAGCCCGCGGTAACGTTCGTGCGCCTGTTCAAGTTCGTCCCAGTCGAGTTCGACGCCAAGCCCGGGGCGGTCCGGCAATCGCAGCTCGCCCTGGCGGATGACGAGCGGCTCCTTGGTCAGGCCCTGACCCTCCTGCCAGATCCAGTGGGTATCGATCGCGGTGATACGTCCGGGCGCCGCGGCCGCGACGTGCGTGAACATCGCGAGGGAGATGTCAAAATGGTTGTTGGAGTGTGAACCCCACGTCAGCCCGTGTAGCTGGCATTGCTGCGCGACCCGCACCGAGCCTTGCATCGTCCAAAAATGAGGATCCGCCAGCGGAATATCGACCGCCTGCAACCGGAGCGCGTGGGCCAGCTCGCGCCAGTCGGTCGCGACCATGTTGGTCGCGGTCGGCAGACCGGTCGCGCGGCGAAACTCCGCCATGATTTCGCGGCCGGAGAAACCGTTCTCCGCGCCGCACGGGTCTTCCGCGTAGGCGAGGACGTGGCCCTGGCCGCGACACAGCCGGATCGCCTCATCGAGCGACCACGCGCCGTTGGGGTCGAGTGTTACCCGGGCGTGGGGGAAGCGCTGGGCGAGCGCGGTGACGGCGCTCATCTCTTCCTCACCGCGCAGCACGCCGCCCTTCAGTTTGAAATCGTTGAACCCGTAACGCGCCTGGGCGGCCTCCGCGAGGCGCACGATCGCGTCGGTGCTCAACGCTTCCTCGTGCCGCAGCCGAAGCCAGTCATCGTTGGCGTCGGGCTCGGACCGATACGGCAGGTTCGTCCGGCGACGGTCACCGACGTAGAACAGATAACCGAGGACCGGCACGACGTCGCGTTGACGGCCTTCCCCGAGCAGGTCGGCCACGGGCACGCCGAGGTGTTGCCCGAGCAGGTCGAGCAGCGCGGATTCAAGCGCGGTGACGGCGTGAATCGTCGTCCGGGAGTCGAACGTCTGCAGGCCGCGGCCACCGGCGTCGCGATCAGCGAAGCGGGAGCGCACGGTTTGCAAGACGGCGTTGAACGCGCCGATCCGCTGGCCGAGCACGAGCGGCCGGGCATCCTCGAGCGTCTGCCGGATCGCTTCGCCGCCCGGCACCTCACCGACGCCAGTGTGGCCGGCGTTGTCCTGGAGCACGACGACGTTGCGCGTAAAGAACGGGCCGTGCGCGCCGCTGAGGTTGAGCAGCATGCTGTCGTGACCCGCCACCGGGATCACGCGCATGGCGGTGACGCGGGGCGTAAACGTGTCACCGGCTCCCGCCGCGGGGCCGGGCGGAGAGGCGTCAATGGCGCTCATTGGGGGCCCAGAGCGGCGATGAGTTCACCCAGTCGTGCGTCCTCCTCCGCGGTGAGGTCCACGAGCGGCGGGCGAACGGGGCCCGCGCTGCGACCGACGAGGCGCGCGCCGGCCTTGATGATGCTGACGGCGTATCCAGGCCGTCGATTCCGGATCTCCAGGTACGGGAGGAAGAAGGTGTCGAGCAGCCGGCCCATCGTGGCGTCGTCGTTGGCCGCGAGCGCCTCGTAGAACTGCACGGCGGTTTTCGGGATGAAGTTGAAGATGGCCGACGAATACACCGGCACGCCCAGGGCCTTGTAGGCGGCGGCATAGACCTCCGCGGTGGGCAGGCCGCCCAGGTAAGTCAGCCGGTCGCCCAGTTTGCGGCGGATGCCCACCATCAGCTCGATCTCGCCGATGCCATCCTTGAAGCCGATCAGGTTCGGACAGCGCTCGGCCAGGCGCGCGAGCGTGGCTGGCTGGAGGCGGCAGGCGCCACGGTTGTAGACGACAAGGCCGAGCGAGACGGAGCGGCAGACCGCTTCGATGTGGGCGGCGAGTCCCTCCTGGCTGGCTTCGGTCAGGTAGTGCGGCAGAAGGAGCAGGCCTTGGGCGCCGATTTTCTCGGCCGTCTGGGCCAACGCGATGGCTTGCCGCGTGGGGCCACCGGTGCCGGCAATGATCGGCACGCGCCCCTGGCAGGTTTGCACGGCGGTTTGGACTACCGCGGCGTAGTCCTGCGCGGTGAGAGAGAAAAACTCCCCGGTTCCGCCCGCGACAAACAGCGCGGTGGCGCCGTACGGCATCAGCCACTCGAGCCGGGACGCGTAGGTCTGCGGTTGAAACTCCCCGTCGGCGGTGAAGTCGGTGAGCGGAAAGGAGAGCAGGCCAGACGACAGCGTCTGTTTGAGTTCCAGAGGCGACATGGGGTGGGGTGGCGGGCGTGTTTTGGTGACGAAGGTCGGCGGGCAGCGCAAGCATCCGTGCCGCAACCGGGGAGCGCGAGAAGTGGTTCAGCACGGCGTTTGATCCCGAGATTGTCGTTCGCACAGGCGCGGGTACGTTGGCCGTGCATGCCCCTGTCCTTCACCGAGGTTGGTCGCGTTTGTGAGGCGAGCGACAATGTCGCGATCGCAGTGCGCCGGATCGAGGCGGGCTCAGAGATCGTGATCGACGGGCGAACGTATCCGGTGCGACACACGGTGCTGGAGGGGCATCGGTTCGCCGTGCAATCGATCGCGGTCGGGGAGCCGCTGCGGTCGTGGACGCTGCCGTTCGGTCACGCGCTGATGCCGATCGCTCCCGGCGACTACGTCTGCAACGCATCGATGCTGGAGGCGCTGGCGGTGCGCCGGCTCGGCATCACGTTGCCCGAGCACCCCAATTTCGCGGATCACCTGGTGCCGTTCGTGTTCGATGAGGCGGCTTTTCGGCCGGCCCCGCCGGTGGACCTGGTGCCGTCGAACGAACGGCGGACGTTCCTGGGTTATCGCCGGCCGGGGCGGCGGGGCGTCGGCACCCGCAACATGATTGTGGTGCTTGGCACGACGTCGCGCACGGCCAGCCTGGCGCGGGAACTGGCGGCGCGGTTGCAGCCGTTGGCGCGATTGTATCCACAACTCGATGGCATTGTGGCCGTCGCGCACACGGAAGGCGGTGGCGACCATGAGCCCAACAACGTCACGGAAATCCTGCGGGCGCTGGCTGGCTTCATCGTGCACCCCAATGTCGGGGCGGTTCTGGCGCTCGACTACGGCGTGGAGCCGGTGACGAATGGGCGACTGCGGGCGTTCATGGAGGCGCACCAGTACCCGCTGAACGAAGTGCCGCATGCGTTTCTCAGCGTCACCGACGGGGTGTCGAGGGCCCTCGCTGCCGGTGAGGAGCTGATCCGGAAGTGGCTGCCGGAGGTGGCGGCGGCGCAGCGGACGCCGGAGCCGTTGAGCGAATTGCGGGTGGCGCTGCAGTGCGGCGGCTCGGATGCGTTTTCCGGCGTGTCCGGCAATCCGCTCGCCGGGCGGCTGGTGCACGAGGTCGTGCGGCAGGGGGGCAGCGGTGTGCTCTGTGAAACCGATGAACTGGGCGGCGCGGAGGCGTACGTCGCGCGTGGTATCCGGGACGTGGAGACGGCGCGTGCGTTGTTCCGGCAGATTGATCGCACGCGGGAGCGGCTGGGCTGGCACGGCGTCACGTTCGAGAGCAACCCGTCGGCCGGAAACAAACTGCGCGGGCTCTACAACATCACGCTCAAGTCGCTCGGCGCGGTCCACAAAAAGGATCCACGCACGCGCATCGAGCACGTGATCGACTACGCGGAGCCGCTGACCGCGCCGGGGTTTTATTTCATGGACAGCCCGGGCAATGACCTCGAGGCGATCGCGGGCGAGGTGGCGGCGGGCTGCAATCTGATCCTCTTCATCACGGGCAACGGCTCGGTGACAAACTTCCCGTTTGTGCCGACGTTGAAGATCACAACGACGACGCGCCGGCACGAGCTGTTGATCCACGAAATGGATATCAACGCCGGGCGATACCTCGACGGTGAGCCGATGGAGACCGTGGCGGCGGACGCGTTCGAGCTCCTGATCGCGACCGCGTCCGGGCGACGCTCGCGCGGCGAGAAGGCGGGGCATTCGCAAACGTCATTGTGGCGCGAGTGGCGGCAGACCGATTGCTCGCGCCTGCCGGAACTGCGCAGCCGCCCGGTGCCGGACGGGCGGCCGCTCGTGCGAGCGCGGGGGAGCGATGATGCGTTGGGCGAAGAGGAGACGGTCCGACTTTTTCGGGCGGCGGACGGCTACGCGATCGAGCGCGTGGGGTTGGTTTTGCCGACGAGTTTATGTTCGTCGCAAATTGCTCGAATGGCGGCGGAGCGGATGAACGCGCGCGGTTGGCCGCAGGTGTGTGGGTTGGATCGGTTCGTGGCGCTGCCGCACAGCGAGGGCTGCGGTTTCGGCGGGGAGTCGATGTACCAGCGGTTGCATTGGACGTACCGCGGTTACGCGACGCACCCGAACGTGGCGGCGACGCTGTTGCTCGAGCATGGTTGCGAGAAGATTTCGAACGACGCGATGCGGCGGCAGTTTGAGACGGCTGGCGTGCCGCTCGAGCGCTTCGGTTGGGCGAGCGTGCAACTCGATGGTGGGATCGAGAAGGCGCTGGCGAAGATCGAGGATTGGTTCTGGCAGACGAAAGACCGGTCGGTCGGGGCAATCCAAGTGGAGGCACGATTCGAGCGACTGAGCCTCGGGATGTTGAGCGGTGGAGTGGTCGGGGCGGTCGGAGCCCGTGCGCTGTCACGTTTGATTCGGCGACAGCTTTCGCGAGGCGGCAGCGTGCTGCTGCCGGAGGGCGATGCGCTGCTGGAGAGCGAGGAGTTTCGCGCAGCGTTCCCCGAGGTGGCGTCAATTCACGCGACGCTCGCTCACGGGCAGGCGGCCGAGGAACCCGGGTTGCACGTGGTGGCGACGGAAACGCGGCACTGGGTGGAGAACGTTTCGGCGTTGGGGGCGAGTGGCGTGCACATCGTGGTCGGTTTGGTGGGCGATTGTTCGCGTCAGGGGCATCCGCTGATCCCGGTGTTGCAGGTCGCGGAGGCGGGCCGGCTGCCGTCGGCGTTCGGCGCCGATGTCGACCTCGTGCTCGGGGAAGATCACCTCGACGCGGAGACCGCGCTGCGCCGGCTGCTGATCGATACGGTGGAAGCGCGTCATTCGCCCGTGGCGACAGCGAATGGCCTGGTAGATTTCCAGATCACCCGCGGGCTCCTGGGCGTCTCGACGTAGCGTAGGAGTAGCGCGGAGGAGTAGCGCGTAGCGAGTAGCGGGTAGCGAGTAGGACGAGCCGTAAGCGCGAAGCCGCATGTCGCCTTCGGCGAGTGTAAGTCGAAGTTTAACGTTTAAGGAGTAAAGCGGCCCAGTATTCACGAGGTAGCCGCAAGAACGCACAAAAAGCTCAAAAATGGAGCTCGGCGTTTTTCGGTTCTTTGCGTCTCTTGCGCGTTTTTGCGGCCCTGCTTGCCTAATGCCTTTCGCTTAACGCTTACAGCCTAACGCTTACAGCCTACAGCTTACCGCCTAGCGCTTACCGCCTCTATCTTACCGCGCCACCTCCCCATGCGATATTCAGTTCTTGGTTACTCCTGGTTTTTGGTCGTGATGATGGCGGTGGTGACGTTACGCGGGGCGGAGGCAGTTCCGTTGCAGTTTCCGGGCCTTGAGGGGCCGGGGAAGGGGCGGCACGTGGTGTTGGTGGCGGGGGACGAGGAGTATCGCTCGGAGGAATCGATGCCGATGCTGGCGAAGATCCTGAGCCAGCGGCACGGGTTCACCTGCACGGTCCTGTTTTCCCTCGAGCCGACCAGCGGGCGGATCAATCCGAACGAGCAGACGAACATTCCCGGGCTCGAGGCGCTGGATCAGGCCGACCTGTTGATCATCGCGACGCGGTTTCGTCGGTTACCGCAGGAGCAGCTGCGGCCGATCGCCCGGTTTCTGCGGGCGGGTAAACCGGTGATCGGCCTGCGCACGGCCACGCATGCGTTCACCGGTGATGCCGTCACGGACGGCATCGTCTGGCGTGACTTCGGGCTGAACGTGCTCGGCGAAACGTGGGTCGCGCATCATGGCCAGCACAAGGTTCAGGGAGCGCGCGGGGTGATCGAGCCCGCCCAGGCGGAGCATCCCGTGCTCCGTGGCGTGCGGGACGTGTTTGGCCCCAGTGACGTGTACACGGTGCGCCATCTGAAGGACGACGCGACGATCCTGCTGCGCGGACAAGTCACGGAAACGCTGGCTCCGGATTCGGCCGCCGTCGTTGGACCGCAGAACGCTCTGATGATGCCGCTGGTCTGGCTGCGGCCCTACGAGGTGCCCAACGGTGAGCGTGGGCGTGCGCTCTGCAGCACGATCGGTGCGGCGGTGGATTTTCTCAGCGCGGACTTGCGGCGGCTGATCGTCAACGCCGTGTACTTCCTCAACGAGCTGCCGGTGCCAACGGAGGCGGACGTGCGCTTTGTGGATCCGTTCGAGCCGACATTCTACGGCTTCGTGAACGACGACGCGCGTTGGCTGGAGCGGAACTTGCGCCCGGCTGACTTTGGTCTGGGCCGGGCCACGACACCCTTTGCGATCGTGGAGGAGCCGCCCACCTGGGTGCGTCCGCGCGATCAATCGCCGAAGTCGGAGGGCGCACGATGAGGTGGGGCGGGCGACGCGGCGGCGTCACGAACTCCGTCAATCGGCTCTTCCCTTTCGTCCCAAGCTTGAGCGCGGCGTGGTTGGGCGTGTGCGCGCTGTGGGTGCTGGCGGTGGCTCCGGTCCCCGCCGCTCCCGTGCTGCCGCCGCCGGCTCCGGGTGAGCGGATCGTGCTGATCGGCAATGCGCTGGCGGAGCGGATGCAATACTACGGGCATCTCGAGACGGCGCTCGTCCGCCGGTTTCCGGAGCACGATCTGACGGTGCGCAACCTGGCGCATTCCGGCGACACGCCCGCGTATCGTCCACGCGCGGGACGGTCGTCGCCGTGGGCGTTTCCGGGCGGTGACGCGTTCCAACCGGAGTATGCGATGCACTTGGGCTCGGGGCATTATCCCTCGTTCGACGAGTGGCTGACGCTGGTGCAGGCCGACACGATCCTGGCCTTCTTCGGGTTCAACGGGTCTTTCGCCGGAGCGGCGGGTGTGGAGCGTTTCGCGGCGGAACTCACCGCGTTTGTCGCGCACACGCAGCAGCAGCGCTACAATGGCCACACGGCGCCGCGGCTCGTCCTGGTGTCGCCGATTGCGTTCGAGGATCTGTCAGCCACGCGCGACCTGCCCGACGGCCGCGAAGAGAACGGTCGGCTTCAGCGCTACACGGAAGCCATGCGCCGAGCGGCGGAGCAGACGGGCGTGGGCTTCGTCGATCTGTATTCGCTGACTCGCGACTGGTTTGCGTCGGCGTCGGAGCCACTGACGATCAACGGCGCGCACCTCAACGAAGCCGGATATCGCCGGCTCGCGCCGCATCTGTTGGAGGCACTCTACGGCGCCGGGCCGGCGGTGGCGGAGGACCCGGTGCTGCGCGAGGCCATCAACGACAAGAACTGGTATTGGCTGAATGATTACCGGATTCCCAACGGCGTGCACGTGTACGGCCGCCGGTATGATCCGTTTGGCCCGGAGAATTACCCGCAGGAAATCGCCAAGATGCGCGAGCTGACGCGGCTGCGCGACGAACGTGTCTGGGCGCTGGCGCGGGAACCGCGGCGCGAGCTGCCACCGGTCGACGAGGCGCGTTCGCGCCCGCTCGACCCGGTGCCGACGAACTACACGAGGCCGATCGAGTTTCTGGGCGCCGACGAGGCGGTGGAGAGTTTCACGCTGGCGGAGGGTTATCAGATCAATCTGTTCGCGGCGGAGAGCGAGTTCCCGGACCTGCGCAAGCCGGTGCAGATGACCTTCGACAACCGGGGCCGACTCTGGGTCGCCGTGATGCCGAGTTACCCGCATTACCGCGCCGGGGATGCGCGACCGGACGACAAGATCCTGATCTTTGAGGACACGGACGGGGACGGACGCGCGGACCGGCAGACGGTGTTTGCGCGCGGCCTGCACCTGCCGACAGGTTTCCATCTCGCGCCCGAGGGGGTGTACGTTTCGCAACAGCCCAACCTGGTGCTGCTGCGGGACACCGATGGCGACGACCAGGCCGACGAAAAGGAGTATTTGCTGCACGGATTCGATTCGCACGACACGCATCACGCGATCAGCGCGTTTGGCAGCGATGCGAAAGGTGCGCTCTACCTGCTGGAGGGGCGGTTCCTGCATTCGCAGGTCGAGACGCCGTACGGGTGCGTGCGCTCGAACGACGGTGGCGTGTACCGATTTGATCCACGGACCTGGCGGCTCGAGCGATTCAGCCAGTATGACTACGACAACCCGTGGGGCCTGTCGTTCGACGCGTGGGGGCAGCCGTTCATCGCGGATGCGTCGTCCGGCCGCAACTACTGGCTGCTGCCGCTCTCCTTGAAGCTGCCGTTCGGCATCGAGTACCCAACGGAGACGCCGTTCACGGACCATCGCGTGCGGCCAACCTCCGGAACGGTGTTCGTGCACAGCCGCCACTTTCCGGACGACGTGCAGGGTGACTATCTGATCAACAATACGATCGGGTTTCGGGGCACGAAGCAGCATCGGCTGACCGAGGACGGCGCGGGCTTCCGCGGCCACTGGCGCGGCGATTTCCTGCAGTCATCTGATCCGAATTTTCGTCCCGTGGACCTCGAGTTTGGGCCGGAGGGCGCGCTGTATTTGATCGATTGGCACAATCCGCTGATCGGGCACATGCAGCACAACGCCCGCGATCCGAACCGGGATCACGAGCACGGCCGGATTTATCGCGTCACGTACCCAGCGCGACCGCTGGTGGAGCGCCCCGTGATCGCGGGTGCGACGGTGCCGGCCTTGCTCGAACTGTTGACGTCGCCGGAGGACTACACGCGGACTCGTGCCCTGGCGGAACTGCGCGCGCGACCGACTGGAGAGGTGCTGCCGGCGGTGCGCCGCTGGATCGAGGAGCGAGCGACGAGTGACGATGAGGCGGCGGATCGGGCGCGGCTCATGGCGCTGTGGGTCACGTGGGGACAGCACACGGTGGACCCCGAGCTGCTCGAGCGCTGCCTGACCAGCCCTTCGCACCACGTCCGGGCGGCGGCGGTGGAGGTGCTTCGGCACGAATTTCGGAAGACCCCCGAGCACGACCGGTTGTTGAGGCGCGCCGCGGCTGACGAGCACGCGCGCGTGCGCCTGGCGGCGCTGGTGGCGGCGAGCTGGGTGGGAGGCACCACGGGGGCGGAGGTCGTGATCGAGGCACTCCGTCATCCGCTGGACTCGTGGATGGAGAACGTGGCGTTGTATGCGTTCATTCCGCTCAAGGAGCCGATCGCCGCGATTGTGTCGGCCGAGGGACGCCCAACTTCCGAGCTCGGTCGTCTGGGTGAACTGCTCGCGCGTGACCCGCAGTTCTCACGCCTGCCGCGGCCGTCGGCGAATGAGGTCCCTTCGAGCGTGGCCCGACGGATCGGCTCGGCCGGAGTGCAGGCGTGGTTGAAGGGCCGTGAAGTGTATTTCCGCGATGGACACTGCGTAACCTGTCACCAACCGGCGGGCGAGGGGATCGCGGGCATCTATCCGCCCCTGGCCGGCAGTGAATGGGTCGACGATGAGGCGCGGCTGCTGAAGATGGTGCTGCACGGATTGACCGGCGACATCACCGTGAAGGGGCAACGTTACCTCGAGGAAACGACGCCGCCGATGCCGGCTTTCGCGGGGCTGTTGAACGACGAGGAAATCGCCGCGCTGGTCACGTACGTGCGAAATGCGTTCGGCGCACCTGCGTCGGTGACGACGCCAGAGCGGGTGCGCGAGCTGCGCGCAGCCACGGCGGGGCAGAACACGTTCTACCGCGTCGAGGCCTTGCTGCAGGAGCACCCGTTGCCGCAACGGTAGGGGGGCTCCTGCGCCGAGTTACTCCCCGGCGCGGCGCGATCGTGAGCGCGTTCAGTTCAACACGACGTAAAGCGCGTCAGGTGGAAGCGGGATCGTCACGTGGTCGCCGCTCCGTTGCAGGTCGAGCTGGCGCAGCGGCAGCCCGTTGACGTCGGTCACGGAGGCCTGGGTAACGTGAGGATTGCGCAAGGTGAAGCGGCCTTGGGCCTGCTCGATGCGCCACGGCGGGCCGCCGAGCTGCTCGACGCGCTCGTCGGTTCGGCCGCCCCCGCGGCCCGTTTCCGGCGCGGTATCGGGGCCCGTCACCCAGCCGGTGGGGCGCATCGTCGTACCGATCTGCAGGAGCACGCGGCGCGAATCCTTCAGCGCGGCGTCGTCCAGCGAGACGGCGACGAGCTGGCCGTAGGCGTTCTTCAGCTCGAACATCGCGTCTGACGTTTCACAACGGCTGTCGACTTCATCGAAGAACCCGGCGGCGCCTTGTGCGCGCGGCGTGTCGACGCGCAAAAAACCGCGACGATAATCGAGCGTGATCTCCTCGGTGCGCGAGCGCACCTGGCCCGCCTTGGCATCGATGAAGCGTGAGAGGTCGTCGCTCGTGGTGACACGATCCGTGGCTTCGTCGGTGTAGTCGACCAGGACCGGGCCGACGAGGTAAGCGAGCGGGGAGATCTGGCCCGTGCCGGCGCCGGGACTCGGCTCGGCGGGATCGCGGTTCGGGTCAAACGGCGGTTCCTCGACCAGCGCGGGCGGCTTCGCGTGCCAGACTTGCGTGAGCGATCGTGATTCGCGCAGGACCGGCTCCGCGCGTTGCACGTCTCCACGGCGATAGAGCAGGGCGGTGGCGGGGAAAAGCCCGAGCAGGTCCGGCGTCTGGCTGGTCCACTTGAACGCGCCGCGGTAGTATCCACCCACCAACGTCGGCTGCGTCCAGTCGACGTAGTGAAAGGAGAACCAGTAGTAGGCATCGACGCCGGTCAGCGACTGGTAAGCCGCAATCGTCAGCGGAGCCTCGGCCCGATAGAGGTTGGGCCCGACCCACGTGCTTTCCGGCACGAGCATCGGACGTCCCTCGATCTGGCGCACCGCCAACGGAATCGCCTGGGGACGCCGCAAGGCCGAGCCGCTGGCGAATCGATGGCCAACCTGAACGGTGAACCCGCGATCAGGTCCCAGGTGCGGCGTGGTGTAGTAGCGGTTGAGCGCAATCGCCTCCGCGGGCAGGTAGGCCCAGCGCTCCGCGTCGTTGAGGAAACGCCCGTTGGCGGTGCGCCAGTTGCTGGCGTTCAGCACGCAACGCACGCCGAGTTCCTCACGCAGGTAGCGGGCGATGTCGGCGTTCGCGTCGTGCATCGTGCGCGTATAGAACTCGAGCTGGGCCGCGAGCCGCGCCGAAGCTTCCGGCGCGGGCTCCTGCCGGTAGTGGTCGAGCCGCAGCAGCGCCGGCACGCCGGCCTCCCAGTCGTCGCCCTCCACCGTGCCGGCCTCGCCCCAGCCCTTCCGCGCGGTATCCAGCGACCCGTGACGCTGGATCAGCCACTCGGCGAAGCGGCGCGCCAGGAGCTGTTTCGCGTCCTCGTGCATCAGATCTACTGTAAAGAACAGCAGGCTGTCCTCGTTCTGAAACTGGATCACGCCCACCGCGGGGTCGTCGGCGAGCGGTATGCCCGTGTAGGGGTTTGGCGTGCGCAGCAGGTCCGTCATCCACTGACGGTAAGCGGCCTGCATGCGCGGCTCGAAGAACAGCAGTCCCTGCGCGTCACGGTCGGCGCCGACACCGGCGGGCAGTCCCCACCGGTGCGCATGCTTGAATTTGACGGCCCAATACGGGCTGAGGGTCGTGTAGATGCCTTCGCGGCGCAGCGCGGCGACGATGAGCCAGCAGAGGTCGCGCTCCGCTTCGTCGATCTGCTCGAGTGGCGGCAAGTCACCGGGCAGCGGGTCGTCGGGACCGACGGTCGGCTCGTGAAAGAAGTTACTGCCGGGAACCTTCGGGTTGATGTAACCGTGCCAGCGCACCATGTTGACGCCGCGTTTGGCCAGGAAGCGCGCCGCGTAGGCAAGATCCTCGTCGCTGAGCTGAATCCGCGGTTCGAAGTTGAGGGCCCAAAAACGAACGGGCGTTCCGTCGGCAAACGCGAAGTCGCCGGACGGCGTGATCTCGAGAAATCCGTGACTGCCGGCGACGGGGTCGTTGAGTGCACGCAGGTCGAATAACGCCTCCGCGGAGAAGGTGTCGCGCTCGGGCGTGAACGCCCAGGAACGTTCGTCGTCGGCGGTCCACGTCGGCGCCGCGGTCCCGGCGGCAAGGACGACTCCGGCGGCCCCGAGGCCGAGCAGCAGCGAAGTCAAACCGTGGGCGGAGGAGAAACGGGGAAGGCGAAACATGGTCATCGGGTGTAACGCGGCAGGGTTGTCGAGCCGCATGATCAACCCATGACGCACCAGGCGGCAATCGGGTGTTTGTTTATCCCGTTGCGCAGGTCCCTCGCGCGGCGGCGAGGAAGGCTCGGAGTGGCGCAATTCGCGCGGCGGCTACCGGCGGGCCGACGCTGCCGCGAACGGGCCGGCCCGTTCCGCCGTGGCGAGCTCGTCGAGTACGCGCGCGAGTTGCAGACGCGTCTCCACGCCAAATTTTGCGAGGGCGGCGTGCACGTGTTTCTCGGCCGTGCGCGCGCTGATGCCGAGGATGAGGCCGATCTCCGCGTTGGTTTTTCCCTGCGCGACCCAGTGAGCCACTTCCAACTGGCGTGGCGTCAGGCGACCGTTGTCGCCCGAAGGGAGCGCGGGGACGCGATTCCAGTTGGGTTCGGCCGCGAGGATGATCCGATGACTGCCTCCTCTACGCTCGAAGTGCAGGTAGAATTCACGCCGGCCCACGGTGAGGCGACGGCTGGCGACCGCACGATCGGGCGGCGGCTCGGCTCGTTGCCACGCGCGCAGCTGGGCATGAAAACTCGGTCGCAGCACCGCGGGCAAAAACAGATCGGTTGTTTCGTGGCTGAAGTGGTCGCGCAGGAAACGATCGAGGTCCGGCGCACCCCATGTGATCATGTCGTCGCCGTTGCAATACAGCCAGGTCGCATCGCGGTGGCTGGGACGCAGCGACTGCAGCGCGAGGCGGTTGGCCAGCTGTTCGCAGCGGCGCAGATTGAGGAAAGCGACGCTGGCCTGGCGGGCAACCCACTCGAGCACCACCTTGTCCCGCACGGTGAAGTCGGAGCTGTGTCGGTTGAGGCTGACGACAAGGTAATCGCCATTGGGGTGGCGAACGGCGGCGCTGATCTGGTGCCGCGCCCGAAACACGTCATAACCTTCCCGATACAACCCGGACTCGACGAACGTACGCGTCGCCATGAAGTCGGAGATCGCCGCCGCGAAGGTGGGCTGCGGGTGGTGTAAGAGGTGTCGGACAAAGGGATGCTCGTGCATGTGGGCGAACATCCCGGGCGCGACCTCCCGCCAGAACGCGTGGCCGAGATCGGGGAAGGTCATCCCGGTGCAGACGCGGCCACCGCGGGTGAGCTCGTTCCAAACCACGACGTCCGCGCCGATGAGCTGCTGGAGCAGCGCTTGGACCCGTTCGGCGAGGAGCGTTGAATCGGCGGCGGTTTGCAGCTCATGGGCGGAGAGCAGCAAGACTCGCAGGTCCGAAGATGATAGCTCGTCGGTCGTCATCGGTCAGAAGCGCCCCGGTCCGGCAGGGGTGGTGGGGTGCGAAGGGCCGGCCGGGCATATGGTTGGCGAAGTTCGTGGAGGGCAATGCTCAATGCCGTGACGTCGATTCTTTTCATGGCGGCCGCCGGTGCCGAGGGGGTCGCCATGCGCTGGGTTGGGTAGGCCTACCCATTGGCGGCGGCGGATGAGGCAAGTACCTTACGCGCTCCCCCGGACGGGCCGCCGCGCCCGCGCCCGCGCCCGCGCCCTTGAGCAACGTCAACCCAGCTTCGTGATGTCCCTCTTTCATTCTGCCCGCCCGTCGCTCCTGTCGCTTGTTCTCCTACTTGTGTTTGCCCTGGTCGCCCCGGGTTGCGGAAAAAACAAGGCCGAGGGTGAGGTGAAGGGGCCGCTCGATGGACGTGAAGTGAGCCGGACTGGGCAACTCACGGGCACGTGGATGCGGATCACACCGGGGGACTATCTGGGTTTTGAGTTCAACCGGGACGGCAAAGCGGTCGTGACGCATCACACGCACGGCCTGCAAGGCGAAGCGATGACGGTGGACTACAGCGTGCGCGAGGGAGGGCGCGTGCACTTCGTCACCGGCGGCGGCTACACCCAAATCTTCAGCGCGGTGGTGTCCGACGACGTGCTCGAGCTCACGCCCGAGAGTGGCGGAAAGGTGGGAGATCCGCAGCGGTTTCGACGGGTGCCGGACGGGAAGACACTGGCGGTGGTGCTGCGGGAACACGCGGCGGAGATCGAGGCGCAGCGCGCGAACCGATCGCAGGCGTTGCGCCGTTTCCTTCAGACCGAAGGTCTGGTGATCAAGCGCGCCCAAGACAACGGACCGCCGCTCGTTGTCGCGATCACCGTCGAGGGCACTGAGCCCAACCTCGTTGGTCGTGGCATCGTGGATCCGGATCCGTCGCGCCATGACCCGCTGCGGCCCGTGCAGCGCGTGACGATTCGCGGTGAGTTTCGACCGGTGAACGAGCTTGAGGCGGCGGAAAAGTTGGTCGTGCAGATCGAGCCGATCGGTCGCGATTCGTTCGCGCGGGGCTGGGTGGAGTTTCAAGCCAGCGGTGATCCGGAGCGTCCGACGTTGCGCGGCCGCGGTGGTTTTCCGCAGGCGGTGCCGGGTGATCTGGACCTCGTGCTGGTGAAGGATGCGAGTGCGCATCGTCGGACCGAAGCGCGTCTGGCGGAACAACGGGAGGCGGCGCGACGCGCCATCGCGGCGGTAGCAGATCCGTTGGGCGGGCGGGTGTTGCTGACCGGGACACGCATCGCAGCGGGGCGTGCTCCGCAACCCGTGGAGCTCTTGCTCGAGCGCGAAGGGGAGGAACCGACGTTCCGCGGTCAGGTGAAGGTGGAGGGTCGCGAAGTTCCGGTCACGGCCACGGTCGACGTGGTGCTCGGGGCCGGCGCGCTTTACGTCAATCAAGGACCGGGCGAACAATGGCGGCTGCAGCGGGCCGACGCGAAAGCGCCGTACAAAGGGCCGCTTCGGCCGACACCCCGGGCCGATTTTCTGGGCCACGGCGAGGTGGAGTTGACGATCGCCCGGACGTGGACGGAGGCGCAGGTGAAGACAGAGCGCGCCGCGATCGATCGGTTCGTCAGCCAGGAGATGCGACAGCCGCAGGTGCTGCACGGCGCGGTCGCTCGCCGACGCGGATCGGACGTCGAATATTGGCCGGTGTGGCTCGAACTTGAAGTCGCGGAAGGCGACGAATTGAAGGGGCAGCTCTGGCTGCTCGGACAGAATGTCGGGCTCGAGGTAACCGGACGACGCAACGGTGCGACGTTGGTATTCAACACCGGCAAAGGTCTGCCGAACAGCACCGAAGGCCGCTCGCTGGCGCAGCAGCGGTGGCAGATCACGTTGGAGTCGATGGATCCGCAGCCGCGCTTTGAAGGCACGATGTCATCGAACCTGGGCGGCGGCGGGCCGGTGGCGCTCACGCCGTTGGCACCGGGATTGGTGAAGCAGATGCGGGAAGCCCTGCTGAAGGCGACGCAGGCGCCGGCGGTGCGCGTGACGAATCTGACCATCTCCCGACGGACGGAGGGCAGTCATTTCCGTTTTGCGCGGGGAAAGACGGCGAACCGGTTTACGGGCGAGGTCGTGGGAGCCGATCTGACGGGCTCGACGCGCTCGCAGTTGCCGCCGGGACTCTTTGAGGCGGAGCTGACCGAAATGCTCGGTGTGCCCGTGCTGCAACTACGCGTGACCGGGAGTCCCGATCCCGCGAACCGGCGCATGGGTTCCGAGTTCGCGTACACGCTGGCGGCTGTAGTGGAAGAAGGAGAGGCGCGTCTCGTCGGGTGGGGTCCTCCGGGTTCCGGCAACCAGACGTGGCTCGACCTCGCGACCGAGGCATCGTTGCCTGAAGTGAGTCCGGAACAGACGTTCCGATTGGCCGCCCATCGAGCCGGGGCGGTGATTGAGCCGCCGAAGAATCCGACGCCTGGCGACGAGGTCCTCGTGCTGATTCAGGTCACCGAGCGTGACCTGCGCGCGGGAAGCCTCCATTTTGCCAACGAGCGCTACAGCCACGGGGACTCGATTCCACGCGCGGCGTTGCATGCCGGATTGGCTCAGCCGGGCGACATGCTCGTGGTGCGGCTGACGTATGATGCGCCGCATACCGCGCCCACGATCGCGGTCGAACGGAATGGCACCACGTCGGCCGCGCGGATTTATCGGACGAACAACACCGTGCCCACGTTCCGGATCGAGCGGGTGGAGTTGCCGGATCGTTGAACGCATTGCCTAAACCCCACGCGCGCCATGGCCAGCGGTATCCGTGGGGCGCGGCGGGTCATCGTGACGTGGCCGCCGCATGGCTCCGTTGGCGCAACAGCGGGTCTGCGGAGCGATGAGCACACGGACCCGCACCAAACCCTGGAAGAGTCGCAATCCGGCGAAAACGCACACCAAGCTGACGCCAAAATCGAAGGCGAAGGCCAAGGCCGCGGCGGCGCGCGCCGGACGGCGTTATCCCAACCTTGTGGACAACATGAACGCGGCGAAGGCGCAGAAGGCCGCCGAAAAGAAGTCGCGTTCGAAATGACGGGCGGAGCGGCAGGCCGGCGCCGCGCGCTCCGGTGTGCTCACGTGCTGGACGGTAGCAGAAAGAGCAGTACGGCGAGGAAGTGACAGATGCTTCCGCCGAGCACGAAGACGTGCCACACGGCGTGATGGAAGCGCAGCCGTTGCCATTGAAAGAAGACGATGCCTCCGGTGTAGCACAGACCGCCGGCGAGCAACAACCAGAGGCCGCCGTGTGGGACCTCGGTGATCAACGGGTGGATCGCCACAAGCGCGAGCCAACCCACAAAGAGGTATGCGATGGTCGTGGTGAAGCGGTAACGTTCCTTGAGAAAGAGGCGGAACACCGCGCCGGCGCCGCACAGTCCCCACACGATGCCGAAGAGACTCCATCCCCACGGTCCACGCAGGTTCGTCAGGAGGAACGGAGTGTAGGTGCCGGCGATCAGCAGAAAGATGGCGGCGTGATCGATGCGCCGAAGCAGCGGTCGCAGGCGGGCACTCCGCACGGCATGATAAACGGTGGAGGCCGTGTAGAGCAGAAGCAACGTGAGCCCAAAGACTGTGAAACTCACGACGTGCCAGGCATCCCCGCGCCGGCTGGAGAACACGATCAGCAATGTCAGGCCGACGATGCTGAGAATAAGGCCAATGCCATGCGTCACCCAGTTGGCGATCTCTTCACCGCGGGTGAGCGCACGTTCGGCCGAGATGGTGTTGCTCCTCGAGAGATCGCCGGCTGCCTCGCGTCGGCGGGTGACCGCACGCTGCGCCCAGGCGTCCAGTTGGCGCACCGGAAAACGCGGCTGGGGGCTGCCAAACTTCTCCGGCGTCCATTCCTCACCGTCGTCGTAGACGGTCTGAGGAATGATGCACGTGCCGAAGACCCAGTCGGCGAGCGGCAGGCCGAAGAAGCCGGAAACGGACTCGTTGCAGTCGGTCACGGCGTGATGCCGCAGGTGAAAAGCGTAGACCGGCCGCCAGAACCAGCCGAAGCGCGGATGTTGGATCAGCGGCTGCCAGGTCTCGAACGGCCAGTGGTTGATCGCGTGCAGCACCTCGTAGAGCGTGATCGAC
>JAEWIY010000238.1 GCA_023386835.1 Verrucomicrobiota bacterium
CTCTTCGGGCGCGCGGGCCTGGATCGGGAAATGAACGCCGAGATGCGGGCGCATCTCGAGTTTGAAACAGAACAGAATATCCGTCGCGGCATGACGCCGGCGGATGCCCGCTGGGCGGCGCGGCGCAGTTTCGGTGGGATGGACCAATTGAAGGAGCGGGAACGTGATGCGCGCGGCTTCCGCTGGTGGCACGAGTTCCGGCAGGACCTGCGCCACGGGGCGCGCGTGATGCTGAAGCAGCCCGGTTTCAGCGCGGTGGCGGTGCTCACGCTGGCACTGGGCCTGAGCGTGAACATCACCGTCTTCTCGGTCGTCAGCTTCTTTTTCTTCAAACCGCTTCCGGTGCCGGAGCCGGACCGGCTCGTGGTGCTGGCCCGGCAAATTCCGTCGGAGCAGTTGGCGCTGCCGTTCTCCTGGCTCGATTACGAGGACGTGCGCAATGAGGTGCCGGAGTTCCGCGATGCGCTCGCGGTCATGCTGCGGCCGGCACATCTCAGCGTGCCGGGGCGAACGCCTGAGCGAGCCTGGCTCGAGACGGTCAGTCCCAACTACTTCGACATGCTGCAGGTCCGGCCGCTGTACGGGCGGCTGTTTCACCGCGACGAAGCCCTGCACGCCGGCGCGAACCCGGTGGTCGTGCTGAACCACGACTTCTGGCTGACGAAGCTCGGTGGTGATCCGGCGATTGTGGGCCGGCCGATCATCATCAACGAACAGTCATTTGAGGTGATTGGTGTGGCCGCGCCTGAGTTCCAGAGCGCGCAGTGGTCGTTGGCGCCGAGTGCCTACATTCCCGCCACGATGATCGGCGTGCTGGCGAAGCGGGAAGGGCCGGCCCTCGAATCCCGTGACTGGCCGATGTTCAAGGTGTACGCCTATCTGCAACCGGGCGCCACGGTGGAGCAGGCGCGTACCAGCGCCGGTTTGGTCTATCAGCGGCTCGCGGGCCTGCACGCCGATCCGGAGAAGGAGAAAGCGGTCAAGGTCCTCGTGCGTCCGGAGATGATGTCGCGGCCGGATCCGAGCGTCGCGGGCGTGATGCCGTTCGTGGCCGCGGTCTTCATGGGACTTGTCCTGCTGGTGTTGCTGATCGCCTGCGCCAACGTGGCCAACCTGCTCTTCGCCCGCGCGCTGTCCCGGCAGCGCGAGATGGGCATCCGCTCGGCGCTGGGCGCCTCGCGCGGCCGGCTGACCCGGCAGTTGCTCACGGAAAGCCTGTTGCTGGCGCTGGTGGCGGGAGCGGTCGGCCTCGTTTTGTCGCTTTATGCGGATCCGCTGCTGCAGCACCTGGTGCCGGGGGGTGAAATGCCGATGCGCCCGGACGAGAGCTGGGATTGGAACATGGTCTGGTTCACCGTCATCGCTTCAGTCCTGGCCGGTGTCATGATGGGGCTGATACCGGCGCGCCGGGCCACCCGTGGGGACGTGCAGAGCGTCATCAAGGGCGCACCCGTCGAGAACGGCCGGACGCGGCATTGGTTCCGCAGTGGACTCGTGGTGGCGCAGGTCTCCTTCTGTGTGATCGTCCTGGTGTGCGGAGGACTCTTCCTGCGCAGCCTGAATCGCAGCGCGAGAATTGACATTGGAGTGCGACCCGCCGGGCTGCTGCTCGCCTCGGTTGATCCCGCCCTCAACGGGTACGATGAAGCGCGCGGGCGGCTGCTGATCGAGAAGGCCGTCGAGCGGATCGAAGCGCTTCCGGGCGTGGCGTCGGCCTCGTTTGCCACCAGCGTGCCGTTCAGCAATCACTTCGCGGTGAACGCGGTCCGACGCGCGGAGGATGCCGCGCTGACCTCCGAGGAAGCGCGCAGCCAGGAGGTGCAGTCGGTGGTGAACCGGGTGCACCGCGGTTACCTCGAGACGGCCGGTGCCACGTTGGCCGAGGGGCGGGGTATCACCCGGGAGGATACGGAAAACAGCCGGCCGGTGGTCGTGATCAATCAGGTGCTGGCGGAGCGCCTGTTCCCGGATGGTGGAGCGGTCGGTCGATCGGTCGTGGTGGTCGATGGGGACACGCGCCCGCGTGAAGTCGTAGGCGTCATCCGCGACGGCCGCTATGTGACGCTGAACGAGGCGCCGCGCGGCTACATTGTCCTTCCGCTCAGTCAGTCCTACAGCGGCCCGCTGACCCTGCACGTGCGTGTGGAACGCGGACGGACGGACGCCGCGGCATTGCTGCCGTCGGTCCGACGCGTCCTGCAGGAGATCGACCCGAACCTTCCCATCTTCGAGGTGCGGACGATGGACGAGCATCTGCGCGAGAGCGTCTTTGGTTACATGCCGCTCCGGCTGGCGGCCTGCTTCTCCGCCGTGCAAGGCGGGCTGGGATTGTTGCTCGCCGTCATGGGCATCTACGGCGTGGTGGCGTATTCGGTGGGGCAACGCACGCGGGAGATTGGCGTGCGGATGGCGCTGGGGGCCGCACCTCGCGACGTGTTGCGACTGGTCATGCGCGGTGGTCTCCGTTTGACCGTCACCGGTCTCGCCTGCGGCTTCCTGGTCGCGTGCGGCCTTTCGCACATCCTGTCCGGGCTGCTCTATGGCCTGAACCCGGTCGATGGCTTGGTGTTCGGAGGAACGCTCGTGCTGCTGGCCGGGATCGCGGCGCTGGCGTGCTACTTCCCGGCGCGGCGCGCGTTGCGCGTCGATCCGATTCGCGCGCTCCGCGCCGAGTAGCGGAGGCTGTGGTTGAACCGCGGCCACTGGCCCACGGTGGCCGCCGGCTCGCCTTTTTGTCGGTTTCGGTTTCACCGTACCGCATGGCGAAGCAGCGCAAAATCGACAGTGGGTTTGAAAAACTCGGACTACCCACGGCGCAGCGCCATGCGTTCCTCTGCGTGGGGCCCGACTGCTGCCGGGCGGCCGAAGGCGAAGCTGCCTGGAAGGCGCTGAAGTCTCGCTTGAAGGATGAGGAGGTGCCGATCATGCGCACGAAGGCCGCCTGCTTTCGGGTCTGCCACGGAGGACCGTGGTTGGTCGTGTATCCGGAAGGAATCTGGTACGGCGAGGTGACGGCCGATCGCATCGATCGCATTGTCAGCGAACATCTGATCAAAGGCCGCCCCGTGCAGGAATGGGTGGTGCGGGCCCACGCCTTGGGCGGGCGGCCGATGATGGCCGGTGGAGCCCGGCCGGCGGCGAGCTAGAGCCTGCGTCAGGTCCCCTGCGAGACCGGATCCGCTTCGGGCAACTGGTCAAAATCGCCGCCGTCGGTCGTGCTCTGCACGCGCCACAGCCGCGCGTAGCGGCCGTCCTGCGCCAGCAACTCCTCGTGCGAGCCGATTTCGAGCACGCGTCCGTGATCCAGCACGACAATTGTATCCGCCCGGCGGATCGTGGAGAGCCGGTGCGCAATCACGAGCGTGGTCCGGTCCGCGACCAGCTGCTCGATCGCCTGCTGGATCGCCGACTCGGTCATCGTATCCACGCTCGCGGTCGCCTCATCGAGCACCACGAGCGGCGGGTTCTTCAAGATGACCCGCGCGATCGTGAGGCGTTGTTTTTCGCCTTGGGAAAGCCGGATGCCCCGTTCGCCGACTTTTGTCGCCAGGCCCTCGGGCAGACGTTGCACGAAGTCCCACGCGGCCGCGGCGCGCAGGGAGTCGACGATTTCCGCCTCGCTCGCGGTCGGTTTGGCCAGCCGCAGGTTCTCGAGAATGGTGCCGGCGAACAGGAACGGCTCCTGCGCGACGTATCCAATATTCTGACGCAGTTCGTCAAGGTGGAGTTCACGCACGTCGAGGCCGCCGATGCGAACCTGCCCGGCCGTGACGTCGTAATAACGTAACAACAAGTTCGCGATGGTGCTCTTGCCGGCGCCGGTATGCCCCACGAGGGCGGTGACTTCGCCCCGCCGCAGCGTGAGCGAGAAGTCCTTGAGAACCGCCGGTCGGCCGGCGTACGCGTGCGTCACCCGATCGAACACCACCTCGGGCACGCCGGCCGGGAACGAACGCGCCTTGGCCGGCGACGCGATCGGGACCGGATGGTCGAGGATCTCGAAGACACGATCGCTCGAGGCCCGTGCCGCCGCGAAGAGGTTGTTCAGGTTGTTCAGCTGGCTGACCGGTTGGTAGAGCAGCGAACAATACGCGAAGAACGCCACAAACGCGCCGAGCGTCAGCTCGTCGTTCATCAGCAGCAGGCCACCGACACCCATCACGGCGACGGCGCCGAGGCTGGAGAGAAAATTCGTGCCGGGGCCATGCAGCGACCAACGGTACATGGCACGCAGCGTCGTGTCGCTCAGCCGCTGCGCCGCGCGGCGGAATCGCGTCGTTTCGCGGTCCTTCAACGCAAACGAACTGATCAGGCGGTTGCCCTGAATGTCCTCAATCAGCAGCGCGTTCATCTCGCCCGCCGCCTCGCGTGTGTCGCGCCACAGGCGACGTCCCGCGCGGAAGTGGACCTGCCCGAGCCACACCAACAGCGGCAGCGGTGCGATCGTGAGTGCCGCCAGCAAGGGCTGCTGCACAAACAGCAGCGTGGCGATGCCGAGGATCGTCAGCAGGCTCACGGTACCCTGTTCGGTGCCGTCGAGCACCACCCGCTCCAGATTCTGCACATCCTCGGTCACGCGAGAGGCGATCTCGCCGGATTGCCGCTGATCGTAATAGGTCACCGGCAGGTCCAGCAGTTTGGCGTGCAACTCGGTGCGCAGGTCGAGCAGCACCTTCTGTTCGAGCCGGTTATTGACGCGAATCCGCAGCGAATTGAGCGCGTCGCGAAAGAAGTAGCAGCCTGTCAGCGCCGCCACGCCTGCGAGCAGCAAGTCGCGGCGGCCGGGCGCGATGACGTCATCGATGATCCACTTGATGACCTGGGGGATCGCGATGAGAAAGAGCGTGCTGCCGATGGCCAGCGTCAGGGTGAGGGCGAAAAGCCCAGGATAGCGGAACAGGTAAGCGGAGACGCGGCGCAAAAACGACATGACAAACGCGCAACAAGACCCAGCCCCGCCCTTCCGGCAAGCGTCCGGGACTTCCGCTGAGCGAGGCCGCCTCATTCGCTGTAACTTTCGCGCGCAATCCGGGTATTCCCAACGGGCCTTCGACGCCCGATTTCTCCTCATATTCCCATGACCGTACATTCCTTGGTTTCCCGCCCGTGGCTCGCGTTGACCGTCGCCCTGTTTGGGCTCGTGCCCGCTGCTTCCGCGAACGCGTACCGCCACACCGAACCGATTCAGCACGAAGGTGCTTTCTCCGCCGACGGCGTGGTGCGGATCTCCAACGTGAACGGCGACATCACCGTTCGCGCATGGGACCGGGAGGAGATTCGAGTGGAGGGAAAAAAGAGCGCCCAGACCGACGAGGAACTGCGCGCGATCGAGCTCACCATGAACGTGTCAAACCAGCGGGCGGAGATCCGCGTGAAGTTGCCCAAGCGCAAGGGTTGGGTGCGCCGCGATACGATCCGCGCCAAGGTGGAGTTGACGTTGTACGTGCCGCGCACGGTGACCCTGGACGAACTCGAGACGGTGAATTCCACCATCAGACTCGACGGTCTCACCGGCACGGTGCGGGCGGAAACGGTGAACGGCCGCATCGAGGCGGACGGCTTGGGCGGCAATGCCGACCTGGAATCCGTCAACGGGCGGATCGTCGCGAAGTTCGCGCAGGTGCGCGCCGGTCAGAAAATTGAACTGGAGTCCGTCAATGGCTCGCTTGAGGTCCTCCTCCCCGAGGACGCGGGTGCGAAGTTGGACGCGGAGTTGGTGAACGGTCGCGTCGACTGTGACTTCCCGCTCGCGATGGTGAAATCGCGCGGCAAACGCTCGCTTTCCGGTACGATCGGCGACGGACGGGCGGAGCTGGATCTGGAAACGGTCAACGGTCAGATCCGGGTCCGCCGGCAGTAGCGGACGATCGGTCCAGAGTGCTGATGCAGCCCATGCGGGCTGCTTCAACCTGCGGTCGCGGGTGGCGGTTGCATTGCTGAATCGCTTCGGTGCTCGTCTGATCCACGGGCCCGGTGAGCCGGTCGAGCGGCGCTGCACCGTCGACCCGACGCAGGCGCGCGCAGTCCTGTCCGGCACCGCGGTTCCTCACGTATGCATGCCCCGGATCAGGAGCCTTGGCGCGATATGCGGCACCAGCCCAACGTTCGGATGCTGGCCCAGTGGCTTGGACTCGCCAGCCACGCCTGCTGGGAGCAGTTGGTGCGTTTTGTGGAGGCCGGTTATCCGGATCAGTTCACGATCGGTTGGGATTATTCGACCAGCCGGCGGACGTGGGAACTGTGGATCCGCGGACGGACGACGCTGTGCCGGCTCAGCCCGGGAATGGGAGCCTTCACCCTGAGGCTGCTGTTGACGGAACAGGAAGCAGAGCGGGCGCAGCTGGAGCCGGGATTGACGGCCACGGGTCGAGCGGCGGTGAAGGAAGGCGTCCGCCGCGATCAACGGCGGTGCACGGTCAGTCTGATCGTTTTCGACGAATCAGGGCTGGCGGATGCGAAGCTTTTCCTGGCCGCGAAACGGCCACCCAAAGCCGTCGCCATTTGAGTCCAAATGACTCCCGCGGCGCTGGTGGGAGTTCCCTACAGTTTGCATGAATCGGGCCGATAACAGAGGGCCCCCTTCTGTCACCTCGTGAATGTGCTTTTCCCACCTGTGGCCGCCGGCAATCGCCGGATCCTGATCGTCGATGACACTCCGGCGATCCACGCGGATGTGCGCAAGATCCTGTGCCCTGAGGTGACAAAAGAGGCGGCGACGCTGGCGAGCTTGGAGAACGAGCTCTTCGGCGAGCCGAGTGATCCTGCGCCCGTGGCGCCAAGCTTCAGCGTGGATTCCGCCTTTCAAGGCCAGGAGGCCCTGAAGCTCGTCGAAAAAGCGGTGGCGGAGAAGGCGCCTTACGCGATGGCTATCGTGGACATGCGCATGCCGCCGGGGTGGGACGGCGCGGAGACGGCACTCGCGTTGTGGGGCGTGGATCCGGATCTGCAGATCGTGATCTGCACGGCGCATTCGGATTACTCGTGGACGGATCTGCTGAAGAAGCTGGGGGCCACAGACCGGCTCGTGATCCTCAAGAAACCGTTCGATACGATCGAAGTCCTGCAGCTGGCGAACGCGTTGACGGAAAAGTGGAACCTGTTGCGCCAGACACGCGCCCACGCCGCCGAGCTGGAACAACGCGTGCGTGCTCGCACCGCTGCGCTGGAGGAGGCGAACACTGCGTTGCAGCACGAGATCAGCCGCCGCGCCGCGATTGAGGCCGACCTGCAGCGGGCGAAGGAAGCCGCTGAGACGGCCGCTCGCGCCAAGAGTGTTTTTCTGGCCAACATGAGCCACGAGATCCGCACGCCGCTCAATGGCGTGTTGGGCATGTCGAATCTGCTGCTGGAGACGTCGCTCACCCCGGAGCAGCGCGACCTCGCGGCGACCGTCTGCCAGAGCGGCGAGAGCCTGCTCGCGGTCATCAACGATATCCTCGACTACTCGAAATTCGAAGCCGGCCACCTCACGCTGGAGTCGCTCGATTTTGATTTCGCGCGGGAGTTGCAGCTCGCGTTCGACCTGCAGGGCGACGCAGCGGCGCGGAAACGGATTGAGCTCATCGTTGATGTCGATCCAGCCGTGCCGCGCTTGTTGCGCGGTGATCCGATGCGGCTGCGGCAGATTGTGCTCAATCTGTTGGGCAACGCGGTGAAATTCACGACGCGGGGCGAGGTGCTGTTTCACGCATTGGTGGAGGAGGAAACCGAGGACGGTCATCGGCTCCGCTGCGAAGTTCACGACACGGGCATCGGTATTCCGGTCGAGGTGCAGGAGCGGCTCTTTCAACCGTTCACCCAGGCGGACGCCTCGACCACGCGCCGCTTCGGCGGCACCGGGCTCGGACTGGCCATCTGCAAGTGCCTCGTTGAGGCGATGGGCGGGCAGATCGGTGTCACGAGCCGCGAAGGCATCGGCTCCTGTTTCTGGTTCACGCTGCCCTTCGCGCGCGCCAGGACCACGCACCTCGCCGCAGATACGATTCCGTTGCCGCTGGAGGGGCGTCGGATCCTCGTGGTCGATGATAATGCCACCAATCGCCGGCTGCTCGCCCACCTGCTGGAAGCGTGGCAGGTCGAGCACGCGGAAACCGGTGGCGCGCCCCAGGCGATGATTTCCCTGCTGGCGGCGGCGAAGACCGCGCGCCCGTGGGAGCTCGTTCTGCTCGACCACCACATGCCGGGCATCGATGGCCTCGAGCTCGCGGCGACGATCCGTTCACATCCCTCCCTCGCCAAAACGAAGCTCGTGCTGCTCACCTCGCGCGGCGAACGCATGAGCGCGGCCCAGAACGCGGCGCATGGTTTGGCGGCATGTGAACTGAAGCCGTTCGATCCGGAACGGCTGCGCCAGACCCTCGGCCGCCTGTTGGCCCCGGAAAAGGCTGCGGTCGTGATCGCCGATGACAGTGCTGCGTCGACGACCGGTGAACGGTATCCGTTGCCGGTACTGGTGGCGGAGGACAACGTGGTGAATCAGAAAGTCGCCCGTCGCATGCTCGACTCGCTCGGGTTTGACGCGGACATCGTCGGCAATGGCCGCGAGGCGCTCGAGGCGCTGCGGCGCCGGCGCTACGCGCTCGTGTTGATGGACGCGCAGATGCCGGAAATGGACGGCTGGGAGGCCACGCGACACATCCGGGCGGCGCAAGCGGCCGGAGAGGCCGGTTTTCCGGCGGAACTGCGAGTCATCGCCATGACGGCCAACGTCATGCCGGGTGACCGCGAGGAGTGCCTCGCCGCCGGCATGGACGACTATCTGGCCAAACCCGTCAAGGCCGACGCCCTGCGTCACGTGCTGCAACGTCACCTGTCCACGAGACCCGCGGCGGCGGTGCCCGCCGTCACGGCCGCTTGAGCC
The DNA here is from genome assembly GCA_023386835.1 of Verrucomicrobiota bacterium. GTDB lineage: Bacteria > Verrucomicrobiota > Verrucomicrobiia > Opitutales > Opitutaceae > Actomonas. The sequence continues at coordinate 8,861 of JAEWIY010000238.1, forward strand.
CGCCTCCCATGTCCTCGCCCGCCTTCAACACCTCCGCGCCGACTGCCTGGTCCATCGATCAGGCGCTGGCGGTCGCCTTTCTCGAGAACGTTCCGGACAATGTTTACTTCAAGGATCGTGAATCGCGCTTCATCGCGGTCAGTCGCTCGCAGCTGAAGGTCTTCGGGCTTAGCCGCGTGGACGAGATCGTGGGGCGGACCGACTTTGACTTTTTCGACGAAGCGCACGCGCGACAGGCGCGTGCCGACGAGAAGCGGATCCTCGAGACAGGCGAACCGCTGCTCGGAAAACTCGAGAAGGAAACGTGGCCCGACGGGCGTGTGACCTGGGTGATCACGCACAAGCTCCCGCTGCGGGACGAGTCCGGGACCATCATCGGCACCTTTGGTATCAGCAAGGATGTGACAGAAGCGCGTCAGACCGAGGAGGCGCTGGAGACCGCGCGCAAGGAACTGATCGACGCGTCCCGCCTGGCTGGCATGGCCGAAGTGGCGACGGGCGTGTTGCACAACGTCGGCAACGTGCTCAACAGCCTCAACGTTTCCGCGACTGTCATTGGTACAACACTACGCGAGTGGAAGGTCGACAGCCTGGAGAAGCTTTCGTCGCTGCTGAACGCGCAAGGCGAGAATCTCGGCGCCTTTTTGACGCAGGATCCGCGGGGCCGGCGCGTGCCGGAACTCGTGACCGCGCTGGCCCAGCATTTTGCGGAAGAACGCTCCCGGTTGCTGAAGGAGCTGCACGCGCTGCAGGAGGGAATCGATCACGTGAAGGACATCGTCGCCATGCAGCAGGCGTACGCCACGATCGTCAGCGTGTCCGAGGCGCTCGACGGCGCCGACTTGATGGAGGACGCGGTGCGAATGAACAGCGCTGCGTTGACGCGGCACGACGTTCGAGTGGTCCGCGACTATCGCGAGGCGCCGCTGGTGCAGGTGGAAAAGGGCCGGGTGCTGCAAATTCTGGTCAACCTGATCCGGAATGCGAAGTACGCCTGCGACGACGGTGCGCCTGCCGAAAAGCAGATCACGCTGCGCGTCGTGCCGAATGGCGACCAAGTCGACCTGGTGGTGGAGGATAACGGAGTTGGGATTCCGCAGGAAAACCTGACGCGCATTTTCCAGCATGGCTTCACCACGCGGGCGAACGGGCACGGGTTTGGGCTGCACTCGAGCGCCATCGCCGCCCGTGAAATGCGTGGCTCGCTGACGGTGCACAGTGACGGCGCCGGTCGTGGCGCTCGTTTCACGCTCAGCGTGCCCAAAGCCGAGATGGGCGTCGCGAGCGTCGCGGCCTGAGGCTGCGTTGGCCGACCGGAGCGAACCGCTCTTGCGCCCGGCGCAAGGGTCGGGAAGGGTGCGGAGCCGATGACGCGCCGGACCCTGCTCTACCTCGTGTTGCCGCCGGTGCTGCTCCTGTTGTGGAGCGTGATTTATCTCCGCTGGGGTGAAGCGTTGCAGCGGCGCTCGGGCGCACAGGTGGAAATCCGGCCCGCCACGGTGGTGGAAACGATCGAGCCAGGACTCCCGCCGAAGCGCGAAGCTCCGATTGAACCGGCCGCCCCGAGTCAGAAGGCTGAGGAGCCGACAGAGGCCAGCCCTTGGGCCGAAGCGCGTCGCCACTGGATGGATTCAATGGCCGCGGAGCGCGAGGAGATGATCCGCCGCGCCTTCCGAGAGGTCGAGGACTTGGAAAAGCAGCAAGGCGGCCGCCCGGTGCCGGAGTTGGTTAAGCCCGTCCGGTAGCGTCAGGCGAGATGCCGGTTCGCGAATCCGCGCCGAGTGGAAGGAGTTGAAGGCTCCGCGTAGCGAAGCCGACAATAGGTCAGCCGCGGCGCACGCGTTCCTTCTCGTCCTCGCGTTCTTCCTCGAGGCGCGCGCGTTCGTTTTTCAACTGGGTGCGCAGTTGCTCGATTTCGTCGAGCTTGCCTTCGTTCAGGGCGGCATCGAGCCGCTGCTGCAGGAAGATCTCACGCTCGGCGATCTTGCCCTTGTAGACGGCGTCGATGTCCGCGAGCCGGGCTTTCTGCTCGGCGGTCAGCGGCTTGTTGGCCTCGGGGTCCGACTTGGCCAGTCGTTCCATGGCGAGTTCGTAGGCGCTTTTCATGATAGAAGGGGATTGAGCGGTTTGGTGAGCCGGCGGCGAGCGTAAGTCGGATAGGGCGAGTCTACGTTGAAAAGAGGACGGAACGCCGCCCGCGGTTGCGGTTCGCCGTTTATTCCGGGCTCTCGCTGGTGGGCGTCGCGTCTTTCGGCGCCTTGCCTCGGCGCGGCTTCTCGGCGGGAGCCTCCCGCGTTTGAATATCGCGTTTGAGGGCGCGCCAGCGTTCGAGTCGCTCGGCGACGCGCACCTCCAGGCCGTTGCGGCCCGGCTCGTAGAGTTTCAGCGGCTTCGTGAGGTATTCCTGCCCGGAGATGCCTTCCGGGTAGTCGTGCGAATACCGGTACCCTTTGCCATGACCGGCGCGTTTGCTGGCCTGGCCACCCTTGTCGCGCAAATACAGCGGCACCGGTTGCACGGGGGCTGACTTGAGAGCGGCGTGGGCGGCGGCAAGCGCCATCGTGGCGGAGTTGCTCTTCGGGGCGCACGCGATGTGCAGCGTGGCGTGGGCCAGGGTCAGTTCGGCTTCGGGCAACCCCACGAAGTCGACCGCATGATGGGCGGCCACGGCGAGGGGCAGGGCGTTGGGATCGGCCAGGCCGATGTCCTCGGACGCGAGGATCACCAATCGACGCGCGATGAACCGCGGGTCTTCTCCCCCGGCCAACATCTTCGCGAGCCAGTACATCGCGGCGTCGGGATCGCCCCCGCGGCAGCTTTTAATGTACGCCGAGATGGTGTCGTAGTGCTCGTCCTCGTCGGCGTCGTACCGAATCCGACGTTCGCGCGCGAACGCTTCGAGTTCGGCCGGCGTGATCGTGGCGCCGGGTTCGAGGCTCAGGGCGATGACTTCGAGCGCGTTGAGCGCGCGGCGCAGGTCGCCGTCACAGAGCACCGCCAAGTCTTCGAGCACCGCGTCGTCGGCGGTCAACTCCCGTTCGCCCAAGCCCCGCTCCCTGTCGCCCAAGGAGCGGCGGAGCACGCTCGCGACGGCGGCGGTAGACAGCGGTTCGAGCCGGAAGAGGTGGCTGCGGGAGAGCAGCGGCGGATTGACGTAGAAGCCGGGGTTGTGGGTCGTGGCGCCGATCAGGCGGACGGTGCCTTCCTCGACGTCCGGCAGCAGCAGGTCCTGTTGCGCCTTGTTGAAGCGGTGCAGTTCGTCGATGAACAGCAAGGTGCGGGCCTCCGGCATGCGCCGCGCGGTGGAGAGGATTTCGCGGAGCTCGGCGACGTTGGACATGACCGCATTGATGCGGACGAACCGGCTGCGGGTTTCTCGTGCGATGACCTCGGCGAAACTGGTTTTGCCGCAGCCCGGTGGACCGTAGAACAACAGGCTGCCAAAGCGATCGGTGGCGATCAGGCGCGGCAGCAGGCTGCCGGGGCGCGTCAGGTGCTCCTGACCCACGATGTCGGCGAGCGACTGAGGGCGCATGCGCGCGGCCAGCGGCTGGTGGGCGGCGGGCGTGCGGCTTGGCTCGGCCGCGGCGGCCGGCGGGGCAGATTCGCCAAACAGGTCAGGTTGAGCCTCCGAAGACATGCGGCTCCACAGTAGTCACTCGCGATTTTTGTGAAAGAATTCCGTTCGCTGGTCCGTTCTCCAGTGTGTCGCCGAGTCACCGTGCCCCGCTCCTTTGGTCGCTGCTGCCGCTCATGGCGGGGTTGATCCTGGCCAAATTGTCGCCGTACGCGGTCCCGCCGCTGCCGCTGCTCGCCAGTTCGATCTTCGTCCTCGCGGCGAGCACGCTGCTTGGGGCGCGTTGGCCCGCGATTTGGAGCACGTTGCTGACGCTGGGGTTATGCGCGGCCGGAATCGCGCATTATGAACTGCGGCGCGAGCGGCTGCCGGAGTGGGATGAGCTGCCAACGCGGGAGGCGCGCATGACGGTGCGGATCACGCGGGTGTTTCACACCACGGACCCGGAGCATTTCTCGGGACTGGGCACGGTGATGGCGTCCGATCCGCATGTGCGGGACCTGTTGCGCCAGAAGGTGGCTGTCAGCGTGGCGTTGGAGAAGCGGGATGTGCGCCCGGTCCGCGGCTCGCTGGTGGAGCTGGTCGGCGTATTGGAGGCGTTGCCCCGCCGCCCCCCGCCGAACGATCCGTTTCTCGCGTATCTGATCGATGGCGGCGTCAATTTCCGACTGGGGCGCGGGTACATGGTATCGACCGTCGAACCACTCGGCCGGTACGCGCAGTGGCGGGAAGGCACGCGGGCTTGGATGAGCCATCAGCTCGGGCTGGGATTGGAGCGTCATCCCAGCGTGGTGGCGGCCTTCCGCGGCATGTTGTTGGGCGAGCGGCAGGGGCTGACCGCGCGGCAGGAGGACCTGTACCTGCGCACGGGAGCGATGCACCTGTTTTCCATCAGCGGCCTGCACGTCGGCGCGATCGCAGCGGGCATCATCGGGCTGTTGCGGGCGATGCGATTACCGCCGCTGGGGACTTTGATCGCGAGCGGTCTGGTCCTCCTGGCCTATGTCGACATCACAGGCCTGCTACCTTCCGCGGTGCGCGCCTGGCTGATGGTGATGTGTTTCCACGCTGCAGTGGTGTTCCGGGCGCCGGGGAACTCGGTCTCGGCGCTCGGAACCTCGGCGCTGATTGTTCTGCTGATCGACCCGATGCAACTCTTCGGCGCCGGGTTTCAGATGAGCTACGGGATCGTGGCGGCGCTGCTCTTGTACGGAGTGCCGATGCAACAACGCGGCTTGTTCGAACTGCGGCGCTGGCGCCCCGAGTTGATCCTGATGCCGCGCCGCTGGCAGAGGCTGACGCGGTGGGGTCTGAAGACGGTGCTGACCATGCTCGCGATCAACGTTGCCGCGACCGTCGTCGGCACCGCGGCGGGTGTGGGGTTCTTCGAGGTCTTGAGCCCGATCGGCCTGCTGGCGAATCTGCTGTTGATCCCGCTGGCGACGATCACCCTTTTCGCGGGGTTGCTCTCGATCGTGGCGGCACTGGGTTCGGCGGCTCCGCTGGTGCTGTTGTTCAATCACGCCGCGGGCGTAGTGCTTCTTTTGATGCAGAAGATCCTTGAGGTGCTCGTCCGGATTCCCGGGGCGAGCTTCCCGGCGGAGTTTCGGACGCCGTGGCTGGCGAGCACCACGCTCGCGGTGCTGGTCGCCGTGATGGGCTGGGGGTACGCGCGTCGCTGGGTTGGATACGGTGGATTCTGGCTGCCACCGGCGGTTTTGGGTGGTTTTCTGCTCTTTGGGATTCGGTGGGTGGGAAACTGACGAAACGCCGCGGCCGCCGCGGCGAGAACTCGGAAATGGTAGCGTCCGGTTGCGGCGCGGTGGCTCGACTTCAGGTGTCGGTTGACGATGCGTTTACGCCTCGGCGGCTTGCCCGGCGCGTCGGCTCTTCCATAGTCGGCGCCGATGAAGTTCCCCGCCCCGCTCGCGAAGTCGTTGTTGATGGCTGCGTCCATCGGTCTGGTCGTTCCAATCCTCGCCCAAACCCCACGACCCGCGCCTAAAACGCGCCCCCGCGCGGAGGCGGACGGCGAGGAGGCCCCGAAAGTCATCGGGGTGGTGCGGCCGTGGGCGGGCGGCCTGATGGGCCTGGCGGTGGAAGGCAATGCCTTCGTGCTCCGCTTCTACGACGCGGAAAAGAAGCCGGTGCCGCCGCCGGCGGTCCGCGCGGCGGTTCGCTGGGACGCGGTCAACAAGGCTGGCCTGCAGCGCACCGTCATGAACTCCACCGGTGAGATGCTTCGCTCGCCGTCCGTCGTTCGTCCGCCCTTGATGTTTTATGCTCATGTCACGTTGCTCGACGAGGCGGGCAACGACCTGGGCACCCACGCGTTCGACCTGAAGGAGCTCAGGGCCGAGGGAGCGTCATCCTGACGGTGCGCCGCCCGCGACCTGCTCGCGGTGGCGTATGATCCGAGCCGCGATAGTGCCCCGTTAACCGCGCGCCGCGGCGCGTGAGCCGGCGCCGTTCACCTTGGTTCTCCGGTCGTAGTGGCGTGTGCCCTACATCCGCTGCATCACCACCGCCACGGAGAGTTTCTGTGTCTGCGTGCCCTTGAAGACGCCGCGCGTGGGCGTACAATCGAGGTAATCGCGGCCGACTGCCACCTTGACGTGGCGTTCGCCGGCAACGCAGTCGTTCGTCGGATCCAGCGGCCACCACGATCCACCCGGCAAATACACCTCCACCCAGGCATGGCTCTCCGCTGCGCCGATCAAAGCCACCGGACGGGTGGCGCCGTTCTCCTGCTGGCGTCGTTGGGATTCGGTTTCAATGTAGCCCATCACGTATCGCGCGGGGATCTCGGCGGAGCGCAGGATCGAGATGAGCAACTGGGCGAAATCCTGGCAGACGCCGCACCGCCGGCGGAGGACTTCGGCGACGGGCGTGTCGATCCGGGTTGAGCCCGGCTGGTAACGCAGGTGCTGCTTGATCCAGTGGTTCAGTTCGAGCAGGGCGGGGCCGAGCAGGTGTTTCGGCCGCAGAAAGCGGTTCGCGAGCTGGTGCGTTTCGGCCGTCAGCGGCAGGGCAGGGGACGCATGCAGAAACTCGAAGAGCTTCAGCCGCTCGCTGCGATAGATCTGTCGCGCCTCCCCGAGGCTCACCTCCAGTGCTGGTGGTGGTGCCGGGATTGGCTGCGTTACCACGACCGAGTAGCTGTCCAACTGCAGCGATTCGTGGCGGCGGATGATTGAAAATGTCTCCACCGGATTACCGAAGTAGTCAGTGTACCGGTGCAGGTTGCACGCGGGTTCGGTGATGAGCCGGTGGTCATGCACCACCTGGGTCGCGTCCGAGCACGGTTGCAGCCGCGCTTCCATGAAGGACTCGGACGCGGTGCCGTGATATTCGTAACGGGTGCGATGGTGGATGCGAAAGCGCAAAGCCGGCGCGGACGTGGCGGCGAAGGAAGAAAGGCCGCGCCCGCCATGGCAACGAAGGAATCCCGCGCCGGCCCTTGCGGCAGCGCGGCTGGGCGGTGAATTGACACCATTGCACCGCCGCGTGAGTTTCGCCCTCCCATGTCCGACGTGACCGCGCCGTTTGATACCATCGAATCTGCCGTGCAGGACATTGCCGACGGCAAGCTGGTGATCGTCACGGACGACGAGGACCGCGAGAACGAGGGCGACCTGATTATGGCCGCCTCCAAAGCCACCCCCGCCACCGTGGGGCTGATGATTCGCTACTGCAGCGGCATCATTTGCGTGCCGGCGCTCGAATCGCACCTCAGCCGACTCGGCCTGGGGCCCATGGTGGCTCGCAATCGCGAGAGCCATCGGACCGACTTTACGGTCAGCGTGGACGCCGCGGAAGGCATTGGCACGGGCATCAGCGCGGCCGATCGCACGCACACGATCCGGTTGCTGGCGGATTCGGCGACGCGCCCGGAGCAGCTGGTGCAGCCCGGACATGTGTTTCCGTTGCGGGCCCGCGCGGGTGGGGTGTTGGAGCGGGCCGGCCATACCGAGGCTGCGGTTGATCTCGCGATCCTGGCGGGCCTGTCGCCGTGCGGTGTCTTGTGCGAGTTGGTCAACGATGACGGCACAGTGCAGCGCTTGCCGGAACTGGTCGCGTTCAAGGAGCGGTTTGGGCTGCGCATGATCTCGATCGCCCAGCTGATCGAGTATCGGGCGCGCCGTGACCAATTGGTGGAGGAAATCTGCTCGCAGCCGTTCCCGTCAGAATACGGAGACTTCACGGCGCATGTTTTTCGCAGCCGATTGGACGGACGCCATCATCTTGCGTTGGTGCGCGGCCAGGTTGGGCCTGAGCCGACGCTGGTCCGGGTCCACAGTGAGAACATCCTGAGCGATGTTTTTCGCGGCCAAGGCATGAGCAGCCAGCACTCGCTGCAGAGCTCGCTCGAGCAGATCGGACGCGCCGGGCGCGGCGTGGTCCTGTACATGGAGCCGCCGAATGCGGGCGAGACCCTGGTGCGGCGGTTGCAGACGCGTCCTGGCGAGGCGCATGCGCCAATGAGTTTCCGAGACTACGGTATCGGTGCACAGATCCTGCGGCAGTTGGGCCTCGCGCAGATTCGGTTGCTGTCCAGCAGCCAGCGCAAGGTGGTCGGTCTCGACGGCTACGGCCTCGAGATTGTGGAGCAGGTGGCGGTGTAGCGATTTAGGGTTTCGGATTGCGGATTCCAGAATACCGCGCACGCCTAACCGACTGCCAATTTGGGTCGGCGTGCGCCGGCCCGCCGGCCGTTCCTGTCACGACGTTCCTTCATGAGTGCCGATGCTCCCAGTGCCCGCCCGATCGACGGCTCACCGTTCAAGGTGGGAATCGTCGCAGCGCGCTTCAACTCCCGGCTGGTCGAGGCTTTGCTCGCCCAAGCGCAGGCGCGGCTGCTGACCGCCGGGGTGAAACCCGAGCGATTGAGGGTGTGGCGGGTCCCCGGCTCGGCCGAGCTGCCCTACGCCGCGCAGCGGTTGTGTGAGGGGCAGAAGCTGGACGTTCTGCTCGCCTTGGGTGTGATCGTTCGTGGCGACACGATTCACTACCAACTGGTGGCCGAGTCGGCGCAGCAAGGGCTCTTGCGGGTGGGTTTGGATACACGTACACCGGTCATCACCGGTATCGTGGTCGCGGAGACACGGGAGCAGGCCGAGGCTCGCTGTCTGGGTGAGATCGATCGTGGTTCAGAATTCGCACAAGCGGCGCTGGAAATGGCGGCCCTGCTGCGCTCCCCAGCATGAAACGGTTGTATCCGCTCACTCCGCGCCGCGTCTCGCGCTCGTCCGCCCTGCCGGCGGCCCGATCGCGTGCCAACTTCCTTTTCCGATGAGCAAAGCCTTGTTCGCCCAGCGGCGCGACGGTCGTGTCGCCGCCATGCAGTTCCTTTACGCGTGGAGCCTGAATGCTCCCCGCAATCTGGCGGAGGACCTGCGCGTCTTTTTCGAGGACCAGGAGAAGCCGCGGGAGCACTACGCATTCGGCGAGGAGCTTATTCACGGCACGCTGGAGCACATCGAGGACATCGACAGCCGCATTCGTGGGCTCGCGCAGAATTGGGAGTTCGACCGCATCGCCCGCATCGATCTCGCGATCCTGCGCGTGGCGATCTTTGAGATGGTTTATCGCAAGGACATTCCGCCAGTGGTTTCGATCAACGAGGCGATTGATCTCTCCAAGCTCTACTCCAGCGCGGACGCGAAACGGTTTATCAACGGCATCCTGGACCGGTTGAAGGACCAACTGGGCCGCGACGCGCGCAAGGCGCAGTAAACGGATCCACCCGCTGCTTCGGCCGGATCATGCGCACCTTCTTCAAGAAGTTTAAGGACGGGTTCTCCAAGACCGTCGCAGCCATCTCGGCCAAGACGCGTGGCCTGTTTGGCGGGAGAAAGATCGACGCCAGCTCCCTCGAGGAACTTGAGGAGGCGCTCTACACCGCGGACTTCGGCGTCGAGACGACCGAAGAAGTGCTGGAGGAGATCAAGACCGCGTATCGCAAGGAGCCCGCGATTGAGGGACGCAAGGCGGCCGAGATCGGCGCCTCGGTGCTCGAACGCATCCTGGAGGGCAGCGAGGGTCGCTTGTCGAATGGGCCGGCGCCGGGCGGTGGTCCGACGGTGATCGCATTGATCGGGGTCAACGGTTCCGGCAAGACGACCACCGCGGCCAAGCTCGCGTATCAACTGAAGCAGGACGGCGTGGGCGTGCTGCTCGCGGCGTGCGACACGTTCCGGGCCGCAGCCGTGGAGCAGCTGAAGAGCTGGGCCACACGGCTCGACGTTCCGATCGTGGCGAGCCACACGGGCGCGGATGCGGCGGCGGTGGCGTTTGATGCATGGCAGGCCGCCCGCTCGCGCGATCTGCCGGCCTTAATCGTCGATACCGCCGGGCGGCTGCACACGAAGAGCAACTTGATGGAGGAACTGGCGAAGATCCGCCGCGTGCTGCAGAAGAACGATGCGGCCGCGCCCCACCATGCCTGGCTGGTCGTTGATGGATCGCTCGGCACCAACTCCATCGAGCAGGCCAAGGTGTTTCACCAGAGCTTCGGGCTGACCGGCCTCGTGGTGACGAAGCTGGATGGCACGTCTCGTGGTGGCGCGATCGTTGGGATCTGGCGCGAGCTGAAGCTGCCGATCTTCTTCCTCGGCCTCGGTGAACAACCGGACGATCTGCAGCCCTTCAACGCGCGCGCCTACGCGCGCGCGGTGTTCGGGCTCGACGACTAGTCATTGCTCGGTCGGCGGCCGCGAAGCGGGCGTGGCTTTTAGAACCCGAGCCGGACGGACAGGGTAAGGTCGCGCCCGGGCAAGGGAGCGTAGTGCTTGAGCCAGGACGTGTGCATCCGTGCCTCCTCATCGAGCAGGTTGGCTCCTCGTAGCAGAACATCGACCACCGAACCGCCGAGGTGGTGGCGCCAACCGGCATAGGCTGAGGCGAGCGTGTACGCCGGCGTGCGGGTCTCGGCCGGCGCCGTGTGTTCCTGGGCAAGCACGTGTTGCACCTCGACGCCGAGCGCGAGCGGGCCGCGTTGCCAGTCGAGCGCGCCGCGCAGACGAGGCGGCGCGATCCGCGGCAGGTTCTCGCGTCCACGCGTGCGCGCGCGCACGACGTCGGCGGCGATCGTGAGATCGAACAGGCGGCCCTCGGCTTCGTGCAGGTGCCAGATGACCTCGGCTTCGCCGCCCCAGGAACGGGCGGCCTGCTGCTGGTACTGATAGGCGGCCAGGCCGTCGGTGACCTCTCCGGTTGCAGCGGCATAAATGAAGTTGTCGAAGTTGTGCGCGAAGGCGTTGAGCTGCCCCGTGACTCGTCCGGTTCGCCGGCGGAGCGAAACCTCGAGACCAGTCGAGCGCTCCGTGGCGAGCGACGGATCCCCCAGTTCAAACGACGCTGTGCCTGGGTGCGCGCCGTCGCTGAACCGTTCCTGAATGCTCGGCGGGCGCTCGGTGCGACTGAACGAGGCCGTGAGCAGCCACGCTTCGTTGAGGGGTACGAGCACGCCGGTCGAGGTGCTCACGCCTGAATGGGACTGACGTGCCGGCGAGCCCTCGTTCAACCGGGCGGAATGCCACTCCGCACGGGCCCCGAGTTGCCACGTGAGGCGATCAAATTCGCCTTCCTCGAAGAGGAAGATCGCGTGCTGACGATTCCGATACGCGGGGAGGAACGCTTCCGCGCCTTCGGCGTAGAAGCGATCGTCACTGAATGACCCACCCATTGAACCGACAAATGCACCGATCGGTTCGTGCAGCACCTCCAGGCGTGCCTCGCGGCTCCGGTTCGCCAGCTGCGTTCCGGGATGGGTGCCTTCGAGCTCTTGATGACGGTAGCGGGCGTCGCCGATCTTGAAGCGGGCGCCGCGCAGGCCGGCGCCATCGAGTCGCCACTCGCCCTCGAGGTCGAGCCGCCGCTGTCTCAAGTCAATCCGCACCGCGTCGTGCTCGTGGTTGTGGTGTTGGTCGTGATCGTCTTCATCAGCCGACGAATCGTCCTGCGCCCCGCCGTGCCCGCCAAGGGGGAGGCCGTAGAACGCGTTGAAACCGCTGTAGGAGAAGCCGAGGTGACCGCGCGAGTGGATCCAGGTGAGTCCGGCGGCGGCTCCATCGCTGTTGAGCGCGGTGTTTGGAATGCGACCGGGGAGTGGTGCCTCATCGTCTTCGTGCTCCTGATGATGAAGCTCTTCACTCCACGCGGAGCCAGGGATGCGGACATCGTTGGCCTCGCGGCGAAACGCGTCGACATGCCACGCCACGGGACCCGAGCCGCCCTCGATGACGACGCCGCCGGCCAGCTCGTCATTGACGGAGCTCGCGCGCACTTCGCCACGTCCCTCGACCATCCGTTCCGGCGCTGCGGTGTGGATGCGATGCGTGACGACGTTGACCACGCCGCCCACGGCCGAACTGCCGTACAGCAGCGACGCAGGGCCTCGCACGACTTCGACCCGCTCGATCAACAACGGGTCGAGCGCCACCGCGTGGTCGGGACTCGCCGCAGACGCATCGGCGGTGCCGAGGCTGTTCTGCAGGACGCGAACGCGGTCACCGCCGAGTCCACGGATGACGGGGCGACTCGCACCCGGGCCGAACCAGGTGGAGCTGATTCCGGTTTGCTGGCTCAAGAGTTCGCCGACCGTCGAGGCCTGCCGGCGGGTCAGCGCGCGCCCGGTCAGGACGTGCGTGGATTGCGCGAGGTCGAACGTTGAACGCGCGTACGGGTGAGCCGTGACGACCAGGTGCTCGAGCGCGACGGCGTCGGGAGCGGGTTCGTGGGCGCGGAGGGTGCCAGAGGCAAGGAGCAGGAGGAAAACGGGACGAAAGGAGCAGGACATGACAAAGCCTGAAAAAGTTGAGACGCGGCCGCGCCGTTCTCTGGCGCGGCGCTGCGTCAGGGTGCACGTGCCCCGGGGCGCCCGAGGTCACGACGATCTGAATACAACTTTCAGGCTGACGGCGGTCCACACGCCGGCGGATGCAGCCGCGAAAAGCGTGGGGCGAGCCGTTCGTGGCTAACAGGCAGGGGCGCGTCGCCGCGAAGCGGTGGCGCCTCGACCAGTGGTGCCGCGACCACGGTGGTGATGCCCTGGGCAAAGAGTTCAACGACGCAGGAGTCGCCACCCTCATGCTGGTCATCGTGCAGCGTTGCGTGCGCATCCGGGGCAAAAGCGAGCAGCCCCAGGCTGAAGACGATCGCGCCAAGCAACACCGCCAAGCCCCGACGTACCCGCCCCCGCAGCAGAAAGGCAATGGGAGACGGTGTCGGCATGGTCGGGACGGAGCGTAGCAAACGCGTCAAGGGGTGCCGGACGGCGGCCGTTGGGCGATCCGGACGTTGAACATCCACCAACGTCCGTCGTCGCGCCGGCCCATCCGGGCGTTGATCTCCTGGCCGGGCTTGAGGAAATCGAGCAGGCGCGGGTCGACTTTGAAGGCCATCGTCATCGCGCCCATCACGCCGGGGATGGCTTCATGGGCGACGAGTACCGCTTGTTGATCCGGCAACAGCCGCACGATCCGGCCGCGCATCGGGTGGCCCTCGGTGCCGGTTTGGCGATCACAGCCACAATCATCAGCCAACGTGGCGCCGCCCGCGCTCGTGGCGCTGGACGGAAAACTCGCGAGAAACGTCACCAGCTGGCCGGACGCTTCGTCGGAGCCGGGCTCAATTCGGGCGATCACGAGTGGGGCGGGCGCGGAGCCCGGGGCGTTGTTGACGGCAGCCAAACGCGGAATGCCCAGCGCGCGGCTCGCGCCGGCGGGATCACCCGAAGACAGCCGATGAGCCGTGAGAACGTCTCCCGATGGCGCAACGGCGGCGAGGTTCAAGGTGCCGGCGGTGTCGAGCCACGTCGCCCAAAGCGTACCGTCCCGGTGCAAGGCTGCGCCGACCCGGCCAACGGGGGCGATGTCGCGGCTCAGCGGGTGCGGCATTGTCCATTGCACCGCAAAATCGGTCGAGAGGCTGCTCTTCACCACCGGCTGACCTTGGGCCGCGCTGAACCAGACCAAACCCAACTTGGATCCTGCACCCCGCGCCAGCACCGGGCCGTTGACCGGGCAGCCGTCGATCTTCCAGCCATCTTGCGGCAGACCTTGCGCTTCCGTCCAGACACCGTCTCGCCAACGGCGTCCGGCGAGATCGCGCACCTCGTCCTCACCGCGGTCACGGTACACCACATAAACACTGCCGTCCGGCAGCTGCGCGATCGACGTGGGGCAACAGTCGCACACGCGCGGGTCCAGCCGTTCGTCGGGGCCCGCGTTGCCGACGACACGGCCGTAGAGCGCCATGGCGCCGTCGTGGCCCGAACGGTGTCGTCCATCGAGCCAGACCGCGAGCCAGCGGTCGTTCGGCAGCGGGACCAGGGATACGAACTCGTTGCGCGCGCTCTCCTGGCTGAGACGGGTGGGCGTGGACCACGTGACGCCACCATCCGTCGAAAGCCGCAACCAGGCCGCGTAACCAGCGGCGTGTGGATCGCTCCCGGGTTCGTTGAGCTGGAACCACACCGCGGCGAGGCGGCCGCCGCTCCCCGCCGCGATTTGCGGCGTATCCGCCCAGTTGATCATCCAATCGGCGCCGCGCGTGATCTCTCGCGGGTCGCCCCAGCGTTGGGTCGCGGAATCGAAGGCCGCGCAGTTCAACCGGTGTCCGCCCTCAGCCAGCGGTTCGATCCAGGACATCCAAACGACGCCGTCCGTACCGGTGGTGAGTGAAGGCGCCAAGGCGTCGGGGGACGCCGGATTGGCGACACGTTGCAATGTCGGCGCGCGTTGGGCGTGGCAGGCGACGACAAGGGTGAGAAGCAGAAGAACGGAACGAACGCGGGACATCGTGAGAAAAGCGCGCCAGACGATGACCAGCTGCCTCACGATTGCCAGCGCTCCTGAACGAAGCCGCGCCCGTCGACGGAAAGCCGGGGAAACCGTACTGGCCGGCGCCACGGGCAGGAGCGTGTGTCCACTCAGGGCCTTGGACGCGTGGCGGGCACCGTCACCGGTGGAGAGGCCGGTTCCGTGATCGACGACGCGACACGACGCGCATCCCGGCGGCGCAAGGTGGCCGGGCGCGGCGGAACGGGGGTGGGCCTCTTCCGGCGCGATCGCCAAATGAGAAACCCGCTGACGGCGAGGATGCCCGGCGTCAGGCCGCCCAGCGCCCAGAGGATCTTGATCGGCCACCCACCGAAATCCCCGAAGTGTAGCGGCCGAAAGGCGTCCAGGATTTGTCGCCACACGGAGGCGGTGCGCAGGTCGTCGTGGGCCGTGTAACCGCCGTTCACGTCGTAGGCGACCGTGCTGCCGTAGGGACTGCGAAGGACTCCGCGCGGCTCCACGGCGCCCCAGAGCGTGAAGCCCAGTCCAGGCTCCCAGGGGAACGACACGTAGTTGGCGCGGAAGCCGGGGATGCGTTCGCTTCCGTCGGCGAACAGCGTGTTGAGCGACAGGGTGTCGGGGTAGAGCCGACCGGGCAGCTTCGTGTGTTCGTGTTCGGCAAACCAGCCTTCGGCCGCCAGGTGCGTAATGTTCCAGAAAGTGCCGGTAAAGCCGAGGACCAGGTTGAAGGCGACGGAGCTGATGCCGACCGCCTTGTGCAGGTCGGAGCAGAAGATGCGCGCCCCGCGACCCCAGCGCAGGGTGAAGAGGTTTTTCCAGAATTCGCGGTAAATCCAAACTCCGGATACACCAAGCAGGCAAAGCAGGAGCCCGAAGATCGCCACCACCAGCAGGCCGACGTGGTCCGCGAAAAGCGTATAATGAAGCTCGAGCAACCAGCCCGTCAGCGTCGAGCGTGGTTCGCGCGGCGTGGCGAGCAGCCGGCCGGTGTACGGATCGACGGTGGCGAGCAGCCATTCGTCCGAGCCGTGCGCGATCGTGTAGATCACGTCCGCGAGTTCGGGCTGGTCGTACTGGTAGAGCCAGCCGGTGATCTCGTATCCGGAAAGCTGTGACTCGACCGCGGTCCGCAGCTCGTCCGGGCTGAGCCGCCCCGCCGCGGTCGGGCTGACCCGGACGAACTCCGGGTTGAACACCTGCTCCAGCTCCTCGTGGAACATGAGCAGGCTCCCGGACAGACCGATGATCAGCAGGCCGAGCCCGGCCACGAGGCCGAGCCAGGAGTGGAGTTGCCAAAGCCGCTTGCGCATGGGGAGGAGAAGACGCGCGAGGCGATGAGACCTCGCGACCGGATTAGAATTGGTATTCGAGCGAGAGCGAGAACTGGCGCGGCGCGCCGTAGATGGCGCCGAACTGGACCGTGCGCAGGTATTTCTCGTCGGTGACATTGTCGACGTTGAGGCGGAGCGTGGCGGCGCCAGTCAGCTCGTAGGCGGCGAACGCGTTGACGAGCAGGTACGAGTCCTGCCGCGCGCCGGAAGCCTTGGAGACGTCCGACTGCCAGCGCAGCCCGGCGCCGACCTTGAGCTTCGGCCAGGCCGGCAGACGCGAGTCGGCGCGCAGGCTGACGATCGTGCGCGGCACCCATTCGTAGATGTCGTCGCCGTCGGGGCCGGTGAGCTCCATCCGGGTGAAGCCGACGGTGAGGTTCGTGTGCCGGGCGATGCGGCCGGTGGCCTCGAACTCGAAGCCGCGCGATTTCACGTCCTTGGGCTCATAGTACGACTGCTGGGCAACCGGATCGAAGCCCGCTTCCGTGGCCAGGCCTTTCTGTTTGGCGTCGAACAGCGCGACCGTCGTCAGCAGCCGGCGATTCAACCACTCGGCCTTGAGGCCGATCTCGGCGTTGACGCCCTTCATCGGCTTGAGGAAGGCGCCGTTGATGTCGCGCTGGTCCTGCGCCTGGAAAATGTCGGAGTAGGACGCGTAGACCAGCGCGTGTGGGGCGAGGTCAAAGGTCAGGCCGGCGTAAGGGCTGACCTTTTCGGTCGTCTCGTTGTCGAGATTGACGCCGCCGCCGTAGATCGAGGTGCCGTCGCGCTTGAGTGAGATGGCGTTGAGGCCGGCGATGGCCTTCAGGCGGTCGCTCAGGGCGACGCGGGTCGCACCATAGAAACGGACGAGTTTCTGATCACCGTCGCTGGAGACGTAGGCATCGCCCCAGTTCGGTTCGGCGTAAACGTCGCCGGCGTATGGAAAAGCCGGCAGCGGCGCATCGGGCGCGGTGATGATGTTGTAGGTTTCGGAATAGGTGTCTTGTTGCGACAGAGCCAGCCCGACGATCACTTCGTGCCGGCGGCCGAAGGCCTCGAGGCGCCCGACGACATTGGCGTCGACGATGTTCGCGCGAGAATCGGAGTCGCTGCGGTACGGCCAGCCGAGGAGGCCGGTGTTGTCGGCTTCGAGGGCGCCGCTGAGGGAGTACGCGTAGAAGAGCTTCACCGCTTCGTCACCGGTGCGGTGGTTGTAGGTGACCTTGGCTTCCCAATCGCTCGAGAAGGTGTGCACGTATTCGACGAAGGCGTTGGCGGAACGCAGATCCCAACGCGTCCAGTCCTGCGACGTCGACGCGGAGGAATCGAACTCGAGCTGGGTGCCGTCGACGCGCCGAAGCGTCAGCGAGCCCCACATGGGCGACCGCTGCAGCGAATCGGTGTAAGTGAAACCGGCCGTCAGGACGCCGGCTGGGCCAACCTGACCTTCGACGATGCCGTAGAGCGTGGTACGGTGATCGTGCAGCGCGCGCAGGTACGAGTCCTTGTCCTCATGGGCAACAACGACGCGGGCCGCCCATGCGCCGGAGTCGGTGAGGACCTTGTTATAATCCAATGCTCCGCGCCAGAGGTCGTGAGAGCCCCCGCGGGCCACGGCTTCGCCGTGATCGTAGTTGAGCGGCCGCTTGCGCACAAAGTTGATCGTGCCGGAAGCGTTACCGACGCCGGTGAGCAGACCGTTGGCGCCTCGGATCAGCTCGATGCGGTCGAACAGGTAGGTGTCCTGCTGGCCGACCACGAGGCCCCAATCGTTGGTCATGCCGAGGCCGTCGACCTGCGTGAGCATGATGTCGAAACCCCGCGAGCTGTAGGATGTGCGGTTGGTTTCCCACGCGTCCACGGTGATGCCCGTGCCCAGGCGGAGCGCCTCGTTGACATCGGTCGTCGCGAAGTTGCGCATGGCGTCCTGCTCGATCAGGCTGATCGTTTGTGGCGTGTCCTTGATCGTCAGCGGGAGATTGGTGGCGCCTTTCGACACCCGATGTTCGCGCCGCGCCGTGACGACCATGTTTTCGAGCAGGAGTGGCTCCTCCTGCCGCGCAGTCGTGGGAGCATGTTGTGCGATGAGATGCGTCGCACCGAGAACAAGGGTGGTGAGGAAGCGAAGCGGCTTCGGATTCATGAGCAGAGGGATGTAGATGCGCTCGGGATTCAGTCTCATTTATGGAGCGCAAAAAACGCCGCGCGGGCGGCGGCGTTCAGGAAGGAGCCCGCCAAGGGCTCAAGATGTGGTGGTGGCGACAGGAGTCGGGGAGGTTTTAGTCTGCGCGACCGTGACGGTGACGCGCTTCGGACGACGCGGGAAGAAGCGGCGCCAGGCGAGGGCGAAGCCGGTGTAGACGAGGACGAGGCCGCCGACGCACGCGATCAACGCGATCAACTGGCCCACCCAGCCGAATCCTTGGCCGACATGCAGCCAGCGCAGCCACATGCGGGCTTGGCGACCACTGCTCATGTCGCTGAATCCCGAACGATCGACCACCGCTCCGGTGAACGGATTCAGCACGAGCGTCGTGGAGCCGAACGTGGGAAATTGGTCCTTCTCGCGCACACTGACGTTAACAGGTGCAACGCCCCTCGGCCCCTGGTTGGCGCCTTCGCCGCGGAGCTCCGTGCTCGCAGGAGCTTGCGCTGCGCTGGCGGAAGCCCCGCCGCGGCCCGCTCGCGGATTCCCCAGCCGGAGCGTAATGGAATCAAAATTTGGCGCGGCCAGCTGTGCGGCTTCAAGCAGGGCTCCCTGTGGCAGCGGACGCGCGTCCGGAGCGGGCGGAGCGATTGGTTCGCGGGCGACACCCGCCATCGCGCCCGGCCCCTGCTGTTGCGGCGGGGCTTCGCCAAACGCCTGATAAACAAGATTACTCGCCCAGCGATACGAGATCACCATCCCGGACGCGGTGAGCACGATCAGCACCGGTAGAGTCCAAAAGCCGATCACGTTGTGCCAGTTCCAATCGCGGGCTTTCCCGCGCGACCCGGTGAACCAGACACTCGGCTTGAGGACGCGCCACGTCCAGCGACGCGGCCACCACAGATAGAGTCCCGTCAGGCCGAGAACCAGGAACGCGGTGTTACATGCGCCGGTGATAGCCTTGCCGGTTGCCCGGTTGTCACCCGACATGGCCAGCCATCGGTGCCAGTCGGTCATCAGGTGCATGAAGTCGTGCACTGCCGTCGACTTCGGCTCCCGGGCTTCACCGGTGTACGGATCCACGTAGACAGCCGCATCCCGCCCGAACGAAACCGCGACCGCTTTGGTCGGATCGGATGAGACCGTGATGCCGGTGACGGTCGCCTCGGGCTTCACCGCCCGGGCGTTCGCGATCAATTCGTTCAGCGGACGGCGCTCGGCGATTTCCCCGGGAAGGGTGACGTCGCGCGCGTCGCGTTCCGCCCACTCGACGATCTCGTGTTCGAATGCCAGCAAGGCGCCGGTGAAGCACATCACCGCAATGATGCTACCTGCAACGACGCCGGCGACGAGATGGAGCCAAAAGAAGAAGCGGCGCACGGGGTCCCGGGTTAAATGGAGCTCGTTTAGGCGAACGTGACCGTCAGCGGATCGCGCTGAGCCGGCTTGGTGGACGCGAACGCGAAGCGCACTTGGGCAGACTCGACGTCCAGCCCCGGGTTTTCGGTCGACCAAGCCGCGAGGCAGGCATTCTCGATCTCCTCGCGCCGGGCGCTGTTGAGCGGAAGCGCGTACGTCCGCCATTCAGCGCCACGCCAGGCCCGCACCTGCGCCACGATGATCCGCTGCAACCACTGGCGGACGCGATAGAACGCGAGGTAGTGCGTCCCATCGAGCGCGTGCCGCAGCCGGAGCGCGGTTTGGACGGCGGCCCCAGCGTCGCGTTCCACAGCGATGGCTGAGCGCAGGTCGAGGGCGAGATCGAGCGCGTCAATCTCAGCCGGCGTCAGTTCGGCCAGCAATGCGTCCAAGGTGGCGGGCCCATCGTGGAACGGGCATCGGGCAGGTGAAAACGTGGGGGCTGAGTGAAATTGAGACTCCATCTCGTTACAGGGGCCAAAAAAGAGCGCCCGAAGCCGGGCGCTCAAGCACAATTCCTCAGGTCAGTGTTATTTCAGGAAGGCCTTCAGCATCCATGCAGCCTTCTGATGCCACTGGATTCGCTGGATCGCGAGATCCTGGGTCTCCAAGTCGTTCGCCTCACCGGACCGGTCGCGCAGGGCAATTGCGTCGCCGATCGTCTTCTCGTGGCCCACCACCAGCGCGGCGACGTAATCTTTCGCGGCGAGCGGCGTCGACAGCTCATCGATCTTGGCCTCTTGAGAGAACTGGCGGAGGCCACCGATCGCGTAGGCGTCGAGCGCCCGGACGCGTTCGGCGATCTCGTCGATCGCTTCAAAGAGGTTTTCGTACTGAGACTGGAAAGCCTGATGGAGGGCAAAGAAGTCCGTGCCTTCCACGTTCCAGTGGGCGAAGTGCGTGTTCGCCATCAAAACGTAGGAGTCGGCAAGGAGTTGATTCAGCCCGGTGATGACCGGCGAAAGGGCAGCGGTTTTGGTGGTCGTGGTAGAAGCAGTTGGCATCGAGACGTGATTTTGGGTGGGTTCTGACCCGGAGACAATGGTTCAGTTCAAGAGAGATACACCTCTTATGAACGCTGAACATGGGCGGCGAATCGTCCAGTCGTCCCCGCGATTTGCGGCGGCGACCGCCGCCTGATCGAGGTGAACCTGCGAACCGTCACGCCGGCGTGGTAGTGGCGAGGACCCTACCGTCCCCAGCGCAGTCTCCAAGCGAGTTCGTGAGTTGCTCGAAGCACAAACGTGCGCCCCAATGCGGGGCGTGAATCCCTCTGCTGGCGCTTCCTCGTCGTTGCCTCGTGTCACTATCCTCTGCGGCTTTCTTGGCGCCGGAAAAACGACCCTGTTGCGTCACCTCCTGCAGCACTCGCCGCAACCCGAGGCCGAGCGGCTGCGGATTGCCGTAGTCGTGAATGACGTGGCCGCGTTGAACATTGATGCGACGGTGGTACAGACGGCGGGCGGGCAGGGCGACGTGGTGGCGTTGGAAAATGGCTGTGTGTGCTGCTCGAGTCGCGACGATCTGGCGGAAACCGTGGCGCGATTGGCGGCGGAAGGCGCGTACGATCACATCCTCGTGGAGACGACCGGCGTCGCGGAGCCGCGAGGCGTCGCGAACCTGTTTGTGCAACGGAATCCCTTCGGGCGATCGCTGGCGGATTTTGCCCGGTTGGCCGCGTTGGTCACGGTGGTGGACGCAGCGGTGCTGCTGCAGCAGGCCGAAGGAGGCTTGGAGCGGGGCCGCCAGTCACCGGAGCGCGGCGCGCCGCGGCCGGTGGGTGAATTGCTCTTTGAGCAGGTCGAGTGCGCCGACGTGGTGGTGATCAACCAGATCGATCGGATCGATGCGGCCCAGCGGGAGCAGGCCCGGCAGGTGGTGGCGGCGCTCAACCCCCGCGCGGAGACCTGCGAAACCGAGATGGGGCAGGTGGCGCTCGAATTCCTGCTCGGCCGCGATCGTTTTGATCCGGCGGTCACGCTGAATGCGGCACGCTGGATTCGCGATTTGAACTCGGTTGTGCCGAAGCCGTCCGGCGCTTCCACGGTCCATCCGCTGGTGCAGCGACCGGGTCCGCCGCGGCACGAGGAGCGCTTCGGGATCCGGAGTTTTGTCTACCAGGCGCGGCGGGCGTTTCGTCGTGAGGCCTTTCGGGACGTAGTGACAAGCCAACTACCGGGACTGCTGCGCGCGAAAGGGTTCTATTGGCTGCAGGAGCAGCCGGATGAGATGGGTTTCCTCTCGATCGCCGGAGGCGTGGTCCGGTTTGACGTGTTGAACCCCTGGTGGGCGGCGCTGATCGAGTCCGGACGCGCGAAGCTGGAAGACCGTCCGCCGGTCATTCAGGCCTTGTGGCAGGAGCCTCATGGCGACCGCCGCCAGGAGATCGTGTTCATCGGCGTCGGATTGGACGAGGCGGCCGTGCGCCGGGCGCTGGACGGTTGCCTGGTCGAGGCCGAGTAGGCCCTTTGGGCGCACACGCGTAGTCGCGCGCAGATCAGGCGTACCGTCGCTTCATCTGCGCGTAAGGGAAGTGGCGTCCCGGGCAGATGGTGTGGTTGCGATCGATCCAGCGGTGAACCGAAAACCGGCAGTTGGAGGCGACCTGGCCCGCGCGCAACCAATCCACGAGGGCGGTGAAGGAGGCCAGTTGGCGGCGGGTCGGCGGGTGGTTTTCCAGGTTGCCGACCAGGCAGATGCCAAGGCCGACCTCGTTAACATCCTGGTTCCGGACGTGGCCTCCCCGCAACTGTTGTATCCAGCGCGGGCCTACCTCGATTTCACCGTCGCCGGAGTCACGGCCGTTGCCGATGACAAAGTGATAAGCGAGGCCGTGTTCCATGCCGCGCCGACGATGCTCGTTGCCGTAGGTGCGGGCATTCCCGGCCTCGATCGCACTGTGGTGAGCCACGATGTAGCGCCAGCGGGAGCGGTCCACCCGGATGCGTTTCGTCGCGGCGAGCACCGGCGCCAGTGCGTTGGCATCGACCTTGGTGGGGATGAACAACCGCTGCCCGATCTGAATGCGGTCGGAACGCAGTTTGTTGCGCGACTTGAGCGCGCCGACGCTGACATCGTAGCGCCGGGCGATGGCGGACAAGGTCTCGCCCGAGCGAACCACGTGCACCGGATCCCCGCCGTCTGCGCCAAGGATGCGACCGGGCACGACGCTGGCCGCCAGGGCGGTCCAGAAAGCGCGCTGCAGAAACTCCCGGCGGGTGAACACGCGTCACCGTACAACCAAGGAGGGGTGCCGAGGCAACAGTGGAATCGGCCGGATCCGGCGAGGCTCAGCTCTGACAGCGCAGCACGTACACGATGCCGGCGGCGCTGCCAACGGCGAGGTATCCATCATCAGGAGACCACGCGAGCCGGGCGGCCGGCGCGGGCATGCGCACGGTGGCGCGCAGCGGCTGTTTCCGATCGACGCTCCACAGTTGCAGCACGCCGTCCTCCGATGCCGTCGCGAGCAGGCTGTGCGCGCGCTGGAACGCGACGGCACAAACCTTCGCGTCGTGCGGCAGCATGACCGGTTCGCGTCCTTCGGGGCCGCGGCCGGAACAATCCCAGACACAACAATCGCGGCCGCCGCCGGTGGCGAGCCAGCGGCCAGTCGCGTCGAACGAGAGTTCCTTCACCTTGCCCTCGTAGCCGCTCATGTGGAACTCCTGCTCCTCTTCCGGCAGCCAGAGGTGCACGCTGGGATCCTGGTTGCCCGAGACCAGCCACCGATTGTCGGGCGACCAGGCGAGCGCGTGGATGCCGTTGGCGTAGGGAAACTCCTTCTGCAGGATAAAATCGTCTGCATCCCACAAGCACACGCCGCCAAAGTACGCCGCGGCGACGACCCCACCCGCTGGTTGCCAGGCCAGGGCGGACAGCGTTTTGGGCGCTGGTTTGGTGGAATTTAGCACCGCTCCGTCGGCCGTGAGAAAGTGCAGGCCGCGACCTGCAGCGGCGGCCAGGCGCGCGGTGCCCGGGGCGACGGAGGTCTCGTCGCCGGAACGAGGCCGCCAGGCGAGGTGCTCAACCCAAGCCGAGCCCAAGCTGGCGGTCGTCACATGCTGCCCGGCGGCGGCGTCCCACCATTTGACGGTTCCGTCCTGCCCACCGCTCGCGAGTGTCGTTGGAGCTGACGGGTCCCAGCTGAGCGCATTGGTCCCGTCGTCGTGGCCGGGCAGATCGACTCGCGTGCCCTCTTTCGCGGCGAGGACGGCGATCGGCCCGGCGGCGCTGCCCGCGGCGAGCCACGAGCCATCGGGCGACCAGGCGAGGTCGATCACATAATCATCCAGCTGGGCCGCCCAGTGTTTGGTCAGGTTCATGCGTGCACGTGCGCTGGCTCGACGTCACCGCACCTCATGCGAGGCACGCCTGGAATCCACGCGTGAGTGCGTCGCGATCCAGATTCTTGCCGATGAACACGAGCGTGTTCGTACGCGCGTCCGAGCCCCAAGGCCGGTCGAACTTGGCGTCGAAGAGCATGTGCACCCCTTGGAAAACGAGACGCTTGTCGGAACCCTTGACGCTCAGAACGCCCTTGGAGCGGTACAGGTCGTTGCCCTTCGTGCGCAGCAGGTCGCTGATCCACGTGTTGAGCCGCTTGGGATCGAGGTCGCCCGGCTGCGACAGCCCCACAGAGGAGACTTCCTCGTCGTGCGAATGCTGGTGGGGATAGTCGTGCTGCCAGGCGGGGCGGGCATTCTGGCCCACGACCTGAATGTGCAGCGGATCTTCGCCGCAGCCCTCGAACACGACATAAAACCCGGGCTCCGCCACTTCGAGGGTGAACCGGCCGTATCCATCTTCCAACAACAGCCGGTGGAGTGTGGCGCCGGGTTGCACGCTTTCACCGGCTCGAACCCGATTCTCCCAATCGGAGAAGCACACGACGGCGGCTTCCCGAGCCGCCGCGAGGTCCGCTTCTTCCAGTGAGCGTACGGGCATGATCACAATATCGAGTTCGTTCGGGTTGCCGTGCGGATGATGGTGATGGTGGTGATCGTGCCCCTCATGCCCATGGTCATGGTCGTGATCGTGTTCACAGGCTTCGCCGGGCGCATGGCCGATTACGAGCTGGTGACGACCGCCGGGCAGCGCATACGCACCGGCCCATTCGAACGGGTAGGAGGGCTCGAGAAAGGCGGGATCGAGCTCCGTGGCGCGGGAAAGATTGAACCCGCCCAAATCGAGCACCTCGGCGATCGGGACGTCGCAGTTGACCGCGCGGCGCAGGCGCGCCGCGGCGTTCATTCCACGGATCCGCTGCTCCAGGGCATCGAGCTCTGTCGCGGTGACGAGATCGGTCTTGTTGAGGATCAACAGGTCGGCAAAGGCGATCTGCTTCTTCACCTCCGGGGCGTCGTCGAAGTGTTGCACGACATGCCGGGCGTCCACGACTGTCACCACACCGTCGATACGAAAACGTGCGCGCATCTCGTCGTCGGAGAAAAACGTCTGCACGACCGGCCCGGGATCGGCCAGGCCGGTGGTTTCAATCAGGATACCGTCCAGCCGGTCCTTTCGCTTCAGCAGGCGGCCCAGCACCCGAATGAGGTCTCCGCGCACGCTGCAGCAGATGCAGCCGTTGTTCATTTCGAACAGCTCCTCCTCGCTCGTGATCACCAATTGGTGGTCCACGCCAACCTCGCCGAACTCGTTCTCGATCACGGCGAGCTTCCGTCCGTGCTGCTCCGTAAGGATGCGGTTGAGCAGCGTCGTTTTGCCGGCTCCCAGGAAGCCGGTCAGGATGGTGACGGGAATGGCAGGCTCTTCGGACATGAGCTTTCAGCCTACGGAATCGGCGACGGGTGCAAGGGCCACTTTGTATCCGCGGCTCCAAAAAAACGAGGCCCGACGGCGTTCCGTCGGGCCTCGGCTGATGATGACTACGAACCAAGTGTTATTCGGCGGCCTGGATTTCCGCTTTCGTCTCGCGGAAGGTCAGCTGGAGTTCGCTCCAGGCTTCGGCCGTTTCCGCCTTGATCTCGGCCCAGTTGTCGGCCGTGGCGTTCGAGAGCCGCGAAAGCTTCTCGTTAAAGTTCTGTCGCGCGTCCGCGAGCTTGCGCTGCGCATCGGCCGTCAGGTTGCGACCGTCCTTGCGCAGGTCGGCGAGCTCCTCGTCCATGTCGGACACGCGGTCGCTCAGTCGCTCACGGAATTCGTTTCGCTTGTCGAATGTCGCGTTCTCGAGCTCTCCGAGACCGTCACGGACCGCACTGCGAGCATCGGCGTAGGCTTCCGAAGTCGCGGCTTTGGCGTTGTTCATTCCTTCCCGGGTCGCGTTTTCGGCGCGGGCAAGGGCGTCGCGGGTGTCCTCGCGAACCTCCGACGGAGGATTGGTGCGGACCAAGTCGTCATTACGACGATCTCCGCATGCGGTGAGCGCGAGAGCGCTGGTGGCAAGAACGGCGAGAGTGAACGTGTTTTTCATCGTGGATCGGGGTTTGGGTGGGTGACTTCGGGGAGGGATCAGACAGGCGGGCGTCCCCGAACCGCTGCGGCGATGGCCGAAATGATGAGCAGGATCAGGAACACGAAGAACAGGACCTTCGCGACGCCGGCGGCCGCGCCCGCAATGCCGGTAAAACCGAGCAGGCCGGCGATCAGCGCCACGACGAGGAAGATGAGAGACCAACTTAACATGGCTTTGCCTTTGGTTGAGATTGAGTTCCCTCTTGCCCGTGGTGTGCCAACTCAGCTCGAGCGACTCAGTCGCTTAATAATTAAGCACTTGGGAATTAGAGCTACGCTATGGCAACAGTTGCCAGGCCGCATATTGCAAAGCGGATTTCCTGAGCTCGGGGCATAATGCCGGCGGGGATCGCCGATCACCGGCACGGATTCTAACGTGCGCCCGGGGGCGCTGGGTTCGGCTTGGCCGAAACGTCAGGCGCGGCGAACCGCCTTCGCGTGAACGCGGATTAGCGGCTGTTCGAGTCCGATGAGTTCACGCACCCAGCTGCCCAGTGCGTGAACGAGGTGGTGCAATTCGAGCTGATCCGCCTGCGTTTGAAGGCAAGTGCATTGCTGCTCCAATCCGCGGACGACCCGGCGGAAATGCCGAATCACATCTTCGTTCGCGGCGGACTCGTTGGTGGAGCGACGCGTCGGCTCGAGTGAGTGCAGGGCCAATCCATCGCGGCTGGCCGCAGCCAGGAGCGACCGCTCCGCCCGTTCGTGGGCGGCCGCAACATCGGCGCTCAGCCGGCTCCATTCCCGATCATTTCGTTGGTTCGCCTCGGCCGAAACCCGCTGAAGGAGGATCCGCCATTGCGCGCGTATGTCGCGCAGGTCGGCGAGGAACGCTTCGAGAAGAAAAGGCTCGGCCTCGGCGTCCCCACGCTGCGGTTGAGGTTCCAAGGGAGCCTCGCCGGATGGTACGGCGGCAGGCATGCGGATACTGACCATGGCTGGAGCGGGTGCGTTCCGGTTTTAACGGGCGGCCGCTTCCGTAGAGCCCGGTCGCTGGCCGGCGGCGAGTGACTGCTGCAGGTCGCGCCAGGCCGCGGCCCATGAGGCGAGGACCGTGGCAATGTCAACGCGCCCCAAAACCATGGCGGTTTCGCCGGCCGATGCGCAGGCGGTGCCGAAGCAGCTGCAGACGCGATGCAAGACCGTAGCCAAGTCAGCGTAGCGGGCGCTCTCGGTACCGGTTCCCTCGAGGCAGGCGTTGCCCTGCGCCAGCATGGCGTGGATCGCCTGGTCCTGCACGGTGGCCGGAGAGGGCAGTGTGATCCCCTCGAGAAGCTGGTCCAGCTGAACGAGGTGCCGCGCGGTCATGCGACGGCCTTGGGCCAGCACGGAAGCCACGGGCGACGGCGGCGGGGGTGACGTCAGGAGCCACGCTGCCAGAACGCGCTTCGCCTCGTGTGCGCCTGAGATGAGCCAGGAGAGTTGTTGGAGAAAAACGGGGAACAGTTCTTGGTTGGCGGACGGAGCGGAACCGGGCCGGGGCGACGTGGGCAACATAAGGCGTTAGTTCGGGCGACAGGATGGGGGTGGAGAACGGACCGGCGTCCGCTCAGGGGTAAATCGAGTATTCGCTCGAGGACGGCTTCAGTGGCTCGTGACCAAGCAGACCACGGCTACCGACGCTTCGGCGCGCGACTCAGGAGCGATCTCGCTCCGTCCGCTCAAGGGCTGCCAGAGCAGCCACCCGCAAATCGCGGCGATGATGAACCGCGAGGTGCTCGGCCGTTGCACGGACGTCACCGAGCGTTGCCCGGAGGTGGCGCGATGCCGCGCACCCACCCATTGCCTCCACTGGTTCGCCATGGCGAATCGAAGTGCATCCGGAAGACAGGCGAAAAACATGCCTCGGAACTCTGCCGGACCTGTGCCAGCTTTACTCGGTGTATTGCAACCGTCTATCTCTTACCTATTTACGGAGCTAGGATCGCCGGAATACGGCCCTTCTTTGCAAAATGGGAGTGCACAATGCAAGCCGCAGCCTCGGCGGTGGCGGGGCGGGAGCTGCAAAATGCGATTAGCCTCAGCGGAGGGCGCTTCGGATGCGTCGTAGCGCGAGCATACAAAGTACTGTCAGGACGGCATAATAGAGGATAAACAGCGCAATCCGCCCCGGCGTGAGCTGATCCGAGAGGTCACCTCCGACAATCGAGATCACGGCTCGCAAAGTGTGAAGGGGGACGCTGACGGTGAGCAGGATGCGCAGCGGCACGCCAAGCACGGGCAGAAGGTAAAGTTGGACCGCATACGGCATCCCGGGCACCAGGCAGGAAAAGACCGTCATGGCCCGATGTGCGCCCCGCGGAAATCGGGCGCGCCAACCCTGCAGTCGCCGGGCGAAGGCTTTGGGTGACAGTCTCACCAACGAGTACCCGACCAGGTGGTGGATCAACGTCGTGACGGCGACCACGAGGAGGCCCATGGGAATGCCAAACCGCATCCCTGCGACCACGTGCAAGATGGCCACCGGTACACCGAGGAGCGGCACCGCCGTCATCGTGCCGACCACCGCCCACCAGGGCAGTTGCTCCGCGTAGGCGTGAGCCGCTTCCACATCGATCTGGTGCCAGCCGAGCGCCAGGGCGATCAGCGTGCCGGCGACCACCAGGATCCAGATGAGTCGGGACGTCGTGATCTCCAACTGCCCCAGCGTAAACCAGACGCGGGGTGGTTCGGCGGGGGTAACCCGTGAGGGCGCGAGCATGGCGTCAGGCATGGAGCATAAGGTCCGCCACGAGGGGCAGGTGATCGGAGGCCCGTCGCGTTAATTGGTTCGCCGGTGCGTCCACGTGCAGGACTTCGAAGTGTGGCGTGACAAAAATGTGATCGAGTCGGCGCACCGGCAGGAAGGATGGAAACGTGCGACACGCAACGTGCGCGAAGGCGTGCGCCTGCACATCGCGGAAGGCGGCGGCACCATTTCTTCCGTGCCAGGGGGCGACGAGCCGGCGGTAAAGGCCGCCGCCCGGGGTGAAGTTGAGATCACCCATGAAAATGGCGGGCTGCGCCATCGTCACCCCGCCGAGCCACTCCTTCTCCAAGAGGAAGTCGATCTGCGCGGCCCGTTCGGCTGGAGCGAGGCCCAGATGGGTGCCCACCAGCAGAATCTCCTGATCGTAGAAGGTGGTCACCGCCGATATGGCGTCGCGGGGCTCAATCCTGATGCGACCGCCGTTGGGCAGGCGGGCGCGTCGGCGCACCTCGATGGGCTGGCGCGACAACAAGCCGTGTCCGTATCGCTCAGAGCCGACCTCAATCGAGGCGCAGAAACAGGAATGCATGCCCAGCGCCTCCGCGAGGTAGGCCAGCTGGTCTTCCCCGCGCGAGCGGTGGCGGCCACTGTCCACCTCCTGGACCGCAATGATGTCGGGTTCCAGGTCGTGCAGGACGCGCGCGATCCGCTCCGGCGCGAAGCGCCCGTCGAGGCCGCGGCAGTAGTGCAGATTGTAGGTGACGACCCGCAGGCGTCCGCGGGCGGGTGCGTCCTCCGGTCGTCGCGACGGTGTGCTCGAGCGGCGCCGGCGATCGAGGTGGAGCAACGCCGCATCGCGCAGCGCACTTGGGCGGACAACGTTGCCTGGAAGCAAATAACGGCAGGCCGGCGGCAGCATCAAAAACCCGGTCACTTCCTCCGGCGACGGGCCGCCGTGGGCGCCGTTCTCATCGGCAAACGTGATGGGCTCTCGTCCCGGATGCCATCCCAGTGCGATCAAGTCGCCGGCGAACCGGTGCCGCACCAATCCAGCCAAATCGTTCGCCAGGTCGTGCCGGATTTCGGACAGGCCGCGGAGGAGCCGCGTGTCAGCAGGAAGTGGATACCGACCTTCGCGCGTCTGCCAGACGGGTTCGCCCTCGATGAGGCGCAGCACGCCGGGCACACCACCATTGAGCAGGTGCTGCACGAGTTCGTCGACCTGCTCGTCCGGCAGCTGCCGTTTGAAATAGATGTGGCCCACCGGGCCCATGGCGGCGACGGCAAATTCCGTCTCTTCGAACGTGGTGAGCCGGGCGCGGACTTCGTCGCGGGCGGCGCGCCGGAGTTGTCCGGGGCCACCGAGCAGGCGCGCGCGCGAGGCGCGATAGCGGGGCGGCTCGGCGCTGCCGCGTTGCACATCCGACAGGTCCGGCCAGTGGCGGCGGATCAGGCCTTCGAGTCCACCTTCACAAATGGAAGGGAAGGGGCGTGCCTTGATCTGACCGTGATCGCTGAAAATCCACACCTCGTAATCGCGTCCTTCCGACCGCCGCGCGGAGTGATGCAGCAGGCGGATGGCGCGATCGATGCCGCGCAGGGTCCAGTGGGCGAAAACCGAACCGGGACCACGACGGTGTGACTGCTCGTCGTACCCCAGAAAGTTGACGTGGATGATCGGTACACCACGCGCCAGGTCGATCTTGGCCCCGAGCGTCACCAGTTCCCGCAGGCCGACGCAGATGAAGACGCGCATGAACACGAACTTCAGTTCGTTCGCCCATCCCTGCCCGCGGGAGATGCCGCGAATGGCATCGCCGATCGCGATGATGAACTCCAGCGGAAGCAGCGCGAGCAGTCGCAGGAACGACGGCGTATGCAGGAACGCGAAAAGCAGGATCTGACGGACGGCGTTGGTCCGCCACAGGTCACCAAGTCCAACACTGGCGGCGCAGAAATGACTGTCCTCCTGCGTGGCTCCGCCGGTGTAGATGTTGGACCATGAACTTCCCCCCTTGAGCAGGCCCTCGTGTTTCGCCGACAGGTCCGCCTCGATCCGCTTCGCCCATTCGGGCTGCATCATCATGCCGAGCCCCCCGGCTCGGGGATCGAGGAAGTTGAACGCCGGCACAGCGGAACGCGCGCCGTAGAACAACTCACCTTGGACGGCCGGCGTGGTGGACGGCACGCCGCTATAGAAATTTTGGATACGATTGCCCTCGCGATTCAGCAGCCGACGAAGAAATGGCATCCGCCCGGACGCCACTGCGCGCTCCAACTGCTGCCGGCCGAGGCCGTCGATTTGGATCAGCAGCAAGCCGGGCGTGTGGCTCGGCGCTTCGGTCCGCGGCAGGTGCAGCCGTCGAACTTCCCACTCGGCGCGACTAAAGCGGCGGCGCCAGCGCCGCAGGAAGGCTCCCCATTTGGTCAGCATGCCGGCTGAGCCCTCCTTGCCAGACCTCTTTTGCGTCGGCGGGAATGCGGCCGCCGTTTGGAAGGATGAACAGCTCCCTCCATGACGCTCAAACCCCGGCTGGGCCGCGCAGCGCTTCGGAAGGTTCCGCGATGGCGCGAATGATGGAGTTCGCCTTGTCCGCCAGCAGGCGAACCTCGGTTGCGATTCGATCGATGAAGGGATCCCACACCTCTTCGAGGGGTGACGCAGACACGGCGGAACGGTGGCGCTCGATGGTAGCGCCGTAGACCTGCAGCAGTTCCTGCGACGTCGTATGGCGGTCAAAACGAGCGGCCGTCTCGAGTGCCGCCGTGTGCCAGCGGGCGAGACAATCGCGATCAGCCAGCGCCTCGCTTAGCGCCCGCGCCATGTTGCTTGCGTTCGCATCGGCGGGCAACAAGCGGCCGTTCCGGCCGTCTTCGACCACCTCGCGAGCACCGGAAGCGTCCAGCGCGATGACGGGCGATCCCGCCGCCATGGCTTCGGCGAGCACGAGCCCCTGCGTCTCCGTTTGTGAGGCAAAAGCGAATACATTCATCGCAGCGCAGGCGTCGTGCAGGCGCGCGCCCGTGAGCTTGCCGGTGAATACCACCCGTCTTTGCACGGTTTCGCCGGCCGCGGCGAAGCGTTGCTCCATCGTGCTGCGCGCGGGTCCATCTCCCACGATCAGCGCCCACGCTTCTTCTCGTTCCGCCAACGCGGTGGCCATCGCCTCGGCGAGAAACTCGAGGTTCTTCTCGGCGGCGAGCCGGCCGAGGTGTCCCATCAAAGGCGCATCCGCCGGAATGCCCCAGCGCTGCCGGGCGCGCGATCCTTGTCCGCCGGCGAGCTGCCGGGTGTCGATGCCTGTCGGCACGACATACACCGGCACCGTCACGCCGCGCTCGATGATGAGATCGCGGACGCTGGCGCTGGGGGCGATCACCGCGTTGCAGCGGTTCGCGTAGCGCGTCGCCAGCTCGGCCGCGAAGCCTTGGATCGCATCGGAGTTGAACGGCAGGTAGTGGGTGTAGCGCTCGTAAAGGGTGTGGTGCGTAAACACGATCGGCACCTGGCGAGAGGCGGCCTCCCGCAGCGCGGTGTCGCCCAGCAAAAACGGGTGATGGGCATGCAGCAGGTCTGCGCGGAAGTTTGCCAAGCGATCCGAAAGCGCGGCCGCGATCGGCAGGCGGACGGAGAAGTCGCTGTCATTGAAATGAGTGATGGCGGGTATCCGTTCGACGGATCGCTCGATCCGTCGCGGGGCTGAGCCTTCGGCGAATTCCGGCGCGACCACGAGCACGCGGTGACGGGCTCGGCGTTGGTCTTCCAGCAGGGTTTGGACGGCGCGCGCGACTCCGCCGACGTGGGGGAGGAAGGTATTGGTAAAATGACAGATCCGCATGGTTGTGGGACAGCGGGGACGCTGACGGGCGGCCAACGCTGCGGTTCCGAAACGCTTTTGCAGGGCCGGTGCCAGTATGGCTCCCGAGGCGCTAAATCGCAACCCACAAACCACTAACGCGGATCAGAGAGCATGCTGGACTAAGAAATTTCGACAAATTGCAGGGGCTCGTTTCTGAACCATTTGCAAAATGCACTGTCGATAGTCTCCCCGCGTTCGGCCTCGTTCCCCGGCCCACCTTCTGGCGGTTGGTGAACCTGCGTTGGCGCCTACCTGTCGCGGATTGTGGCCCCAAGCTTCTTCCCTGTTTCAATTGTTTATGAGAATCCTGATCGTCGATGACCAGAAATCGGTCCGCCTGACCACTGCCCAAGCTGTACGTGCAGACGGGCACGAGGCGGATCACGTGGACAATGGTCCGGTGGCCCTGCTCAAGCTGCAGGAGGAGGTGTACGATCTGGTGCTGCTTGATCTTTTCCTCGGCGGCCATGATGGCCTCGAAATCCTTGATCGCATCGGCAAATCCCACCGCGACCTTCCAGTGGTGGTGATCACCGCGCACGCCTCGATCGAGACGGCGGTCGAAGCGATGCGTCGCGGAGCCTTGGATTATCTGGAGAAGCCGTTCACGCCTGACCACCTGCGCCAGGTGGTGGCCCGAGTGACGCGACTCCAGCGCATGCGTGCCCGGGTGCAGAACCTCGAGCAGCAGGTCGCGCAGCAGGGGCCACCTGTCGATTTTGCCAGCGGCGACCCGGCGATGGCCGCCGCGGTCGACGTGGTGGAGCGCGCCGCGAACTCCGAAGTGTCCGTGCTCATTCTGGGCGAGAGCGGTACTGGCAAGAGCGCCTTGGCGCGTCACGTGCACGAGCACAGCCCGCGGGCGAACGAGCCGTTTGTCACGGTGAGTTGCCCAAGTCTGTCGAAGGAGCTCCTGGAAAGTGAGCTGTTCGGTCACGTTAAAGGCGCCTTCACCGGCGCGGTGCGGGACACGTGGGGCAAGGTTGACGCAGCCCGTGGCGGCACCCTGTTCCTCGACGAAATCGGCGAGCTACCGCTCGAGTTGCAACCGAAGCTGCTGCGTTTGTTGCAGGAGCGGCAGTTCGAACGTGTCGGTGAAACGAAGACGCGCACCGCGGATGTGCGTGTGGTCGCCGCGACCAACCGCGATCTGGCGGCCCAGGTGCGTGAAGGTCTTTTCCGCGAGGATCTGTTTTACCGTCTCAACGTGATCACGCTGACGATGCCGCCGTTGCGGGATCGACCGGCTGATCTGGAGCGGTTGGCGACGGAGTTTCTCCAGTTCTTTGCGCGGCAGGCGGGTCGGCCGGTGCGGGACTTTAGCCAGTCCGCCTGGCGCTGCCTGCGTGCGCACACCTGGCCTGGCAACATCCGGGAATTGCGCAATGCGATCGAGCGTGCCGTCATCTTGGCGCGTGGTGAGGAGATCGAGCCGTCGGACCTGCCCGAAGCACTGCGGTCCGTTGATGCGCCGGGTGTCATGCTCGGCGGCCTCGTCTCGCTCGATGCGATCGAGCGGGCGCATGCTGAACGGGTGATCGCGCGCACTTCGACATTGGAGGAGGCGGCGCGGGTGCTCGGGATCGACTCGGCGACGCTTTATCGCAAACGCAAGCGCTGGGATGCCGCCGACCAGGCGGTCGCGGCACCGGTGGTTATTTCGTGATCCGTTACAACTTCGCAGTCGGGCTGACGATCATCCTGCTCCTGTTGCTGCTCCTGAGCGGCTACACGGTGGTGCAGACACGTCACCACGCCGCGCAAATCGAGGCGCTGGTCTCGGACAGCTACGATAGCATCCGCGCGGCCCGCCACCTGCGAAGGGCGATGACGGATCTGAACATCGCGTACCTGGCGGTGCCGGATCGGCGCAGCCTGCCCGAGGACCGGGCGGAGTGGACGCTGGGCCGGTCGCGGATTGAGAAACAATTGGCGGTGATCGCCAGCCGCGCGCTGCAAGCCAATGAGCGGGAACTCGCGCAGACCCTGAAGGTACGGGTCAACCGGTACCTGCAGAGCTTCAATGAATACCTCTCCGTCAGCTGGAGGGATGGCGAGCGGGAGTTCGAGCGGTTGCGCAGCCAGACCTCGGCGCTCACCGGCGAGGTGGAGGCGATCATCGCGCAGGTGGTGGAGTTGAACGAGTCAGTGCTGTTCGGCCGGCGCGACACGGCCGCGCAGGATGCCCGGCGCACCGCGTGGGTTGTCCTCGGAATCGCCGTCGGGTCGTTGCTGGTGTATGGCTACACGTCCTACCGGCTCACGAAGGGGGTGCTGGACCCGTTGCGGGAGTTCAAGGACGCGATCGTGCGGGTGCGTGAACGACGTTTTGATGAGCCGGTGCCGATGCCGCGGGGGCCGGAACTGGCGGAGATCGCGCGGGCGTTCAACGCGATGGCGGAGGAACTACGCGTGTATTTGCACGCCAGTGACGCCCGGTTGCTGGCGGCAACGCGGTTGTCCCAACAGTTGCTGGAGGCGCTGCCGTATCCAGTCTTTGTGGTCCGCGGTCACGGGGAGGTGGAGATGGCGAGCCCGCGGGCGCAAGCGCTGGCGGAGCAGCTGGGCGTGGACGGCCTGCCGGGGGCGGTGCGGGCCCGTTTCGAGAAGCTGGTGGCCGACGGCCGCGAAGAGGTGGCGACGGACATCCGGTCCGCCATTCACATCGAGCCGCGGGGCGGCGCAATGGAGGTGCTGCCGCAGGTTTTCCAGATCGAGCACGCGAAGGATCCGCGCGAGGCGTTGTGGGCCGTGCTGTTGATCGACGTGACGGATCTCCGCCGGATGGACCAGGCCAAGACCCGCGCCTTGTCGCTCCTCGGCCACGAGGTGAAAACGCCTGTATCCAGTATTCGGATGGCGCAAATGCTTCTGCTGGAAGAACAGGTGGGGCCGCTCAATCCGGACCAGCATGAACTCGTCGCAACGAGCCGCGAGGACTGTGAGCGCCTGCTCAACGTCCTGCAGTCCCTTTTGGAGCTGGCGCGGTTGGAGAGCGGCCGCGCCGAACTGCGTCCGGTGGCGGTGGCGGCGCGGGATCTCCTCGATGAGGTCACGTCATTGCACGCGGCGGACGCGGAACGGCAGGGCACGGAACTCGTTGTGGAAATCGACCCGGAGGCGCCCGCCGTGCAGGCGGATCCGCTGCGGATCGGCCGGGTGCTCGCGAATTTCACCACCAATGCGCTCAAGTACGGTGATCCGGCGCGCCCGGTGCGGCTGCAGGCGCGACCGTTGGGCTCGGGACTGGTCCGTTTCAGCGTCATCAATGAGGGCCCGGGTCTGACCGAGGAACAGCAGTCGAAGGTGTTCGAGCCGTTTTACCGCCGACCTGGGGAAGTGGCGGAAGGCACCGGGCTCGGCCTCGCCCTGGCGAAGGAGATCGTGCAGGCGCATCGCGGACGGATTGGGGTGGCGAGTGAACCGGGCCGCTCGACGGAGTTCTATTGCGATCTTCCCGCGGCGGAAGCCGAACCGATGATCGAGTCCGAGCACGAGATGGCGAAAACGTGATTAGCGCGGCTTCCAGGCACACAGGTGGGCATGTGCTGGTCGTTGATGACGAGCGTAGCATGCTTTTGGCCATGACGCTGTCGCTGCGGACCGACGGCTGGAACGTCGTCGGAGCGACGCACGCCGCGGAGGCCGATGACCGGTTCAACGATGGTCACTTCGACCTCGTCGTATTGGATTACATGCTACCGGAGACGGATGGGCTGGCGCTGGCTCAAGCTTGGCGTCGCGCCGGTTCGTTCACCCCGATCCTGCTGGTAAGCGCCCAAACCGATGGGCCGGTGGTCTGGCGTGCGCTCAAGCTCGGGATCATCGACATGATTTCAAAACCGATGGATCCGGCCCAACTCCGCCGACGGGCCCGGGCGATGGCGGAGCGGCCGCAACAGGCGCTAAATGGCGACGCGAACGCGCGACTGGTGGCGGGGTTCCGTTGGCTGCAGGCACAACAGCCAATGCAGGCTCTGGAGGCGTGGCGCGACTTCAGCGTGCCGGAGCATCCCCGTTCGTTTGCGTTGCTGCACGCGTTCGCACGCCAACTGGCGCGTGATCCCGGTGCCGCTGCCGCCTTGGCGGCCGTGGGTTGGCCTGCCTCGTGGCACCTTTCGGGGGGGCCGGATATTTTTGTCGAGTACTGCCGGAGGACCGACGAACTCTTGTCCTCGGCGGGTGAGTCAGCGCGCCTGCGATAACAAAGTGATCGCCAGCTCAAGCGCTTGCGCCCTCATCGGACGAAAAAAACGGCGGCAGGTTTGATGGTCGCCGGTGTTAGCTGGACATGGGCTGGAGCCCTTCCCGCATCCGGGGCGAGACCAAACGTGCCGCCGAAAAGTTTTCTAAGGGACCTTCAACGACGCCGACCGCCGATCATCAGGCCGAGCGCTGCGCCGATGAGCGCAGCCACGCCGAGGGCCTGGTAGGGATGCATTCGCACGTAGTCGTCAGCCCGATACAGCTCCGAACGGGCTCGATCCTGAAATTCCGGCAAACGGCGCCGGGCTTGTTCCAAAGTTGAGCGCATGCGGGCCATCGGACCGCGGCCCTCACCCGGTCCCTCCATCCCGGCAAACGCATCGCCGGAGTCAGCCGGAGGGGTGGAGGTGTAACTTGGGTCGAGCCCCGCGTCCACCGGGCTGGGCGGATTGTTCTGCCTGAGTTGATCAGAGGGATAGGAAGGGAGAGAGCTCATGGTCGGGAGGAGGAACGAGGTTAAACGCGACGCCGGAAAAGACCGACGGCGCCAATGATGGCCGCGGCGGCCCCGCCAACGATTAGCCACATGGAGCGGTCGGTCGGCGTGCCGGAAACGGCTTCGGAAACTTCGGAGCTGAACGAGTCGGCGGCGTTGAGGCCCATGATAAGGAGGATGATGCCGACGACGAGGAGCGCGATGCTGATGGCGCGATTCATGATGATGTGGATGAGGTTTTGGGGTTTTTGATGGCCTCAGGAATCGCCCCGCGGTGAGCGGTTGTTCCAGAGGCTGAAAACGAGGACGCCGAAGGCGATAAGGAGAAGAAGATGGAGCCGAACCTCAGAGGCATCGAAGGCTACCAAACCGACGAGCCACACCACCAAGAGAGTGATCGCGATGAACTCGGCCCAACTGGGAAACCCGGGAGGGGGCGGTCGGCGCGGGTTCAGGCGCGGTGCCATGACTGAAGGGCCGTGGTCAACCACGCCCGCACGGTCCGCCGCGAGCGGCCGGTCCGCCGCGCGATCAATCCCGCCAGGGTGTCCGGCTCGTTTTGGTAGCGTGCGAGGTCTTCGGAACTGACGCCGCCATAGACGTTCAGCATCAGATGGTCCTGCAAGCGGCGCAGGCTGGAGCCGATGACCTTGGAACGACTGCGGGTGGCGGAGGGGAACGTGGTGATCGGGAGGTTCATGGAGGGCGAGGTTGGGGGATTAAAAGGACGGCAGAGCCGTTGTGTGTCCTTTCCTTTGGCACTCTCCGTGCCAGCGTCGTCCTTGTAAAACGTAAATACCTAATCGATAATTGATTAACGTGTGTGCGAGCCGCCGGTGCAGTGCGCGTTTCGTGCGGTTTGCAATCCTCGTTTTTGAAGGTCCGCGCAAAAGGCGGCGCTGGTGCGACCTGCGCTAGATCACAGCCGAGTCGCTCGTCGCGCCTGCGCGGTGCGTGAGGTTGCGGCGCGCGAGTTGCGAACTGCCACGAACTTCGTCTACGGCGCCGTCCTGTCGCTGTGTTGGGGCGCGCGACTCAGCGCACCGTGCGCAACTGTACGCTGTCGACGAGCCGATCCTCCGACAACAGGTCGGTCACTACGATCACCTTGTCACCCGCGCGCAGGTGCCCCTCGCGTGTGAGCAATCGCAGCGCATTGGCGACGGTCTCGTTGGGATCTGAGGTGAGCGGCATCAGGATCGGTTCAACCGCCCGCAGGAGCCGCATCTGACGGAACGTCTCAATCGAGTTGGTGACGGCAAAAATGGGCGCACAGCCGGGACGGAGTGATGCGAGACCGGCCGCCATGAAACCTTGTCGCGTGAACGTAAGCAGACAGCTGTCGGAGATCTCGTTCGCGAGGACGACCGCCGATTGCAGAAGTCTGATTTTATCGCCGCGTAGATGTGCCGGCTCCCTGAACTCCAACTCGCCCTCGAGCTCGTTGCGGCGCGCGATCTTTTCGAGAATGCGCAGGCACTCGAGCGGGTACTGACCGATGGTCGTTTCGCCCGAGAGCATGACGCAGTCGGCCTTCTCGAAAACCGCATTGGCGACGTCGGTGATCTCCGCGCGCGTCGGCATCGGCGAGTTGATCATCGATTCGAGCATGTGCGTGGCGATGATCACCGCGCGTCCATGATCAAAACAGGAGCGGACCGCCCGGCGCTGGATGATCGGCAGCTCCTCGAACGGGCATTCGATGCCCAAGTCACCACGCGCAACCATCAAGGCGTCGCAGGCCACGACGATCTCATCCAGATTCTCGATCGCGGATTGGTCTTCGATCTTCGCAATGATCTTCGCCCGTGAGTTGTGGCTGCGCAAAAACTCGCGCAGCTGCTCAACGTCGCGACCTTCGCGCACGAACGAGAGCGCGAGATAATCGATGCCTTCTTCGAGCCCGACGAGTGTATCCGCGCGATCCTTCTCGGTGAAGGAGGGCAGGTTGATCTTCACCCCCGGCAAGTTGATGTGCCGGCGCGACGTGAGCTGGCCGGCGATGAGCACCTTGCACCGGATCCGACGCGCCTTCTTTTCAAGGACCTCGAAGCGCATCAGGCCGTTGTCGACCAGCACGATGTCGCCGACGTGAATGTCGTTGATGAGATCCTCGTAGTTGACGTTCACGGACCGGATCTCCTCGTGTTCGCCCTCACCCCCGGGCTTCACGGTGAAATCGAAGATCTCGCCCTCCTTCAGCTCGATCGGGGCCTCGACGTCGCCGGTCCGGATTTCCGGTCCCTTGATGTCCATCATGATGGCGATCTCGCGACCGACGCGCTGCGAGATGGCGCGGATGCGACGAATCACCATGCGCGTCCAGTCGTGCTTCGCGTGCGCCATGTTCAAGCGCGCGACGTCAGCTCCGGCGCGGATGAGTTTCTCCAGCATCGCCTCGCTCTCCGTGGCGGGCCCGAGCGTGAAAATGATCTTCGTCCGTCGGAAGTCAGCGAATCGCGGCGTCATGCGCGGCGAACACTGCGCAAGTGAAGGGGGCGTCGCAACCCTGCGCCGCGCCCGAAACGTTCATACGTTAGGCCAGCGGCAGCAGCCCGCTTTCGTTGCCTTGTTCCTGCGCGAGGTCGTAGAACGGCGTCCCCCCGCCGGGCGCGACGATGGAAAAACGGCAACCGAGCCGGGCGCGCACCGTTTCCATGCAGGCCTCCACCGCGGCAAGGCTGTTGCAGTCGCGGCTGAGGTGCGTGAGGAAGATGTGCCTCCAGCGCGGGCTCGCCACACTGAGGAGGAGTTCGCAGACCGCTTCGTTGGACAGATGGCCGTGGCGTCCGCCGATCCGCTGTTTGGTGGGCCAGGGCCGCCGAATATCGGCCTGCAGGAGCCGTGGGCAGTGGTTGGATTCAATCACGACCACGTCCACGTGCCGCAGCCGCTCGTGGATGTGCAGCGGCGCATGCCCGAGGTCGGTCAACCACGCAACCGCGCGGCGCGGCGTGAAAAGGTCGTCCTCCTGCCCGGACGCAAAGGTGAAGCCCACGGGTTCCTGGGCGTCGTGCGGGACCGCAAAACTGTCCACCTCGAGGTCGCGAAAACGGAAACGCGCACCCGTCTCAAAGATCTGCCAGGCCGGACGGTGATCCAGGCGCGATTGCACCGCGCGCGCGGTGGCGGCGTTCGCGAAGACTTGGATGGAGGGATGCTTCTTCAGCGCGTCAATTCCCGCGCTGTGGTCGCCATGCTCGTGCGTCAGGAAGATGGCGTCGATCTGCTCGAGGCATGTGCCGGCGTCGTGCAGGAGTTGCTTCAGTTTCCGACCGGAAAAACCGGCATCCACGAGCACGCGGGCGCCTCCTGTCTGGAGGAGGGCGGAATTGCCCGAACTACCGCTGCCGAGGATGCTGAACCGGATCGCCACAGCGCCGCATGAAGCGATGCGCGACTGGGCGCCGCAAGGGGTTTTTGCCCGGTTTTCCTAAGTGCCGTTCACGCCGGGAAGAAAAGCGGCTTTGGCGGGTTTGTTCTAGGGCTCAACAGCGCGGCTGTTGAGCGTGGCCGAATCGTTGACCGGCCCGGTCTTCCGTCCAAGGTGCTGCTCTCCATGTGTGCCCAAGTTCCTCGCGGCCGCGCTCGTGCGCAAAGTCCCACCGCCTCGACGGCGCGACCCGGCAGGGTGGTTTACGTGACGCGGCAGGTGCACTTCAATGCCGCCCATCGGCTGCACAACCCGGCGCGCAGCGCGGCATGGAATCGCGCGACGTTCGGCCCCTGCAACAACCCGCGCTGGCATGGCCACAATTATGTCCTCGAGGTGACGGTGCGCGGGGAGCCGGATCCGGACACCGGTTACGTCATCGATCTCGGCGAGTTGAAGCGCGTGCTCGAGGAGGCGGTGGTCGGCCCGTGCGATCATCGCAACCTGAATGAGGAGGTGCCGTGGCTCCGCGGCGTGGTTCCGACGACGGAAAACCTCGTGATCGCGTTCTGGGAGCGCATCGTGTCGCGGCTGCCGCGCGGGGAGCTCTTTCGCGTTCGCCTGTTTGAAACACCGCGCAACTACGCCGACTATTATGGCCCGACCGGAGCGCCGTGGCTCGACCGTGGAGGCGCGGCCTGACCGTCACAGGCTTGTGCTTCGCCCAAAACTGGGCTTGGTGCCGCTTTCCCATCCTGTTTCGCCAGCCAGGTTATCGTTCCAACCGCTGGTGGTCCCCAACGCAAAAAACGAATGAGTAAAGCCAAGACCATGTACCTCCACCGGACCGAAGGTGGAGCGACTCCACGAGTGCGCCGGCGCTACGATGAGAAGTTCAAGGTGACGCCCGAATATCGTGCCGCTCTGCCCGACATGATGGACGCGGTCGATGCGATTGAGGGTGCGCCAGTGGCCATCCAGCAGGTCGGCATCTCGAACTTCCGCCTGCCGCTGAAGTACCGCGCCCGCGGCGGGCGTACCCATGTTTTGGAGACAAGCGTCACCGGCACGGTTTCGCTGGCGGCGACCCACAAGGGGATCAACATGAGCCGCATCATGCGGTCGTTCTATGCGCACCAGGACGAGGTGTTCTCGCTCGAGCGTCTGGAACGGGTGCTCCAGCGCTATCGGCGCGATGTCGGCACGCTCGATGCACGACTGAAGCTGGTGTTCTCTTATCCCATCCTGCAACGCGCCCTGCGCAGTGGGCTCGAGGGTTACCAGTACTACCGGGTGGCGCTGGAGGGTGTGTTGGACGCCGCCGGGCGTTTCCGTCGGTTCGTGGAATTCGATTTCGTGTACTCCTCCGCCTGCCCGTGCAGCGCCGAGTTGGCCGAACATGCGCGTGACCAGCGCGGCGTGTTCTCGATTCCCCACAGCCAGCGGTCCCGT
Source organism: Verrucomicrobiota bacterium (assembly GCA_023386835.1). Lineage (GTDB taxonomy): Bacteria > Verrucomicrobiota > Verrucomicrobiia > Opitutales > Opitutaceae > Actomonas. Next base: position 50,674 of record JAEWIY010000238.1, read on the forward strand.
GCGCGTCTCCGGGTGGAGGTGACCGCCGGAAAACGGATTTCGATCGAGGACCTGCAACGGCACTGCCTGCGCGCCTTGCGCACCGAGACTCAGGTGATGGTGCGGCGCGAGGACGAGCAGGCGTTCGCCGAACTCAACGGAGCGTACATCAAGTTCGTCGAAGATGCTGCGCGGCTCCTGTACCGGGAACTCGCGGCTGACGCACGCATTGCCGATTTCCAAATCATGTGCTCGCACCAGGAGTCGCTGCACTCGCACGATGCCGTCAGCGTGATCGCCAAAGGCGTCCGCGGCGGTTTCGCGGCCGACGCGATGGATTTTCAGCAGCTGGCGGTCTAGGGCGGACGAGGAGTTCCGAATCATGGATACAGACTCGCCCCCGTCCAACGGCGATTTTGGCTCACCCGTGGTGCTTGTGACGGGCGCCTCGCAAGGCATCGGATCGGCCATCGCGGAGGTGTTTGCCCGAGAGCTCGGTCAGAAGGTGCGGCTCGTCCTGGTGGCCCGGAACGGGGGGGCGCTGGACGCCGTGGCGGCGCGTTGCCGCGCGCACGAGGCGACGGTGACGGTACGACCGTGTGACGTCACTGATAGCGGCGCGGTGGCGCGGCTGTCGGAAGCAGTCACGCAGCAGCTGGGTGGGGTGGATGTGCTCGTGAACAACGCCGGGCAATTTCGTCCGGCGGCCTTCCTTGAGACTTCGGTGGAGGACTTCGATGCCATGATCGCGGCAAACCTCCGTAGCGCGTTTCTGGTCGCCCGCGCCTTTGTGCCCGAAATGGTGAAGCGCGGTCGCGGCGACGTGTTCAACATGAGTTCGGTCGCGGGTCGGCAGGGCTACCCGCGCGGGGCGGCGTATTGTGCTGCCAAATACGGCGTCCGGGGCCTCTCCGCCGCGATGCGGGCGGAGTTGCGCGGCACCGGAGTCCGTGTTTGCACGGTTTTTCCCGGCGCCACGGTGTCTCCGTCATGGGAAGGCAGCGGGGTGCCGGAGGAGCGGATGATGCCCACCGAGGACATCGCTCGCGCGTTTTTCGACATCTACCAACTGTCGCGGCGCACCGTCGTGGAGGAGATCGTGCTCCGGCCGGAGCAGGGAGATATCTGAGCGGCCCAACGGCCGCTCAGCACGGCCTTAGCGGGCCACCGGCTCGCTCACCACGGCGCGGGGCGCCGGTCGCTTCCAGGAGGACGACGCCGTGGGACGTTTCCGGTCCTGCAGGTCGGCGGGCGGAGCCGGGGTCTCGGCTTGTTTCGTGGCAGGGGCGTTTGCTTCGACCGCGCCGAGCAGTGCGTTGAGCTGCAGCATCGTGGTGTTGAGCTGGGCTGCCTGCTCGCTGAGTTCGGCGGACGAACTCGCCGACTCCTCGGCCGCGGCGGCGTTCTTTTGGGTCACGATGTCGATCTGGCCCACCGCCGCGGTGACCTGGTCGATGCCGCGCGCCTGCTGTTCGGAGGCGGTGGCAATCTCGTCAATGATCCGGTCGACCTCGGCCGTCCGCGTATCAATCTCCTGAAGACAGGAGGCGACGCGAGCGGCCAGCGCCGTGCCCTCACGACTCGTACGAAGGGACTCGTCGATCTTCTCGGCCGTCTCGCGCGCGGCGAGGGCGCTGCGATGGGCGAGGGAACAGACTTCATCGGCAACGACGGAGAAGCCGGCGCCCGCTGCGCCCGCCCGCGCGGCCTCGACGGCGGCGTTCAGGGCGAGCAGGTTGGTTTGAAAGGCGATTTCGTCGATGGTCTTGATGATCGCGGCGATGTTGTTGCTCGACTGCTGGATCGCGGCCACCGCGCGGGACATCTCGTCCATCTCACGGGCGCCGCGGCTGGCCGCGGCGCGAGTCTCCCGCGAGCAGGAGCGCGCGGACTCAACGTGCGAGCCGTTGCGGCGCGTCATTCCGGAAAGCTCGTTCAGGGCGGCGCTGGTTTCTTCCAGCGAGGCCGCCTGTTCCGTGGCGCCTTGCGCCAGGGTGTGACTTGCGCTGCTGATCTGCTCGGCGGCCTCCGCGTTCTGCTGCGCACCGGCGCCGAGGGCGGAAGCGATGTCGCGCAGCGCACGTGGCAAACGGATGCCAAGCAACCATGCGAGGGCCATGCCAACCAAGACGCTGAAACCTGTGACTGCGCCGACGGTGATGCCAGCGTTCCGACGCGTGGCGATGGCCTCCAGGCGTTCCGCTTCGCATTCCTCCAACAGCATGCCGGTCAAATCATCGAGACAGCCGCGGGCCGCTTCAAACTGCGCGGCTTCGTCCGACGCCAGCATCGGCGCTGAATCACGGGAGCTGGCGGCTGCCCGATGGGCTTGCAGCACCTCGTGCGACGTGCGCGCCCATTGGTCAAAACGGCCTTCGTAAAGCGAGACCAGCTCTTCGGTGCCTGCCGGCAGTCCGAGCGCGGTGAGCCGCTGCCAGCGCTCCTGGGCTTGTTGCAGATTCTCTCCGTGTTCGGCCAGCAACCGCTGTGCTTCGGCACTGCCGGGCGTGACAAGAAGGGTGGTGCGCTCGGCCACCAAGGCTTGCTGGAGATCGCGATCTATCTGCAACAAGAGTTCCAGCGACGGAAGTGTGTGCGAGGTCGTGCGGTCCAGTTGCCGGAACAGGCGCTCGCTGGCGACATAACCCACCGCACCGGTTGCGGCGACCAGAAGCACAAGGGTGCTGAATCCAAACAAGGCTTTTTGGCTGACGGAGAGTTGCGGCATGCTCAACGCCCCTCATCGGCTCGTGGCCGGCCGGATTCAGGCGAAATGCAGCCCCGGCGAGAACACCCCGGTCGCCCGTGCGAAAATTGGACAACGCGCGACGGCCCAGTGGCGACGCTAGCGACGTGACGGATGGAGCGTGTGCGGATCCACGCCCGAACGCACCGGATTTAGTGAATCGTCCTTGGGAGACTCGGGCTTCGCGGGCGGAGGAGGCGGAAGCGGCACCTCGGCCGGCATGGGATTGTTGAGCTGATACGCCAGACGCACTGGAGGCTGGTTTCGGCGTCGTCGCAGCACCTTTTGGAAGAACAGGTTGTTGGGGATCTGAAACAGGGCGCCTTCGTGGTCGACGAGGGTCGTGTAGAAAAAGTTGAGATCGACCACCCTCCCGCGCACCGGGTCGCCCGGGAACTCAAGGTCGTCGCCCACCTGATAGGGCCGGAGAAACAGGATGAGCAGGGTCGCCGTGGAGTGGCTGAGCAGGCTCCACATGGCGACGAAGCCGATCGCCACCAGGCCCAGGACGGTCGAAATGACCGCCCACAGCCCGCCGATCCGGAACCCGAACACGCCCAAAATCAGGACCGCGGCGATGATTCGAAGCAGCCAGCGGGTAATCTGGCGCAGTGGCAGCAGGTCCGATTGCTCGACGTGGGTCCGCCGCGCCAGCAGCAGGACGGCGCGATCGATGATCAGCCCCAGCAGCATCGCGCCCACGGCGATCGCGATCGCCACCGGCAGGGCAGCGAGCACTTGCGGCAGATAGCCCTCAATGCGCGTCCACAGTTCGGAAAGATTCGTGCGTAAATAGGTCATTTGTCCGCGTTGTTTGAATACGGTGGAGTCGCACCCCGGCAGGTGGCGACCCATTCCCCGAGCCGGCAGGCTCGGCGCAGGCATTCACGGTCGTCGAGTCGTCCCTCCAGGAGGCGCGCGAGCAGACCGGCCAGAAAGGCGTCGCCCGCCCCCACCGTATCTGCCACCTGCACCGGGCGGCCATCCTCCCAAAACCAGAGATCATTGCGCAGGAGCCCCGCGCCCCGCGCGCCGGCAGTGAGGCATACCGTGCGGCAGCCTGTTTTTTCAGCCAGCTGGCGGGCCTGCGCTTCATCGGACTCATCGCCCTGCGCGGGGAGTCCGAGCAGACGCCGGGCCTCGGCGGAGTTGAGTTTCAACACCGTGGCTGTCCCCGCGAGGGTGTGGACTAGGTCCAGATCGTCGTGAGGCGGGCGAAGATTGACGTCGAACACGCGCCAGGCCTCTCCGGGAAGAAGTTCGAACAGTTCCTGCAGCGTGGCGCGATTGGGCTCGGAGCGCTGGGCGAGGGAACCGTAAACGACCGCGCGGGCGCCCGGAGCCTGCACGCGGGCTGCCTCGGTCAGTTGTATCCGATCCCAGGCTACATCCGGAACGATGTCGTAGGAGGCGTCGCCGGACGGTGAAACGGTGGCGCGCACGTAACCGGTTGGCCGGTCTCCCGCGCGAGCGATCGTGTCATCACTCACGCCCCAGCTGCGCATCCGTCGGCACAACTCGTCACCCAGGACGTCACGGCCGACCGCGGACACGGGCCGCGCGGTCAGGCCGTGCTGCTTTAGATGGTAGGCGACGTTAAACGGCGCTCCACCGGGAAAGAGGCCGTCCGGCAGGAAATCCCACAGGATCTCGCCAAAACAGAAGACAGGAATCGGGGCGCCAGCCGCGGATGTCATTACGCTCAGTCGTTGCCCAAGTGGGCGGGGTCAGCCTCGATTTCCTGGCAGGCGCGAATGAAGGAGGCGGCGGACCACGCCTGGTAAGCCTTGCCCATCGGGCGGCCCGTCTGGCCATGGGCCCACTCGTTGAATTCCCACTCCTGATCGCGCCCGAGTTTGTTCACCTGCGCGAGCCGCACGAGTTCGCGCGTGGCGACTTCGTGAAATCCGAGACGATGAATAAAACGCACCCACATGCCTCCGATAAACGGCCAGATGCCGCCATTGTGGTAATGGTGGGGTAGATTCAGCAAGTTCACGGTGTAGTAAGCCCGCCAATCCGGGTCGCCCGCTTGGACGACGGGATACAAGTTCGCGACCGGCCACGGCGCATTCACTCCCACGCCCCACATAAATCGAAACGCCACCCGAGCCCGGTCGACGTCGAGCAGGTTCATCAGAAACGCGAGGATGTTGGCGTAGACGTCGCAGCGCCAGTTGAACGCGAACGGCGTGATTTCCGCCAGGAGGTACTGCGTATCGCCGAGATCGAACTGGCGTGAAGCGAACCGGTGCGGATGCGCCGTCGAGTTGCCGACGGAGGTGGTCGGCCAGAAGACATCCAGAATTCGGCTGCGAATCCGTTGCGACCAGCGCAGGTAGTCCGTGGCGCGATCGAAGTCGCCGGAGTACTCGCGCAGGCGCCCAAAGCACACGTTGGCGCGGTACCAGAGGACCTCGTCGTAGAGGACGTTGTAGCTGCGTCCGAAAAGATCGGTCCAGTCGCCGGCCTCGGGGATTTCCAGCAGACCGTCGTTGTTGCTGTCGTGCGCGCTGAGCCAGTCCATCGCGCGCTGCAGCGTGAAGGCGTACCGGTGCAGCAACTCCATGTCGCCGGTCGTCTCAATGTAGTTGTAGAACGCGATGATGACCCAGAGCGCGCTGTCGATGGAACAGATGTTGCCGACACCCGCGTAGTCCGGTGAGCCGTCGTCGATGCGGACGTTGGCGGGAATCTGCCCGTTTGGTGCGGTGGCGTTGAGCAACGTTTCCAACGTCCGCCGCTGGCACTCGCGCACGTCGGGGTCGTCGAGGTCGAGACTGTTGATGATGGTGATCGCGCCGTCGCGGGCCCAGACCGAGCGGTAGTTCTCATCGGTTCCCGTGACCGTGTTGTCGGTGAGCGAACACGCCGAGAAGCCGACCGGCGTGATGTTCTTTTTTAACGCCACGATCGCCTTCTCGTAGCCTTGCAGGATCAGACGCCGATCGTCGTCGTTCAGCGCGCCGAGCCGGGTGCCGGTGAACAGCATCCGGAAGCCCGGGGCCATCTTGGCGCGGGGGATCTCCGTCTGCTTGGCCGTCGGCATCTCACCGTGGAGCACGCCGAAGTGTCGCAGCCCCTCGATCACGCCATCGGCCATCACGTGCCGTGTGGTCAGAACCGGCAGCGTCACGGTGGCTTCGAACAATTCCGGCTGCGCGTTCTGAACGATGATGCCCCGGATGCCCTGCAGGAAGAACATGCTGGCGTCATTGCCGGTGTCGCCGGCGACGAGCATTTCATCGGCGCTGATGTTCAGGAACTCGCCAAGCCAGCGCAACGCGTTGCCCTTGGTCGCGCCGGAAGGGAGGATGTCGAGGTCGCGCTCGCTTGAATACACGACCGTGGCCTCCAGTCCGTGCTCGCGCAGCACCTGCTGCAGTTCCTCCACCCGTCCGGGGCGCGCTCGCTCGTAGTACCAACTGGATTTGTAGCGCGTCTGGTATTGCGCCGGTTGCGGCCGCATTTCCGAAAAACGTTCGCTGACGATCTCGTCCACCCGCGCGCGATCCCAGGAGCGTCCCAAAGCTTGGGTAAATTCGTCGAGCGTGCGGCCGGCGCGTACATCGTGAATTTCTGTACCGACGCCACCGATGATGTAGTCCGGCCACGGCAGCGAACCCATCGTGATCAGGTTCAGCACGTCGTCGATCAACCGTCCGCTGTTATACACGAGGAGCGGGCGCTGGCTGCCATGCGGTGCAAACCAGGCGGCGTTGAAGCGCTGCACCGCCTCCGGGTTGCCCAAGAGCGTCCCGTCCAAATCGGAGCTGAAGAGGCGAATGGGTTTGGTGGAAGTCGCGGACATAACCTAACGTCGAAGCCCAACCGGGCGAATGTCGAGTCGCTTGAACAAGCGAGGCCCCAATCGGTTCCGCTTCCAAGGGACATTGCCGCGCGGTCGACGGACGAAAGGGGCCGCCCCGCGTCCCTTTGGCGAGGACGGAGCTGCTGAAACGATGAGGTACGCGTGGACGTTTTTCCCATAGTTTCGATCCCGATCCGCCCCCTGTTCCCGCTCCACGCGGCAGAATGGGAGTGCCAAGGCATCAGCGGTTGTGCCTGTGCTTCGAACGCGGAACGGAGGTTGGGTTGTCGCGAGAAATCGAATACGTGTGGAGCGCCCAGAGAGTGCCGCGGCGATCGTTGACGGTTTGCATGGGTTCGCCCGCTCTACGGAGGCCAACCCGAAGGCGGAATCAGGGCGGTTCCTGATTTTAGGTCGGCCGGTGGAGACCGGAGCGCGGCTGCTCATGCTGTGCCATGAAAGTCCTCTTCCTGACGAACGAGTACCCGCCACGCGTGTATGGCGGGGCCGGGGTGCACGTCGACTACCTCAGCCGCGAGCTTTGCGCGTTGATGGATATCCGGGTGTTTGCGTTCGGGCGGCACGATGGTTCGCCCGCCTGCCCGTGGGTGACCGGATTCGAGCTCGACCCGAGCCGGTTTAAATGTCCGCCGCACCTGCAATCCGTTTTTGGCGCGATTGCGCGGTGCCTGGATTTCAACACCACCTACATCGACCCCGACATCGCTGTCGTGCACTGCCATACGTGGTACAGCCATTTTGGCGGCATCCTCGCCAAGCTCATCTACGGCACCCCGATGGTCCTGACCGTGCACTCGCTCGAGCCGCTGCGGCCCTGGAAACGTGAACAGCTTGGCGGCGGTTATGACTTCTCGTCCTGGGTCGAGAGGACCGCGATCGAGATGGCGGATGCGGTCATCGCCGTCTCACGCGAAACGAAGACCGACGTGCTGCGCCTGTTCAACGTGCGGGAGGACCGGGTGCACGTGATTCACAATGGGATCGACCCGAACGAATTCCGCTGGGTGCCCGAGCACGACGCACTCGAAAAATTCGGCATCAATCCGGATGTGCCGTATGTGCTCTTTGTGGGCCGTGTCACGCGGCAGAAAGGTATCGTTCATTTGGTCCGCGCCATCCGGCACATGGACCTCGGGTTTCAGGTGGTGATTGTCGGCGGCGCGCCGGACACCCCGGAGATTGAGGCGGAGATGAAGCAGGCGATCGAGCAAGTGCGACGGCATCGGGACGGCGTGTTCTGGATCGATCACATCTCCCGCAAAGACATTCTGCTGCAGTTGTACTCCCACGCGGCGGTCTTCTGCTGCCCGTCGATCTACGAGCCGTTTGGGATCATCAACTTGGAGGCGATGGCCTGCGAGACGCCGGTCGTTGCGAGCGCAGTCGGGGGGATCAAGGAGGTCGTCGTCCACGGCGAAACGGGGTATCTCGTGCCCGTGAAGCAGCAGGATCGCGCCCCGTTTGAACCGGTCGATCCGGAGCGGTTTTCAGCCGACTTGGCCGCGCGCATCAACGAACTGATGGCGAGGCCGGACCTGCGTGAACGGTTCGGCAGAGCGGGTCGCCAGCGGGTCGTGGATCACTTCAGCTGGCGCGCGATCGCGGAGCAGACCAAGGCGCTTTACGAGCAGGTGGCGCGTCCGGCGCCGCAGGCGGACGAGGAGCGCACGCTATCGGTCGGCGCAAGCCCCGAACGCGGTTGATCCTCTCGTGGGTGAGCAGCGGCCGGATGGCGCCTTTGCGGAGCGGATGGACAATCCGTGCCCAGTCTAGAGCAGGAGATGCGAAGCGGGTTTTGCGCGAGGATGGCAGAGTGACCGAGCCCGACCACGGGATCGTCATGCTCATGGTACTGATCCTCACCGCGCACCTGTTCTGCATCGCCTACACGCTCACGGCGTGTGTGACGGCGCCCGTGGGTTATGAAGCCCACCACGGCTTCTGCCTCGGCCCGGAACCGGAAGCCGCGGAACTGCCCACCGGCTAAGCGAGCTGCTGCGACTCAGCGCAGCGCGCCCTGCTGTCCTCCCAGAGGCTGCAGGCCGGTGGTGCTGTAACCTTTGGTGGTCAGGACGCGACCCTGGGGCGTGCGTTGCAGGTAGCCTTCCTGAATGAGGAACGGCTCGTGCATTTCCTCCAACGTCTCCTCCTCTTCACCCACGGCGACCGCGATGGTCCCGAGACCGACCGGCCCGCCGGCGTAATGCTCCGCCCATGACGCGAAGCCTGCGCTCGTCCATCCCGTCGAGCGCCCAGGCAGTACCTCCGGACGCGAGCGGGCGAGGCGGAGATCGGGCGCCATCTCCGCACTTCCCGTTGTGAGGGCGGCCCTGCCGTCTGCGCGCGGCCAAAAGCTAAGCGGAGGACGGTGGACCCACGGTGGTGGCGGAGGACCCAGAACGACGGAAATGCGCGAACGCGGAGATTCAACTCAACGGGATGAGTGGGTGAGCGATTGCGGCCTAAAGTCGGATCGATCGACCTCCCGGCACCCTGAAAACGCCGGAAGTTCTTCGGCCTCAGTGACCCCAAAACCTGCCAGCAAAATCGCCCCGTATGATCTCCATGCCGTCCCTGCGAAAGCCCGGCGTTGCACTCTCCAGCCTGGCCCTGGGCTTGCAGCTGCCGCTTCTTGCTCAAGTCGCCCCGCCACCCCCGGAAACCGCACCAGAAGCCGCCAAGGAGGAAACCCTCCTGCTCTCGCCATTTGAAGTGCGCACCGATCGCGACGTGGGCTACACCGCGACGTCGACCCTCGCCGGCAGCCGCATGAACAGCGATCTGCGCGACACACCCTCCGCCATCTCGGTCATGACCCGGGAATACCTCGACGACATCGCCGCGCTCAGCGTCAACGACACCGTCGAATTTGCCATGAACATGACGTCGGATGTCGACGCCACGGGCAATTCCACCACGGAGAATAATTTCAGCTTCCGCGTTCGCGGCATCGGCGGCGCCCAACGCGCCCGGAATTTTTTCCGCACGCAGTTGAATGCCGACCTCTACAACGTCGATCGGATCGACCTCGCCCGCGGCCCCAATTCCATCCTCTTCGGTGAAGCGTCGCCCGCCGGCCTCATCAATACCTCCACCAAGTTCGCGCGCATCGGCCGCACCTTCGGCTCGGTCCAACTCCGCACGGGCAGCTACAAGGAGAAACGCGCGACGCTCGACTACAACCTGTCGCTGGGCGACAAGGGGGCCGTCCGCGTCAACCTCCTCGGCCAGGATGCCGACGGGTACCGCGATTTCGAATTCCAAGAGAAAAAGGGCATCGCTCTCGCCGGCACTTGGCGCCCGTTCCGCCAGACTCAGATCCGGATCGAAGGCGAAAAAATCAACATCGACGAAAACCGTTCCCGGCCGTGGACCGTCTGGGACGGCTATACCGCCTGGGTCGATGCCGGCAGCCCGCTCACCGGGAATCCCACGCAGTGGGGCCAAACCCTCGGGACCAACGTCAGCAATCGTCTCGGCAACAACCAGGTGATGTATTTCCAGAACGGCCCTCTGGCCGGGCAGGCGCTGTTCACCGGCAATCCCGCCAACGCCAATCCGGAGAGCTTCCGCATTTCGCTCGGAGCGCGCAACATCGTCAACACGCCCAACAACGTGCTCGATGAGTCGCGGTTCCCGCGTGACGGCAATCCGGTCGGCCCCAGCGCCCGGTCGAATTCTCACGCCGAGATCGGGGGCATTTACATCGAACAAAAGGTCGGCGAGGACCTCACCTTCGAACTCGCGGCCGGTTTCGAGAACGAGTCCCGGATGTGGAATAATCCCATCGGCTTCGGCAGCATTTCGCTCTTCTACGACGTTAATGCCTACCTGCCGCAGTTCGACGCACAGGGCAACCAGACCGGTATTGTCCCCAATCCCATGGTCGGCAAGCCGCTCATCGCCTCCAACGGCAATGTGCTCCGGACCTTTGATTATTCGCGCGCCCAGTATCGCGCGACCGGTGCTTATCACCTGGATTTCCGCAAGCTCATGAAACGTGAGTCGCTCGCCTCGCGCATCCTTGGGCACCATCGCATCGCAGGCCTCGTTTCGACGGAAAAGTTCACGATGGACCGCTTCGACTATCGTGAAGTCAACACGAGTCCCAACCGCCTCGTCGCGGATTACTTCAACACCGCGAATGCCATCACCCGGGTGAACTACTACGATCCGTTCGCCCGGAACAGGGAAGACCGCGGCTTGCTCGCGATCGAGAAAAACCCGATCAGCAACGTCCCGCTCGCCGGCACCTCCTTCTCGCGACCCCAAACGCTCGGGAAGACCGTCACCGCTGAGTATATGCGCAGCGACTGGCGCTACTCCGAAAACCAGCTCGATACCCGCCTCCTGGCCTCGCACAGCTACTTCTGGGACGATCGCATCGTGCTGCTCTTCGGCTATCGTCACGACGACACGAAGACCTACGGCTCCGATCGCGTCGCCGATCCCGTGACCAACCTCACGCTCGGCTACAATCGTCGTGCCCAGCCGGATACGGATACCGGCGGCAACACCAAGACGCGTGGCATTGTTTTCCACGCCACGAAGACGATTTCGCTCTTCTACAACGAAGCCGACAACTTCGCGGTCCAGACCGCGCGCGACCTCTTTGACGACATCGACAAGAGCCGCCCGGTCGGCAACCGCACGGGCGTCGGCAAGGACGCCGGCATCAAGCTCAGCCTCTTCGGTGGCAGGGTCTACAGCTCGCTGGCTTGGTATGAGACCGCTGACGCCGGTCAGGCCGTTTCGGTCAACGGCAACTACCGCGGTTTCACGAACCGGATCTGGGAGGCGCTCAACGCGGCCAACCCGACTCAATTCCCCTCCCTCAGAGAAACCGATGGTGGCGACACCGTTTCGCTGGCGAGCGAGGGCTATGAATTCGAAGTCACCGCGAACCCGACCCGTCAGCTTCGCCTCTCCTTCAACTTGAAGAAGGCCAAGACCACGAACAGCGACCTCCTCCCTAACGTCCGCAACTACCTCAATACGCACCGGGCCACGTGGGAGGCCAACTCGGCCGTTCCGCTCGTGGTCGCCACCAACGGCGCGCTCACCATCGGTGAACTTCTGCCGCTGCTCGACGATGTCCTGAGGAACGACCTTGGCGCCGAAGGTCGCGCGCCCGTCCGCGACCGTGAAGTCATGGCCAACCTCACCGCCAACTACTCCTTCGATCGAGGTTTCATCAAAGGCTTCGGCATCGGCTCCGCGGTTCAGTACCGCGGCGAATCCGTCATCGGCTACCGCGTCGTCACTGACGGCGAGCCCGTCTATGCCCCGTCCTACACGACGGCCAACGGCTGGCTCTCCTACAACCGGAAGCTCACCGAACGCGTCAACATGCGGCTCCAGCTGAACGTGAACAATCTGTTCGACTTCGACAAACCGCAGCCCGTCGCGAGCGCCGAGCCGACCACGATCGACAGCCGCACTCCGCCGCTCACCGACGGCCTCGCTTACGTGTTCTATCTCCCGACTCCGCGCACCTACAGCGTGTCCGCCACCTTCAGCTTCTGACGGCCCGCCCGGAGTTTTCCGACCCTTATCACGGCCGCTCCCACGGAGCGGCCGTTTTCACTTCTGGTGGCCCTCTTGAAGGCCAAACGGCAACGCCACTCCTGCTCCCGATTAACTTCTCCCCGGCCATGAGCAACTTCACCGTCCGATTCCTCCCGCATTCCTTCCCCCGCACCGCCCACTCGGTGGGCTGCTCCGCCTGGCTGCGGCGGATGCAGCTGGCCCTCGTGGGCTGCCTGCTTCCGATCGCCGCGCTCGCACAATCCGCGCCGGAGCCCGCCGACCGCGACACCCCGCGACCGCGTCGCGAAGTGATCTGGAACAACGTCCCCGCCCAGCCGCATCCCTTGGTTTCGCACCACGAACTCCAGAGTGAGGCGATGCAGCGCACGGTGGGCTACACCGTGTATTTGCCTCCTTCCTACGAGGCGGAGCCGGCACGCCGGTATCCGGTGCTCTATTTCCTTCATGGCGCCGGCGGCAACGAGAACGCGGATGGACCTGGCTTCGCTGCCATCATTGACCGCCTCATCCGCGCCGGCCGCATTCCTCCCGCCATCTGTGTGTTTCCCAACGGCGGCATGAGCGGCTACCGCGACAACCCCGAAACCGGCATCAATGTCGAAACGATGATCATCCAGGAACTCGTTCCGCAGATCGATCAAAACTACCGCACACTTGCGCGCCGCGAATCGCGGGTGATCGGCGGCTTCTCGATGGGCGGCGGCGGTTCGCTTCGGCTCGCGCTCACACACCCTGATCTCTTTAGCGCAGCTGCCTCATGGGCCGGCAGCGTGGCCAACCGACGCACGCGTGAACTTCCCCCGGAGCTCAACGCCGCCATGCTTGGCACACAGGAGCCCACGGTGCGATTGCTGATGATCGTCGGCTACGAAGATGAGGCCGCCCTCGTGGGCCATCTGCCGTTCGTCGAATTGCTGCGGGAAGCCCGTTACTCCTTCACGTTCCGGACACTCCGCGGCGTGCCGCACAATCTTGGCCGCTACTACGAACTGACCGGTGAAGACTTCGCGACGTTCCTGCTCCAGGACGTCATCACCGACGCGGCCCAGTAACTCCGCGCCTCGACTACGTTCGCTGGAAGGGATGCAGCGTTGCTTTGCTTCCGCGGCCCTACTCGGTGCGGGTGGAAGGTGAGGCAGCGCGGCCAGCGAGACCCCGCATCGTGTTGGCCGCCGTCCGGAGATCGGCCGGCGGCTCATCGCGGTGCGTACGCGAACCTTTGATACGACCGCGCTGCAGTGTCATGCCTGGCGGCGCTGATTACGCGCAGCGAGCCGGGCAGCGTCGTGCGTTGAGCAACTGTCCGGATTCCGAGGCTGAGAAGCCCGAGACCGAGCTGGGATTTATTCGGATTCGCTCTTCACCGGGCGAGTTTCCCCGGGCGCCAGCAACGTGCCTGCTGGGCCGATTCGACTCGACCAAGTCGTTCCGCTTCAGGAAACAAGCAGACCGGAATCTTTGGCTCTACCACTGAAGCATGGCTCGCGTTTGGTTCACCCGCCCGTAGGTTAATGGCTGCTCCGGCGCGTGCGCTCGCAAAGCCTATGAATCGTCGCACCACTCAGCAGGACATCGCCCGCGCGCTCGGCGTCGACAAGTCGACCGTGTCACTCGCTCTGCGGAATCACCCCAGCATCTCCGCTTCCACACGCAAGAGGGTGAAAGAGCTCGCCGAGCAGTTGGCTTATCGGCCGGATCCCGCGGTCGTCTCCCTGGCCCGGCACCGTTGGGCCGGACGCGCGACGGGGGGCGAGTCTGTGTTCGCCTATATCGTGGATAGTGAGATGAAAAACTTTTCGGGACACCGGCGCTTTTACCAAGGCTGCCAGGAGCGAGCCCACGAGCGAGGGTACCGCCTGGAGCGGTTTGACCTCGCGCAATATCCTTCTCCAGAAAGCGTCGGCCGCGTACTCTATAACCGCGGCATTCGCGGCCTGTTGATTCCACAACTCTCGCGCAGTCCCAGCCCAAACATTCAGCAACTCAACTCCGACCATTTCACGATCGTCTGTCTTGATCAGGGCTGGATTGAGGTGCCTTACCATCTTGTTACTCCGGACATTTTCGCGGAAACCCGCCTCACCTGGCGTACCGTGATCGAGCGAGGCTACCGTCGGATTGGTGGTGCCATTCTCAATCATTGCCCGCCCGCGCTGGACGACGCGGCGCGCCTGGGCGCGTCGCTGATCTCGCAACAGGAGTGGATCGCGCCACAGGATCGCATTCCGCTGCTGCAGAGTTCGCCCTTGGATCGCGACGCGTTTTTCCAGTGGATGCACACCCATCGCCCCGATGTGGTCATCGGATTCATTTCCCGGGTGAAGCACTGGTTGGTTGAAGGCGGCTGGCGCGTCCCCGAGGACGTCGCTTTCGCCGGACTCATTATTGTCACCGAACGGGATCCCGACATCACCGGATGCATCTCGCAAGGGGATCAGATCGGCCGCAGCGGCGTGGACGCGCTGGTCTCCGCGATTGCTGAAGGCGAGTGGGGCGTCCCGGCGCAACAGCGGAAATTGATGCTTCAGCCCATTTGGAACGAAGGCGTCACGCTTCCCCGCAGATCGGACGGGGAGTCATGCGCCCCGCGTCGGTCGTCGCCTCGCGTTAAGATGACTGCCTGAGGCCGTTTGATCGGCGTTCCGTTGCTGCAAGGAAGCCCCACACGGCTTCTCCTTGGAGGACCAGATCCTCAGGCTGGAGCGTCGCTGCGGGTAAAACGTTCATCCGGGGCGCCGGTCGCGGCGCTCCGGCTTACAGCAGCGCACCCTGCTTTCCGCTGAGCGGTTGCAGGCCGATGGCTCCGTAACCTTTGGCGGTCAGGACGCGCCCCTGCGAAGTGCGTTGCAGGTAGCCTTCCTGGATGAGGAACGGTTCGTGGACTTCCTCCAACGTGTCCGCCTCTTCACCCACGGCGACCGCGATGGTGCCGAGTCCAACCGGTCCGCCGGCGTAGTGTTCCGCCATGACGCGCAGCATGCGCTTGTCCATCTCGTCGAGTCCGCGGGCATCGATCTCCAACAGCTCCAGCGCGGCCGCCGCGACAGGTTGCGTGATCTCGCCCTTCGCCCGCTCCTGCGCGTAGTCGCGGCAGAAGTTGATCAAATTGTTCGCAATGCGCGGCGTCCCGCGGGAACGCGTGGCGATTTCCCGAGCGCCGCCCTCGTCGACCGGGACGCCCAACAGGCCGCAGGAGCGCCGAACGATGCCCATCAGCGTTGGCACATCGTAGTAATCCAGGCGTGTCTGCAACGTGAAGCGGGAGCGCAACGGCGCTGTCAGCAGGCCGGCGCGGGTGGTCGCCCCCACCAAGGTGAACCGCGGGATTGGCAGGCGGACGCTGCGTGCGTTCGGGCCCTGGTCGATCATGATATCGAGCCGGAAGTCCTCCATCGCGCTGTAGAGGTATTCCTCCACCGTCTTCGGGATCCGGTGAATCTCGTCGATGAAGAGGATGTCGCCCTCCTCGAGGTTGGTCAGCAGGCCGGCGAGGTCACCCGCCTTTTCGATCACCGGCCCCGACGTCACGCGCACGTTTTTGCCAAGTTCGTTGCCGATGATGAACGACAGCGTCGTCTTGCCCAGACCGGGCGGGCCGCTGAGCAGCACGTGGTTGAGCGCTTCACCGCGTCGCTTGGCCGCGCCCACCATCACCTGCAGGCGCTCCACCGTCCGGCTCTGCCCGGTGAAATCGGCAAAACTCAGTGGCCGCAGCGCGGCCTCGGTGGTCGAGAGCGGTGAGGCGAGCGTCGAGGTGATGAAACCGACGCCCGTGGCAGGCTGGTTGGCAGCGGACGCGGAGTTGGACGATCGGGAAGGCGTGGTCACGGCAGCGAGGGCAGGGTAAGGGGAGCAGGGAGCCGGGAGCAAGGGGCAGGACTCAAAAGCGGAAAACCGAGCGCGATCGGCGGCCGTTCGAGCAAGATGATCCGCAGCGACCATCATGCCCGCCTGACGCGGCCATTTCCTGCATCCTGCCCCTTGCTCCCTGCTCCTACTCCGACCCTCAGCGCCACTCCAGTTCGGCGCCGAGGCTTTGCAGGTTTTCGACGAAACGGGGATGCGCGCGTTTGATGATCTGGGCGTTGCGCACGGTGCTCGTCCCGGGAATGGCCGCGGCCATCATGGTCAACGCCACCGCGGCTCGAATGACGTAGGGAGAGTCGACCACCGCGGGGTGAAGCGGGCGGCGGCCGAACACGATCAAACGATGCGGGTCGCTGACCACAGCATGGGCGCCGAATTTCGCCAGCTCCGGGATCCAGGCGAAGCCGTTTTCGTAGACCTTGTTCCAGAAGTGGATCGTGCCTTCCGAGTGTGTACTGAGCGCGATCATCAACGGCAGCAGGTCGACGGAGAAATAGGGCCACGGAGCGGCCTCGATCTTGGGCAGCAGGTTGGTTGTATACGGTTCCTCGATACGCAGGGTCTGTCCACGTTCGACGACGGCCGTGTCGCCCTCGTGACGGATCACCACGCCGAGTTTTCGGAAGGCGCGGGTGATGAGGTCGAAGTGGTGCGGCAGGGACTTGGTCACGCGCACTTCGCCACCCGTGATCGCACCCAGGGCGAGGAACGTCACGATCTCGTGGTAATCCGTATTGATCGTGATGTCGGCGCCATGGAGCTGGTCGACCCCTGTGATCTCCAGCCGGCTCGTGCCGATGCCGGTGATGCGCGCGCCCATCGCCACGAGCGCTTCACAGAGATCCTGCACGTGCGGTTCGCTCGCGGCATTCAGCAACGTCGATGAGCCCTTCGCGACCGCCGCGGCCATGGCGAAGTTTTCCGTGACCGTGACCGACATGTAATCGAGCCACATGCGGGTCCCATGAAAACCCTCCGGCAGCGCGATCTCCAACGGGTCGCCACCACTGACGGATGCGCCGAGCGCGGAAAGGACATCCAGGTGAGGGTCAATCTCACGCACGCCGAGGCTGCAGCCCTTCGTGTTCGAGCGGATGTTGAGTCGACGCAGCCGGTGCAGCAGCGCCGGATAGAGCAGGACGGTGGAACGCATGTCCTGCGGCAGCTCGTGGTCCGCCAGTGCTGGTTTGAAGGCGCGATGGTCGATCTGCATCACTCCGGTGGCGTGGTCCCAGTCGATCCGCGAACCTTGGGCGCGGAAGAAGGCGACCAGTTTGTCGAGATCGGTGATCTCGGGCACGTTGCGTAAGGTCACCGGTTCGTCGGTGAGCGCGGTTGCGCAGAAGATCGGGAGCACCGAGTTCTTGTTGCCCGAGGGTGTGATGGTGCCGGCGAGCGGTTTGCCGCCGTGCACGACGAGGTCGGCCATGGAGAGAAAAGGCGGCACGTAGCCGCGGTGACAAGGAGGAGCGGGAAGAGCGGGACCGGCGTGGCGACGAGCGCAGGTGCCGGACACAAAAAAGGCGCCCGTCAGGGACGGACGCCTTGGGAGTGGCGGGCACACGCGCCGGCTTGGCAAGAACGAAGCAGATGCGACCGGCGCGGGAGGCGTGTTAAACGAAACCTTAACTGCCGGACGGCGCGCCGCCTTCGTAGCCGCCGCCCTCCTCCGGGCGCGGACCACGGTTGCGGCCCCGGCCGCCACGGCGACGACGGCGGCGACCGCCTTCACCACCGCCGCGATCTTCGCGCGGTCCCTGGCCGGCATCGCCGGAGCTTTCACCGCGGGCGCCGCGTTCACGCGGATCGAACCCGCCGCCATGGCGCGGCCGGTGCTGCCGGCCGCCTGAGCGGCGACGCTCGGGATCGTGCGACCGCTCGCTCGGAGCGCTGGCGGGCGTTGTCGGAGCGGGAGCGGGCGAGCCCGCGAAGAGGCCCTTCAACCATCCGAAGAATCCGGCTGGCTTCGCCGGCTCCG
>JAEWIY010000070.1 GCA_023386835.1 Verrucomicrobiota bacterium
CCTCAATGCAGTGCAACGCGTGCTGGAAGTCGGCGGTGGCGATGATGACGGCGTCGAGCTGCGACTTTTCATACATCTCCTCGTTGTTGCGGTAGGTGGCCACCGCCTGGCCGAAGGTGCGTTCAAAGTACGCCTGCGCTTCCTCACGCCGCCGTAGCCAAATATCGGAGACAGCGACGATCTCGGCGTTGAACTCCGCCTGATGTTGCCGGAAGGCCGGCAGCAGCGCCTGCCAGGCCCGGTCGGCGAATCCGACCAATCCGACCCGCAAACGGTCATTCGCGCCGGGAGTGCGGGCGTATAAACGTGGGCTCAGGGTGCCGAGCGCAAGCCCGGCGCCGCCCAAGGACAGGGAGCGGACGAAGGTGCGACGATTCATGTCAGGGGGAGGGGGTAAGCGAACGGATCTTGATGCTGCGGAAACGGACTTCGTTGCCGTGGTCCTGCAGAAGGATGTGGCCACGGGGGGCCTCGCCGAACTCGGGAAGATTGGCGTACTTGCTGCGCGCGACGAGGGCGCGGAAGAGCGGGGAACCGCGGCGGTATTCCACCACCTTGATGCCGTTGAGCCAGTGCTCCACCCGCTGGTCGGAATGAACAACGATGCGTGCGTGCTGCCACTCGTTGATGCGCGGCACGATCGCCAGCCCACCCGGCATGCGATCGCGCGGGATCAGGTCGTAAAGCGACGCGAGCGTGCGATTGCCCGCCGCGCCGGCCTGGGCGTCCTGATGGCGTTCGTCGTCCAACAGCTGATACTCAAGTCCAATGGCTGAACCGCCCAAGGGCGTGATCTCCTCGCGGACGAAATATTTGATGCCGCTGTTGGCGCCTGGAGTGAGTTTAAATTCCAGCTGCAGTTCGAACGCTTCGAACTCTTCGGTTGTCACGATATCGCCGCCGTTGCCCGATTCGGCGCCGCCTGCCGCCAGGACGACGAGTTCACCGTTCTCAATCTTCCATCCCTTGTCCGGGAAGCGGTCGCGGCGTGCGCCACGCCACCCATTGGTGCCTTTCCCGTCCCACAGCAGCCGCCAGCCCTGCGCTTTTTCGGCGGCGCTCACCTGGTTCACCATCACGTTCCGGATGAAGGTGTCGTCGGGTGGGGATGGCTGGAGATCCGTCGTTTGGATACGCAGGTTGCGCCAGGCAATCTGCCGGCCGGCATCAGCGGCCTGGCCGATCGAGTGGACCTGCAGCGCGATGAAGCCTGCAGGCGTCGCGTCGTCGATGACGTGCGCAACGGGCAGGCCATTGACCCAGGTGCGCAACGAAGGGCCGATCGCCTCGATCCGGACATGATTCCAGCGACCGTATTGATACAGTCCGCGGGCCGCCGGGTTGAGCGTGCCTGGGTACAGCCAGCCGCGCCGCGCCTCGTCGTAGATGCCGCCCGTCCAGGCGCGGGCGGACGGATCGAGTTCAAACTGGTAACCGTGGACCCGGCCGTTGTTGATGGCCGGATCGCTCACGCTGCGGAACTGGACGCCGCTGTTGGTGGGCCCCACGTCCTGTCGGACTTCAAATTCGAGGATGAAGTCGCCGTACGTTTTCTCCGTGGCGAGGAAGCTGTTGGGCGTCTCGGCCACCGTTGTGCCCACGATGGCGCCGTCGACGATCGCGTACGGCGCCTTGCCTCCGAGTTGCCGCCAGCCGTTGAGATCCCGGCCGTTAAAGAGCGGCTCCCAAGGACCCGCAGAAAGCAGTGGAGCGACCAGGCAGAAGAGCGAGGCGCGACTGAACGTCGAAGAAGCGAACCAGGGAATGTTCATGCGTGACGGGGGAAAGGTTTTCCGTGGGCGCCCGCGGGGGAGGGCGTGGAACTGTCAGCGGCTCCGGAGAGCCGTTGTTACAGCAACAGGAAAGCCGTTCGCTGAACAGACGTTTGTCGATCACGAGCCGGCGATGCTCGTGAACGTGAAGCGACCGAGAAAGAGACCGTGCAAGCGCTCTTCGTGACGCACACCGGATCAGGTGCTGAGCGGCGTGCGTGCTCCCACCGACGCACTCGGTGTGAGCCTGATTGGCCGCCGGTGGTGCCCTCAGTGCAATCCGCAGCCGTCTTTGGTCAGGCTGTAGATGCGTTCGACGAGCGTGTTGGGGGTCGCCATTGGGCGGACCATCACGCTGGTCGCGCCGGCGTTCAGCGCATCCACCACTTTCGCGGGATCACGCGAAGGCATGAAGTAGATCACCGGCGTGGAAAACGGCGCCGAGGATCGGCGTACGAACTCGAGCAGGTCGGTGCCATCGTCGCTTGGAAAAACCGTGTCCGTCACCACGATGTCCACGTCGTTCTCGACCAGGATGTGCACCGCGTTCTCGGGTGTGTCGGCAACGTAATGCGGGATGCCCAACGACGTGAACTGCAGGTCGAAGAGCCGGCGGGAGTCCGGTTCATGGTCGACATAGAGCACGGTCGGTTTGCCGCGACGAAGCATCGACTCCGAGGAGAAGGGGTGAACACCCTAGGCGCAACCGGGATGGGTACCTACTGCCGTGGGCAGTATTCGGTACATCGGGGACGTGCCTCAAATGGCGGCGGGCCGCGGTGTTGCTGTGTTTTGGCGATTACCTGGCACCGGTCGGAGGTCCACCAAGGGGAGCTGGCGGGAAAAGCGGGGCTTGCCTCGCTAGCGTTGGTTGGGAGAACCCACGCCACCCGCGGCCAGCTCCCACCGAACATGAGGCGGAGGGCGCACAACTGTCGGCTCTGCGAAGCCTAACCCTAACCTCCAGTGGCGAAACGAGCCGTGTAGGACTAAGTTAAAACGACGTTTCTACATCCCATGAGAAAATACCTCGCCCTTGTTTCCGCCCTGTTCCTGCCCCTCGGCGCATTCGCCCAGACCACTTGGAAAGTCGACCCACAGCATTCCCGACTTGGCTTTGCGGTGACGCATCTGGGGATTTCCGACATCAGTGGTGCCTTCCGAAAATTTGATGCGACCGTGCAGGCCACCAAAGCGGATTTCAGTGATGCGAAGTTCGAGCTGACGGTGGACACGACCTCGATCGATACGGCAGTGGAGAAACGCGACGATCACCTGCGGAGCCCTGATTTCTTCGCGGTCAGCGAGCATTCCAAGATGACCTTTCGCAGCAACCGGATCGAGCCGGCGGGCAAGGACCGTTACAAACTGAGCGGCGAGCTGACCATCCGCGGCCAAACCAGGCCGATCACGGCTGAGTTGTGGTATCGAGGCACAACTCAGAACCAAAAGAACACCACTGCCGGCTTTCAGCTGACGGCGACGTTAAAGCGCTCGGATTTTGGCGTCGGTGAGAAATTCAAGCCGCCGATGATCTCGGACGAGGTGCGGATCCAGGCGGACGGCGAGTTCATCCGTCAGTAGCACCGAAGGCGCTCGGTTCGACGAGCCGCGGCGGTCACCTGCCGGTTGACCGCCGAATCACCGGGGTCGACTGCCCCAAAACAAAAAGCGCCGTGTGAAACCACACGGCGCTGATCACAAAAGCGAACGGAGAGGAACTTAGTCGTTCTCGTCGTCTTCGACAGGACGCTCGAGTTCCTCGCGGCACTCGTTCATGACGCGCAGCCAGATCTCGCGGAGATCGAACAGGCGGGGAAGGGCGTTGTCGCGATACAAGCCCAACGCGCGGCTCGGATTGTTCTCTCGCCCGAGAAGCGCAAACGAGCCATTCAGCTCGCGCAACGCCCGCTTCAGCAGGCTGATCGCCATCGCGTAGTCGCCAAAGTCCAGCGCCTGGATTGCCAGCGTCGCCTGCATCTCGCCGCGGTGCAGCGAGCCTTGGAAAGCGAGGGCCAACGCCTGCGGGACGCGATCGGCATTCTCCGCCAGCCGCTCCCAGCTGCGGGAAAGCGTCAGGTAGATGCCCTTGGTCGCAATGTAGACCGGATTCTTGTGCAGGGTGTACGGCTCGGATTCGTAATCACTCGAGCTGGGGCTCAGGCTTTCCGCCGTGCTTTCGGCCGCCGCGGATTCCGACGACGAGTCGCCGTCGGTGCTCCAGCTGTCCTCATCCCAGCCCATATGGTGAGCGACCTCGTCGAGTCGCTCCGGGCTGCCATCCATCTTTTCGTAGAATCCGATGTATCGGTGGATTACCTCATCTTGCTCCCGTAGATACTGTTCCCAATCAAATTCACTCCAAGCGAGTTCACCGCGATCTTCCCACTCGTTGTCGGAGGGGCCGTCGGAATCAAAGTTGCTCATCGAGTTTTTCGGAGGTCTGGGACCTTTTCGCACGGTGTTCCGGAGGGTGGAAAATGCAACGAAAAAGGCCGAATGGGATTTACGCACCCGCAGCGGTTTGCGGATTGCTGCGACCGGGGAAAAACCCCCATCGTAGGGCGTCGCGCATGTCTCAGGTTCACCACGAGATCGTTCATTTTTCGGGACGGGTGCAAGGCGTCGGTTTTCGCTATACGACCCGCCAAATCGCCCAAGAGTTCGAAGTCACCGGATATGTCCAGAATCTACCCGACGGACGGGTGAGGTTGGAGGCGGAGGGGAAAAAGCCCGAGATCGACGCTTTTGTCGGCGCAATCGAGGAGCGAATGCACGGCTTGGTCCGTCAGGTCGAGCGGCGGTCGGCGGCGCGCCCGGCTCAGTTCGTGGGCTTCGAAATCCGTTAAGCCAATGAGTCACGCCCGCTTCGCTCTGCAGGTGGACGGGCTCACGAAGGATTTCGCCGCGGCGAAAGAGCGCCCGAGCTTTCGCGCCGTTGATGGGCTTTCGTTCGACGTGCGGGTCGGCGAAGTGGTGGGGCTGCTCGGGCCCAACGGCTGCGGCAAGAGCACCACGCTCAAAATGATAGCCGGGCTGACGCCGCCGTCCGCCGGCGCCTTCCGGGTGTTCGACGAGCCCGGAATGCCACGCGCCCTGCGGCAGAGAATTGGGTACGTGCCGGAGCCGCTGCCTTTGCACCGGCACCTCACTGCCCGCGAGATGGTGCAGTTTCACGGTCGTCTGGCGGGGTTGGGCGGCGATCGGTTAACCGAACAGATTGAGCGAGTCTTGGCCGATGTGGGACTCACCGAGGCTGCCGACCGGCGGGTGGGAACGTTCTCCACGGGCATGCTGCGCCGGGTCGCGCTGGCGCAAGCCTTGGTGCACGAGCCCGAGTTGCTGTTGCTCGACGAGCCGACGGCGGGCGTGGATCCCGCGGGGGTGGCGGATGTGCTGCAGATCATCTCGGCCCAGCGGCAGGCGGGGCGCACGGTGGTCCTCGCGTCGCACCTGATGGGGCAGGTGGAGACGATCTGCGACCGCGTCGCGTTGCTCGATGGAGGGCGGCTGCTGGCTTTCGATACGGTCGCGGCGTTGGTCGGGAGTGAGGGCGAAAGTTGGGTCATCGACGGGCTGACCGAGCAGGGCCGCCAGGCGCTGAAACAATGGGTCGCTGAACAGGGTGCGCTGGCGCTGCGGCCGTCTGACGACGGCACGGCGTTGCAGCGCGTGTTTTTGCGCAAGATTGCGCCTTCGCCTCCGTTACGGTCGGGATGACTTCTCCCGGATGGGCTTCCGCGCAACGCGTTGGCTGGATTGCACTCGACGCGATGCGGAGCCTGCTCCGCCAAAGGCTGGTGCTCGGGTTTTTAGGTGCCGGGTTGGTCGGCGCCCTCGCCGGTCGGGCGTTGCGTGAGTTGGACTTCGGCGGAGCGCCGCAACGGTTCGTGCTCGATCTTGGTTTCGCGAGTCTGGGGCTGCTCGGGCTGCTGGTGGCAACCGTCGGGACAGCACAACTCGTGGTCGCGGATCGGGAGAGTGGCAGCGCGGCGCTGATCCTGGCGAAGCCGGTGCGCCCAATCGAATATCTGGCCGGACAATGGCTCGGGGTGGTGAGTTTGGTCTCCTTGTTCGCTGTCGCCGGTGGAACGGCGGTGGGGGTGCTCGTGCACACGACGCCGGTGACGGTCGATGCCTGGGGAGAATGGCCGCAGCCTCGCCTGACGCGTTTGCCCTCGGGCGTGGCATGCGCAACGATCGCCTTGCTGTTCAAGCTGGCGCTGGTTGGCGCCGGGGCCCGTCTGGTGGCGAGTCTCACGCGTGGCAGCACAACGGCGATCGTGGTGACGGTCGTCGCGGTGATCGCCGCGCACCTGCGGGGCGGGGCCGAAACCTATTATGGTGGCAACGGCATCATCGCGCAGACCGCGGCGCTCGCGCTGCGGGTCTTGCCGAACCTGGGCGAATTTGAACTCGCCGGACTGGTCGCGGCGGGCGATGCAGTGACTTTCGCGCATTGCGCTACACTCGGCGCGCACACGGCTGCGTACGCCGGGCTTTACCTCCTGGCGGCGGCGCAGCTGGAGCAACAACGCGGCCTCTGATGCGAATCGTGGGGCAAAACCGTTGGAGCGTCGTCTTGACCGTGGGCGCATTGATCGTGCTCGGAGGGATGCAAATGCACGGCTCGACCGACGCACGCCGTGCAATGGCGACAGGTTGGCGGGCCTTGTTGTCCGACGGCGCCTGGCTGCGCGCGTACGTTGCCTGGGAGCGCCAAGACGCTCCGTCGATGCAAGGTTGGATCGAGGTTGCCACGCGACTCGATCCGCGCCCGGTCGGCTATTGGCTGAATGGAGCGCGGATGATCGCGCATGACGTGCCGGAGTGGTTGCCTGCCGGGACGCCGGAAGGCGTGCGCGAACAGGTGCGGCACGAGCAACTGGCACGTGCGCTGAAGCATCTGGCGCGCGGGCTAGAAGCGCATCCTGAGGCTGCCGCGTTGTGGATCGAGGAGGGAAACCTGCAGTTCGCGGTGGCGGCTGATTTGGAAGGTGCGGCGCGGGCCTATCTGGAAGCGACCCGGCGGCCGGACGCGCCTTTCTACGCCGGGCGCGTGTATGCTGAGTTGTTGCGCCGGCAGGGGCGGTCCGCCGCGGCCTATGTCTGGCTGCGCCAGTTGCACCCGCGGCTAGAGGCGATTGAAGAGCCAGCGCTACGCGAGCGGGCGATGCCTGACGTGGTGCTGGCGCGACTACGAGAGCTGGAGGAGCAGCTGCAGATGGCCGCGGAAGCTCGCTATCGCCAGCGCTCCGTCGACTTGCCGCTTTGACTCGCTCGAGCAGCGGCCTCTGCTAAGCCGTTTCGCCGCATGCACCTCTTCTTGTGCTTTGTGCTGTCTGGTCCGAGTGGCTCACCCGCGGCGCCGGGGCGTGCATGAGTGCGCACGCCCCATCGATGGGCACCGTGTGGATGGAGGCCGCGCGTCCGCGAACGTTGCCCGCCGCGGTGGCTCCCGTGATCGCCGCCAGCGCGCTGGCGTGGCAGGACGGCGTGTTCGTCGCGCCAGCGGCGGTCGCGTGCCTGCTGTTCGCCCTGCTGGTGCAAATTGGGACGAATTTCGCGAACGACTACTTCGACTTCGTCAAAGGAGCCGACACGGCGGAGCGGGTAGGGCCTCGGCGTGCGGTCGCGGCCGGGTTGGTGGCGCCAGCCACGATGAGGCGGGCGACGATCTGGGTGTTCGCGCTCGCGTTTTTGGTCGGGCTCACGCTGCTGCCGTACGGTGGCTGGCGTTTGCTTGTGATCGGACTGCTCAGCATCGCGTGCGGCGTGCTCTACACCGGCGGACCCTTCCCATTGGCGTATCACGGACTCGGTGACGTGTTCGTTTTCGTGTTTTTTGGCCTCGTTGCCGTCGGCGCCACGTACTTCGTGCAGGCTGGCACAGTGAGTGTGGACGCCTGGCTGATCGGATCGGCGATGGGCGCGCTTTCCACCGCCATCCTGGTCGTGAACAACTACCGGGACATCGCCACCGATCGAAAAGCCGGCAAACGCACGCTCGCCGTGCGGTTGGGACCGCGGTGGACGCAGGTCCAGTTCGCGCTGCTGCATCTGCTCACGGTCGCGGTGATCGCGGGTCTCGCCTGGCGCGGTCGGCTTGTTCCGCTCGAAGCGCTGGGCTTGGGCCTCGTGGCGCTGGGCATCGGGGCGTGGCAGACGCGCGCCTTGGTGCGCGCAAAAAACCCGGCGGCTTTGATCTGCCTGCTGGGTCAAACCGGACGTTATCTGGCGGGGTTCGCCGTCGGACTTGGTTTGGCGTTGGTATTCTAGAAACGTCCGGACCCAAAAAAGGCGCGAGCATCGCTCGCGCCTCCGGAAGCCGCGGAATTGTCCGCCGATCAGAGCTTGGCCAACAGCTTCGTCTTGAGCGCGTCCTTGGGCATCATGCCGACGATCTGATCGATCATCTGGCCGCCCTTGAAGAGCAGCATGGTCGGGATGGCGCGAATGCCGTATTCGGCGGCGATCGCGTCGTTCTCGTCCACATTGACCTTCGCGATGCTGAGCTTGCCGTCCAGCTCGGTCGCGAGCTCCTCCAGAATGGGTGCGATCGCCTTGCACGGGCCGCACCACGGGGCCCAAAAGTCGACCAACACCGGCGTTTCGGCACCGATCGACGCTTTGAAGGAGGAGGAATCGAGATTCGCGATTTTGGCGGACATAAGGCGGTTTGGACGTGGAAACGGTGAAGGTTACTTCGGAGACGACTTGTGCAGGATTTCGGCGAGTTCGCGCGGGTCCACGGACTCGAGCCGCTTCTCCCGCCGTTTCAACTCCTCGAACGTCTTCACGACCGTCTCAGTCATACGCTCGTGAGTTTCCTGCGAACCACCGACCAAGGTGAACTGCTCACCGGTCGTGATCCGCTTGTGGCCGTCGGTACTGTCCAATCCGAGTCCCAGCAGGCTGGCTTCACGCCGGGCAGCGGATTGGCGGGCGGGTGTGTCGGGAGATGGAAGACTCACGCCGTTACCGTGCTCTCTTGGACGGCGCTTTCAAGCGGCTTTTCCTCAACCGCGCTGCAGTGAATGTCGGTAAACGCCTCATCCTGCCGCACCCGCAGCTTGCGCAGGCGGGTCAGTTCCAGCACCGCGAGGAACGTCGCCACCAGCACCCGGACCGTCACCGGCCCCGTGAAAAGCGACGAAAACACGAACTCGCGCTGCGTTTTGATGCGCTCCAGCAGCGCCTCCATCTGATCGGCGACGGTCACCTGCTCGTCCTTGATCTCGCCGACGACGAGCTTCTCCGCCAAGCGCCGCAGGATCAGGTTAAACACATTCCAAAGCTCGATCCGATCAACTGGCCTCAACGGGCGATCGGAATCGGCAACGGTCAGTTGCGACACGTGCCGGGCCAGCAAACCCTGTCGGAACTCCGCCAAACGGTCCAACTCGGTCGCCGCTTCCTTGAACTTCTTGTACTGCAGAAGCTGGTGAACCAGTTCCCAGCGCGGATCGATGCCCTCGTCATCATCGGCCTCCGGATCCACCGCCGCCTGGCCGCGGGGAAGGAGCAGCCGGCTTTTGATCTCCATCAGCGTCGCGGCCATGACGAAGAACTCGCCTGCGACTTCCAGGTCGAGTTGCTGCATCGAGTGAAGCACGTCGATGTACTGCCGCGTGACCGACTCGATCGGGATGTCGTAGATATCGAGCTCGTTCTTGCGAATGAGAAACAGCAGAAGATCGAGCGGGCCCTCGAAAACGGGCAGCTTGATCCGGTAGTCAGCGTCGGGAATCGCGGTCACAGGCGTCGGCGATGGTTCGGGGCCGCCCCGCCCGGGCAACGCAAAACTGCGCTGCAAGGAGTCAACCTCAGTCCTGGCGGCGCAAGGCGCTGACGAAGAACGCGTCCGAATCCACGTCCGCCGGCAAAATGACCAGGCCGGCCTCGCCCGGAAGCAGCCCGCCCGCCGGAGGCAGCCGTTCAACTGAAAATTCGGGATGACCGCTCAAGAACGCCTCGATAACGGCTTCATTCTCGGAACCGCAGAGCGAACAGGTGGCGTAAACGAGCCGGCCGCCCGGTCGGACGTACCCGGCGAACTCGGCCAGCAAACCGTTCTGGCGAGCGGCGGCGCGGGCAATCGATTCAGGGCGCGTCGTCCATTTTAAGTGCGGCGCGCGCCGCCAGGTGCCACTGCCGGTGCACGGCGCGTCGACCAGCACGCCATCGAACTGCGCCTTCGCCGGCGGTCGGTTCTTCTCGATCGTGATCGTGTTGAGTCCAGCGCGCGCCGCGCGTCGCTCGAGCTCTTGCAACGCCGCGTCGCGAATGTCGTGGCTGTGCACACGACCGGTTGGGCCGAGCAGGCCCGCGAGTTGCAGGGATTTGCCACCAGCGCCCGCGCAGGCGTCCAGCCAGGTCTCACCGGCTTGGGGGCGCACCCATTCCAAGAGAAGTTGCGAGCCGAGATCCTGAACTTCGAAACAGCCGCTGGCGTACGCATCAGTCTTGGTCACGTCGCCGGTTCCCTCGAGCCGCCAGGCGAGGGGGAGCTCGGGAAACGGACGGAGCGACCAGCCGTTTGCCTCGAGTTCCCCGCGCACGCGCTCGGCATCCGTTGCACGCGTCAGCCGGATCCAGAGCGGGGCGCGCCGGAGCAACGCGGACGTTTGTCTCGGCTCGAGCGCGGCAGGGCACTCCCGGGCGAGCCAGTCCGGCAGCAGCTGCGCCGGATCGCAGGAGGGCGGCAACGCCGGCAGCCGGTACGTCGCAACAAAGGCTTCCGTGGCCGGTTCGACGTGCGCACAGGTTGCCACCATCGCGACCAGTTCGTCGGGCGGCGCATTTTCAATCCACGGCAGGATGCGCCAGCTCGTGTAGGCGAGTTCCCGATACAGCCGCCGGTCGCGGCTGCCCGCGCGGTGGGCCGCGAGCCAGGCATTCAGCCGGGCCGGCAGGCCGGGATCGCGCCGCCAGTGCGGCCGCATCAGCTCGATCAGTTCGAGAAAGAGCCGGCGCTGGTTTTCGACGCGGCCCACGATCAGAAGCTCACCGTCTGCAGCCGGAGATTGAACCCGAAGTCGCTCTCGCGCCGCGGACCCTCGAAGAAGGACAGTTCGTAGCCGACGACCCAGCGGTTCTCCAACGTATGGGTGAGGCCATAACGCTGCTCGTTGAACCGGCGGCGGCGGGCGTCGTAGTGCAGCTGCGCATACACCCCGAACACCTCGTTGAGCTGATAGGAGACGCCGGCGAGGTGCTCCTGGATGTCGTCGCGCAGGTAATGGTTCGCCACCCGCACCGCCCAGCGGTCGGCATTCAGCAGCGTCACCGCGGCGTTGAACTCCTCCGTGCCGCCACCGTGGAGGTCCTGGCGGTGGTAGATGTCAACCGCGAGCCAGCGCGCCGGCATCAATCGAAGCTCCTGGTGCAGCGCCGACAAACGGTGCTGGTTGGGTTCACGATCGAAGCGCACGTCGGCGGCCACCTGGTAGGCGATCAGGTCGCGCACCTCGCCATCGCGTCCGCGGGTCTGCAGCCGATTGTCGAGCGCGAGCCGAAAGGTGTTGGTCGCCGCGAGGTCGTCGATTTGCCGGCGGCTGCCCAGGCCGAGTGGCTCGAGATAGGTGCCGAACACACGCCGATCGATCGACGGGATGTAGGTTGAACCCTTCGTCGCATCCGGGATGGAGCGGTAACTGACGCGAGGGGTGACCAAATGGCGCAGGCCGTTGATGCCCCAGCGCTCGTTGCGATAGTCGAACGTGCCGCTGGCGCGCAGTTCGGCATCGAACCCAAACTCGCCGAGCGCGCGGGTGTAGTCGTCCCTGCCCCCGAGCGCCCGCGCATAGTGCGTCAGCCGGGCGCCGGCCACAGGGCTGAACGTCAGCCACTCCCGCGGGGTGAAAGGCCGGGTGATCGCGTAGTACGCGTCGAGTCGATCGGAGCGCAGGGTGGGACCTCCGGTGGGGGGATCATCCTCAAGTCGGACCGCGCTGCTCTGCAGTTCGTGATACCAGCCACCGCCGAGGTGAGTCGGGAGGAGCGAGAACGTGAGCTCCGGCAGCCGTTCGCGAATGGTGTGATAGTCGTTCAGCTGTGCGCGCGCAAAGAAGCCCAGAACCGCATTGTCGGTGAGATGGGTGACCTCCGCGAAGTTGTCGGGCGTCTGGACCGGGAAGAACTCGCGGGGACGAAAGTCGCGAACGACCTCCGAGTCGCTCCAGTAGTTCAGCTGGCCCGCGATGGTAAGCTGGGCCCCGAGCCGTTGCCGATGCGTCCAGAGGACAAACCCACGGTCTTCCGGCACCGGTTCCTGCAGGAGGTCCAGCAACTTTTCGCCGCTATCGTGAATAAACCCCGTCTGGAATTCGCCCTGCACTTCACGATCGGTCCCGCGCCCGCGCGAGTAGGATCCCGACGGCCCGAGCAGCCACCCGCGCGCGGTGAAGTAGCCGACGTCACCGCCGAGGCTGACTCCGGGCGCCACCGGAAGGTGCACGCCCAGTTCGAGGAACGCGCCCAGGGATCGGGTGTATCCAGCGTTGAATGACAGGTAAGTGAGGAAATCCAGATTGGTCGGCAGCTCGGTGGCGGGCAGGGGAATTGGCGCCGCCAGGCCCAGGCCCAGCGAGGCTCCTTCGGCGCGCATCCGCTCTCGTTCCGGATAGATCGACAGGGCGTCGGCAACGATCGTGGGTGCCCAGCGCCCTGGTTCGCCGTAGCTGACGCGCGCATTGTGAAACTCCAGTCGGCCGGGCTCACCCTCGACAAGCGAGCCGGAGACGTAGATGGGCGCAGACCCGAACCGCAGGTCTTGCACCCGATAGCGGCGGGCCGCGAGATCGTAAACGAGTTCGGCCGCGAGTAGGCGGTGACGGTCCTGCGTCAGCACAACATGACCACGCGCCGCGATCGTGCGCTGGCGGACGTTGTACCGCATCTCGTCCGCTCGCAGCGTGATGTCCTGCCACTGGGCGCGAACGTCGCCCCGGTACACCGCGTCGCCGGTGTCGAAGTCCGCTTCAAAGGTCTGTCCGGTGATCTGTGGCACGGCGGCGGCCGGGGCCGGCGTCTGGGCGCGCCCGGACGTGACCGCGGCGAAAAGAGACACAAACAGCAGGAACAGGCGGCGCATGGGCCCGGCAGCAAAGGTCGGGCACCGGCCGCATGCAAGCCGGTTGGCGGGGAGGCGACGACGGGGGATTGGAGAAGGGTGAAAGGAGAAAGGAGAAGGGAGAAGGGAGAAGGGTGGGACGGAGCAGGGAGCAGGGAGCAGGGAGCGGGAGGAGGACGAGACTGGAGAAGGGGGAAGGATGTGGACCATTGGCGAGGCGGGTGTGGACGCGGCTGCGGCGGTGGTTGGACGTCTGTGGGCGTATTTTTCGCTTTCCGGGCCTTTTAGGTGGCGCACAGTGCGGCGACGCAATCGTTTGACCCACATGGCTGCTGTACCCGCTCCGACCTCCACCGCTTTACAGGAACTTCCGCGGCTGCGGCAGGAGATCGATTGGCTGAGCGGGTTGCTTGAACAGGTGATTCAAGAGTTGGAGGGGGCGGAGACGCTGCAGGAGCTGGATCGCCTGCGGCGCCTGGCGCGGAACAGCCGGGCCGGCGAACGCGAGGCGGCGGAACAATTGGCTGCGGCCGTGCGGGAGCTGTCTCCATCGGAGGCCTACAGCCAGGCGATGGCGTTCGCGTTGTACTTCGAGTTGGTCAATCTCGCGGAGGAGAACTTCCGCGTGCTCCTGCTGCGGCGCCGTCGCGCGGAGCAGGTTCGAGCCCTCCGGGAGGGCCGGGAGCCGGCGCCGGTTCGGGAATCGATCGAAGCGGCGGTGCTGCAGCTCAAGGAGCAGGGTGTATCGACCGAGGCGATGCAGGCGCTGGTCAACCAGCTCGATATCGAACTCGTCTTCACGGCGCATCCCACGGAATCCAAGCGTCGCACGTTGCTGGCCAAACTGCAGCGGCTCGCCGGGCTGCTGCGACATCGCTGGAACACGGACGCCGTCGGACCGGAGGACGCCGACGAGGGCGCGGTGGCGCGCGAGTTGGTTTCGTTGTGGATGACGGACCGCAGTCGCGTGGCGCGGCCGCTCGTGACCGACGAGGCGCGCACGGGGTTGTGGTACTTTGATTCAACGCTCTACGAGGTCCTGCCGCGGCTCCAGGCCGATCTCGACCGAGCCCTGCGGCGACATTATCCCGACGTACGGGCGCCACGTCGCTGGTTGCGCTTCGGCTCCTGGATCGGCGGGGACCGCGATGGCAACCCCAACGTGACCGCCGCCGTGACGGCCGAAGTGTTGGTGCTGCACCGGCGTCTGGCGCTGGACAAGCTGCGGATCGTGGCGCGCGACCTCTCCCGGTCGATCACCGTGTCGGACCGGCGGGACCGAATCTCGCCGGAAGTCCGGCAGCTGGCGCGGGAAAGCCGGCACTTTTCGGCTCACGTGGAGCAGCTGCTCCATCGGTATCCACACGAGACCTACCGGCTCCTGCTGGGCGTGCTGCGCGAGCGGCTCGAACACGCGGTGGGTGAGGCCGGCGAAGCGGCGACGCTGGCGTACGAAGGGCCGCCCGGCCGTGAACCGCTGACGGCGGAAACGGTGCACACGACGTACGCGGTCATTGATTCCAGCCTGCGGGCGAGCCGCTCCGCCGCGCTGGCGGAGGGCGATCTGAAGCGGGCAGCCGATCAACTGGCGGTGTTTGGCCTGCACACGGCGCGGCTGGATCTGCGGCAGCACTCGGAGCCGCATCAGGCCGCGGTCGCCGAGGCACTGGCGCGGCACGACTACGCGCGGTTGCCCGAGGCCACGAAATGTGAACTGCTGGCCGCGGCGCTCGTCACCGCCAAACCGCTCAGCGCCGCCGGCATCGCCGAGTTTTCCGGCGCGACGCGTCACGTGCTCGAGCCGCTCCGCCTGGCTGCGCAGGCCAGCAGCCGCTTCGGACCCGAGGCGCTGGGGATCTACGTGATCAGCATGACCAACGACGTGTCGGACCTGCTCGAGGTGCAGTTCCTGATGCGGCTGACCGGAGCGAACCTGCCAATCGCGCCTCTGTTTGAGACGTTCGACGATCTCGCGCGGGCGCCGCAGATCCTGCGCGAGCTTTTCAGCAGTCCGGTTTACGCGTCACAGCTCGAGCGGCACCACCGGCACCAGCACATCATGCTGGGCTATTCCGACAGCAACAAGGACTGCGGGTACGTCACGGCCAACTGGGCGTTGTACCAGGCGCAGGACGAAATCGCTGCAGTCGCCCGGGAGCACAACGTGCGCATCACATTGTTCCACGGTCGGGGCGGCAGTGTCGCACGGGGAGGCGGCCCGGCGGCCAAGGCGATCCTGGCGCAGCCGGTGGGATTGCGGCACGGATCGATCCGGGTAACCGAACAGGGCGAGGTGCTATCGACCCGTTACCACGACCCGGACCTGGCTCATCGGATCCTCGAGCAAATGACCTACGGCGTGCTGCTGGGCAGCCAGGCCGCGCAGGCGCAGCAATCGATCCCGACCCCCTGGCGTGAAGCGATGGATACGATGAGCCGGGCGAGCTTCGACGCTTATCGCGCGCTGGTGCACGACGATCCGGATTTTCTCCGGTTCTGGAAGCAGGCGACGCCGATCGACGAGATCGGCCACCTGAAGATCGGGTCGCGGCCGACGTATCGTAAGGCGACCCAGAGCGTGGCGGACCTGCGGGCGATTCCCTGGGTGTTCTCGTGGATGCAGAGCCGGTTCAACTTTCCCGGCTGGTACGGGCTTGGCCGTGGACTGGAAGCCGTGCTGAACGCATCCGGTGAAGGTGAATCCCGCCTTCGCGAGATGTACGCGCAGTGGCCGTTCTTCGAGACCATGATCGACAATGCGCAGCTGACGATGCGCAAGGCCGACATGGGCATCGCACGGCTTTACAGCACGCTCGTGGAGGATGTCGCGGTTCGGGAGAGGGTTCTCGCCGTGCTAGTGGACGAATTTGAGCGGACGGAGCGCATGATTCTCCGTGTCACCGGCCAAACGCAGTTGTTGGAAGCCGAACCGGTGCTGCGGAAGTCCGTTGAAACCCGCAACCCGTACATCGATCCGCTCAACTTTCTCCAAGTCGAAATGCTGCGTCGCCTGCGCCAGGGCGGCTTGAGCACGGCCGACGAGGAAGCGACTCGCCGGGTGGTGGAGCTGAGCATCAACGGCATTTCCGGGGGATTAAAGAACACCGGGTAACCACCTGCCGGTTCGGCTGTCTTCTCGAAGCGCTCCGCCCTCGACGGGCCGCGGCGCGCGTGCCAACGTCTCATAAACCTCGACGGCCGTGATCATTGCTCCTGAACAGCTTGAGTCGTTCCTGAAAGCTCACCAGAGCCAGCCACATTCCTTGCTCGGAATGCACAAGGCCAAGCGCGGACGGGAGGCTGGGCTGGTGGTGCGCGCCTTCGTGCGCGAGGCGGTGCAGGCCGCGGTGGTCGACATGGCGACGGAGCGGTTGTATCCCATGGAGCAGCTCGCTCCGGAGGGTTTTTATGAGGTGTTCCTGCCGAATCGGAAGGACCACTTTCGTTATCAGATCCGTGTCACTTACGGCTCTGGTGAACTGCGGCAGTTCTACGATCCGTACAGCTTCCTTCCCACACTGAGCGAACAGGACTTGTACTTGTTCAACGAGGGCAACGAGCACCGGATCTACAAAAAGCTCGGTGCACACGTCCGCGACCTCGGTGGTGTTAAGGGCGTTTCCTTCGCGGTCTGGGCGCCCAGCGCGCGACGGGTCTCCATCGTGGGCAACTTCAATCATTGGGACGGCCGCTTTCATCCGATGCGGCCGCTCGGGGCCTCCGGGGTATGGGAGTTGTTCGTGCCGGGGATCGGCGAGGGTGAGCTCTACAAGTTCGAGCTGCTCGACCAGCGGGACAACCTGCACGTCAAGACCGACCCGTATGGCACGTACTTCGAGGCGCCGCCCGGGAATGCGGCCATCGTTTTCGACACCCGCGGTTATCAGTGGGGCGACGACGCTTGGCTAAAGCGGCGCCAGGAGAAGGCCGCGGACATCGATCAACCGATCTCGATCTACGAAGTTCATCTGAGCTCCTGGAAGCGAAAGGTGGAGGACGCGGGGCGGCCGTTCACGTACCGCGAACTTGCGCCGATGCTGGCCGACTACGCACTCGAAATGGGATTCACCCACATCGAGGTGATGCCGTTGGCTGAACATCCGTTCACGGGTTCGTGGGGTTACCAGGTCACCGGGTTCTACGCGCCGACGCATCGGTTTGGTTCGCCCGCGGACTTTGCGTTTTTCGTCGATCACCTGCACCAGCGCGGTCTCGGTTTGATCCTCGATTGGGTGCCGGCGCATTTCCCTCGCGACAGCTTCGCACTGGCGGAATTCGACGGCACGCACCTCTACGAGCACGCCGATCCGCGCCAGGGCGCACACATGGATTGGGGGACGTTGATTTTCAACTACGGCCGTCACGAGGTCCGCTGCTTCCTCGTCGCCAATGCGCTCGCCTGGTGCGACCGCTACCATATCGACGGCCTGCGGGTCGATGCGGTGGCCTCGATGCTCTACCTCGATTACTCACGCAAGGCCGGTGAGTGGGTGCCGAACAAATACGGCGGTCGCGAGAATCTCGAGGCGATCGAGTTCCTGCGCCAGACGAACCAGCTCGTCCACCAGTACTACCCGGGCGTGCTGATGATCGCGGAGGAATCCACGGCGTTTGCCGGCATCTCCAAGCCGGTCGAGCAGGGTGGCGTCGGTTTCGACTTTAAGTGGAACATGGGGTGGATGCACGACACCCTGCGCTACTTCAGCAAGGATCCGATTCATCGGAAGTGGCACCACAACGACCTGACGTTCGGCGCGCTCTATCAGTATTCGGAGAATTTCGTCACCGTCTTTTCGCACGACGAGGTGGTCCACGGGAAGGGCTCCATGTTGTTCAAGATGGGCGCGTGGCACATTCCGGAGAAGGCCGCCAACCTGCGCGCGTTGTATGGCCACATGTGGGGCTGGCCGGGCAAGAAGCTGCTCTTCATGGGCGGCGAGTTTGGCCAGTCGAGCGAGTGGGCGTACGCGGGGCAACTGGAGTGGAACCTGTGCCAGTACCTCGATCACGAAGGTATCCGTTTGTTGGTGCGCGACCTCAACCGACTCTATGTCTCGGAGCCGGCTTTGGGTTGCTCGGATCTGAATCCAAGCGGCTTCCGCTGGTTGGCCGCGCACGACGCTGATGCTGGCGTCGTGGCCTACCTGCGGAAGGATGCTGAGGAGAAATCGCTGATCGCGGTGATTGGACACTTCACGCCGCTGCGCCGCGACAACTATCGCATCGGTGTGCCGCGCGGCGGCTGGTGGAAGGAGTTGATCAACACCAACAGCGAGTATTACGGCGGCTCCGGCGTGGGGAACGGCGGCGGACGCCTGGCCGAGGACATTCCGTGCGACGGACAGGCGCAGAGCCTGTCGCTCACTTTGCCGCCACTCAGCACCACTATCTTCAAGTGGTCTGGCGAGTAAACCGGCACGCGCGATCCTGACGGCGCGCACGCCCCGTCTTTGCAGTCGCGCGAGGAGCGCGCTCGCCGCGACCGGAGGATACTACCAGCCCGCCGCTTCGCGCGCGAACGCCGCGCGATCGGGCGCCTTGAAGAAGGCCGTGCCCGCGACGAACGTATCCGCGCCGGCCTGACGACAGATCGGGCCGGTCTCGAGATCGATGCCGCCGTCCACTTCGAGTCGGAATTGCAGGCTCCTCTCGCGACGCCAGGCAGCGATCTGTTCGAGCTTGGTCGTCATGGCGGACCGAAAACTCTGTCCACCGAATCCCGGCTGCACGGTCATGACCAAAACCAGATCGACCTTGTCGATCAGGTGCCGAATCGCCTCAGCCGGAGTGTCGGGGTTGAGCACGATGCCACATTGGCATCCGAGATCCCGGATGCGCTGCAACGTGCCGGCGTGATCATAAGCCGGCTCAATGTGAATGCTGATCAGATTCGAGCCGGCGCGGGCGAACGCCTCCACATAACGATGCGGCTCGTCGAGCATCAGGTGCGTGTCGAAAAAGAGCTGCGAACGCTCACGCAGCGCGGCCACCGTCTGCGGACCAAAGGTGAGGTTCGGCACGAAGTGCCCGTCCATGATGTCGACGTGCAGCCAAGGCAGACCGAGTTCCTCGACCACGTCGGCGCTGGAAGCAAGGTGGGCGTGGTCGCCGGCGAGCAGCGAAGGAACGAGCAACGGTGCATGCATGACGCAGCGAGGGAGAAGCACCACAGGCCCCTCGTGCAAGTTCAACCGACGCGACCCGCCGCGAACGTTATTCCCACGTGTCCAGCACGGCCTGCGTCACCCGTTCCGCGAGCTGCTGTGCGAGCAGCGGGAGCGTCTGGTATTCGGCGGGATTCTGTCCACCAGGCGACCGCTGTCCATTGACGACAAAACCATCCCCGTCCGTGAACGCCTGACGGGTGACCGAGAGCCGGCGCGTGTCCACGATCGGCGAACCGTCACGCGTATCGCGCACGATCAGATCCGCTTCGAGCGTGAGGTCAAATTTGCGAGCCAGCCCGGTGTCTTCCGGTCGCGCGGTGGTCATCGTCCGCCCGTAATTCACCAGATTCACGTGCAGTGTCGCATCAGCATCGTCGGGAGACGCGGCGAGTTGTACGCGCCCATCGGTCAGAAAGGCCCGCCGGATCTCGCGGGTGACGAGCGCCACCGCCTGGGGCACAACGGCTTCATTTTCGACCGGCGCCACGTAGAGCCGCGAAAACGCCAGTTCACCGCCGGTGCCGAGCTTGTAGTGCGCACAACCCGACACGAAGAGTGCCAGGAGCGCGAGCAAGGTGACCACCCGCACATTCCAGCGCTGCAGCTTCAGAAGAGCGGGCACGATTCCGATCGGGGAGGAAGTTCCGTTGCCTAGAACAGGCCGAGGAAGCGGCGGCGGGGCGTCTCGTCAGCCGCGGCGGCTTCAGCTGCGTCGACTTCGGCGAGCTTGGCCTGCGCGCGACGGGCGACGTCAGAATCCGGATACGTCGTGATGGCCTCGTTGTAGAAGACCCGGGCCGCCTTGTAGTTCGCGCGCTTGTCGAAGTAGAAGTCGGCGATCTTGATTTTGCTCTCGGCCAGCACGGTCTTCATGTCGTCCAGACCTTCCTCGGCATCGTCGAGGTTCGGGTCGGACGGGAACAGGATCATGTAGTCTTCGAAGTAGGTGATCGCCTCGCGGGTCGACGTCTGGTCGTAGTACGCGCCATCGACGAGCGAGGCATGCGTCTGCGCCAGCTT
This sequence comes from Verrucomicrobiota bacterium, assembly GCA_023386835.1. Lineage (GTDB taxonomy): Bacteria > Verrucomicrobiota > Verrucomicrobiia > Opitutales > Opitutaceae > Actomonas. The sequence goes on from JAEWIY010000070.1 coordinate 20,034, forward strand.
CAGGTAAGCGTCGGGCGCGAGCAGGCTTTGCGGGTAGTTGTTGATCATCCGGTCCAGCGCGTCGATCGCCTCCGGCACGCGCTTGGCGCGCTGGTGGGCGCGCGCGACGTTCATGAGGGCCAGGGGTGCGTAGTCGCTGTACGGTGCGTTGCCGATGATCTGTTCAAAGTATTGCACCGCGCGGTCGCGGTTGCGGAAGCCGGGGATGATGCCCCAGATGCGATTGCGGGCCCCGTCCATCAGGGCGGTCGCGATGCGGTACTGTTCTCCGATCACCTCATTGAAGCGCTCGTTGTTCGGGTACCGAATGATCATCGCTTGGTAGGCCTCGAACGCCTTGTAGTACTGCTTCCGATCCAGGCGGATCTTCGCGATGCGATAGAAGGCCTCAGGGGAGTAGATCGAATTCGTGTACGCGCGTGTGACGCGGGTATAGGTCTTCAGCGCGCTGCGGGTGCGGCCATCCTCCTCGGCCTGCCGCGCCCGATTCATCAGCTCGAGCGCGTTGCGGGCGTCCTCGCCGACCAAGCCGGACAGTACGCCGCCCTCGATCCGCCAGCCGGTCTCTGCCGACCACACAAGATCGGCGCGCGACTGGGAGAAGGTGAGAACAAACAGAATGAGCGTGAAGACGGCTCCGAGTCGGCGCATCGGGTGGGGGGACATGTAAAAGTTACCAGCGAACCAGCGCACTTCCGTAGGTCAAGCCCGCCCCAAATGCCACCAGCAGTGTGGTGTCGCCTGGGCGGACGCGACCGGCGCGACGGGCTTCGTCGAGGGCCAGCGGGATGGACGCGGCGGACGTGTTGCCGTACCGCTCGACGTTGATGAAGAATCGCTCGAACGGCAGTTCGAGGTACTGGGCGATCGCGTCGATGATCCGGAGATTGGCCTGATGCGGGATCACGCAACTGATTTCGTCTGCGTGCAGCCCGTGTTGTTCCAGAATCTCGCGGGCAGCATCTTCCATCTCGCGGACCGCGATTTTGAAGATTTCCCGGCCCTTCATGATCACCTTGCCGGGCGCGGCGGCGGTCCCGGGCGCATGGGTGCCGTTGTTCCCGGGGGGGATGCACAACAGATCGGTGTAGCCACCCTCGCTATACAGCTTGGTGCCGAGGACTTCCGCGGAGCCCTTGCTTGGTCCGAGCACGACGGCGCCGCCGGCGTCGCCAAACAAGACGCAGGTCGAGCGGTCCTTCCAGTCGACGACCGACGACATCTTCTCGGCCCCGATGACGAGCGCGTGCCGGTAGCGGCCGCTGCCGAGCATCGCCCAGGCGGTGTCGAGCGCGTAGAGAAAACCCGAGCACGCCGCGGCGACATCAAAACAGGCCGCGTGCGCCGCAATGCCGAGCTTGTGCTGCACGATGCAGGCGGTCGCCGGCATCGGCATGTCACCGGTGACGGTGGCCACGATCACCAGATCAATCTGCTCGGCGGTCACGCCGGCATCGGTCATCGCAGCGCGGGCAGCGGCAGTCGCCAAGTCCGACGTGCGCTCGTCCGGTCCCGCGATCCGGCGCTCACGAATCCCGGTGCGCGTCTGGATCCACTCGTCGGACGTCTCGACCATCGCGGAGAGTTCCGCGTTCGTCAGGATTTTGGCCGGTGCGTACGAACCGGTGCCGAGAATGGCTATTTTAGGCACGCCCATGTCGGAAAAAGAAGCTGGAGGCGCGCTCAGGTCGCTGACGGGTCAAGCGCGGCCGGTTCGGGTCGAAGAATCTGATTGGCGCGTTCGACGTCGGCTTCGATCAGGTTGGCCAGATCGACGCGGATGAACTCGCTGGCGTCGTGCATCGCGTTGAGCAGCGCATAACGGTTCGCCGAACCGTGGGCCTTCAAGACCGTGCCGCGGAGCCCGAGCAGGGGAGCACCGCCATAACGTTCCGGCTGAATGCGCTGCTTGAGCCCCGTAAACGCCCCTTTGGCCAACAGGCCGCCGAGCTTGCGCACAGGTGAAGCGAGCATCTGCGCCTTCAACTCGTTGCGGAAGAACTTGGAGAGCGATTCCCAGCTCTTCAGGCAGATGTTGCCCACAAAACCGTCGCACACGACCACATCGACGTGGTTGAGAAACACCTGGAAGCCTTCGATCGGCCCGGCGTAGTTCACCAGATGCCCGATCCGCTTCAGCGCCTCATGCGTTTCGTTGATCAGCGCGTTGCCTTTGCCTTCCTCGGTTCCGATGGTCAGCAGCCCTACGCGCGGCCGCTCGATGCCGAGTTCCAGCCGGCAGTAGTGGCTGCCGAGAATGGCGTTGTGCACCAAGTGCGTGGCGCGGGCGTCGGGATTGGCCCCCGCGTCGATCAGGATGAAATGACCGCCACTGCGTGGAATGACGGGAGCAAGGGCCGGGCGCTCGACGCCGCGCAGGGTGCGCAGCTTGAGGGTACCGGCGGAAACGAGGATCTTGGTGTTGCCGGTGCTGACGACGGCCTTGGCCTCGCCATTTTTCACCAACTCGATCGCGCGCATCATCGAAGCATCACGCTTCCGCTTGATGGCGGTCATCACCTCATCGCCCATCGTGATGATCTCGGACGCGTGCAGGACGGTGACCTTCGGATGATCCGAGAGTCCCGCCTGGCTCAGCGCCGGGCGAACGATGGCCTCGTCACCCACCAGAGTGACCGGGCACAGGTCTGGAAATTCCTTCAGCGCGAGGGCGAGGGCCGCGACCACTTCAGTCGGGCCCAAATCGCCGCCCATCGCATCAACCGCGATTCGGCCGGTATCGCCGGCGGTGGAGTCCATCCGCGGAAGATCGGACGGAGGTAGAGCGCGAGATCCCGCGCTCAGACGTTCACGTCGAGCACCTGGCGCCCGCGATACATCCCGTTGTTGGGGTTGACCCGGTGGGGACGGAATGCGCTGCCGTCAGTCGGATCCTTCGCGACTTCGGGAGCCTTGAAGGCGTTGGCAGCACGACGATTGGCGCTGCGGCGTTTCGACTGTTTGCGTTTCGGATTGGCCATGGTGGACGAAAGTTAAGTGTTCGGGACAGCGCGTGAAGCGCCGCCTGTCACGGTGCTAAAGGCGAGCGAGTAAAGGGCGGCGAAATCGGTCGTCAAGCGATTACCGGTCACTCTGCTCACACGAGATACAGCCAAGTGAGCAC
>JAEWIY010000005.1 GCA_023386835.1 Verrucomicrobiota bacterium
GGGAGCCCGGCCGGCGGCGCGAAGGCGGACGGGGTCCGCGTTCCGACAAAGGCGAGCGGCGGGAGCGTTCCGGCGGTCGGGGTGGCCGCGGTCGCAGCGAGCGTCCGGAACGGGAAACGTTTGAACACCCGCGGCGCGAACCGGTGAAGCCGGTCACGCCGGTGGAGATCCCGCCGATGGACACGGCGTTCACGGCGCTCGGCCTCAACCCCGCTGTGGCGTACGCGGTCCAGCAGATGGGCTACACGGAGCCCACGCCGATCCAGGCGCAGGCGATTCCGTTGGTTCTGGGCGGTCGCGATGTCATTGGCTCGGCCCAGACGGGCACTGGTAAAACCGCGGCGTTCGCGCTGCCGATCCTGCATCGGCTGGGCGCGCACGGCCGGATGCGCTGCCTGGTGCTCGAGCCGACCCGGGAACTCGCGTTGCAGGTGGAGGAGGCGTTTCAGCAGTATTCAAAGTTTACGGACCTCACCACGACGATCGTGTATGGCGGCGTTGGCTACGGAAAACAGCGTGAGGACCTGAAGCGCGGGGTTGATGTCCTCGCCGCCACCCCGGGCCGTCTGCTCGACCTGATGGAGGACGGCACGACGAACCTCGATGACATCGAAATCCTGGTGCTCGACGAGGTCGACCGGATGCTCGACATGGGCTTCCTGCCTGACGTGAAGCGGATCGTGCAGCGTTGCCCGGCTTCACGGCAGACCTTGTTCTTCACCGCCACGCTGCCGCCGGAAATTGCCTCGCTGGCGTCGTGGACGCTGCGGGAGCCCGTTGAGGTCAAGATCGGCCAGCGCCGCTCGCCGGCCGAGACGGTCGCGCACGCCTTTTATCCGGTCGTGGCGACGCAGAAGTTCGACCTGCTGCTCGAGCTGCTGAAGCGCACGGACTTCAAGAGCGTGATCATCTTCACGCGGACGCGCATGGGCGCCGACCGCATTGCCCGGAAACTGAAGGACGAGCAGCACACCGTGGGGGTGTTGCACTCGGACCGCAGTCAACGCGAGCGCGTGGAAGCGCTGGAAGGTTTCAAGAGCGGCCGATTCGAGGTTTTGGTGGCGACCGACATCGCCGCCCGCGGCCTCGACATCGCCGGCGTGTCACACGTCATCAACTACGACGTTCCGGAGAATCCGGAGGACTACGTGCACCGGATCGGCCGGACCGGCCGGGCGCAGAACACCGGTGACGCGTTCACCCTCGTGACCGAGGAGGACGTGCGGGACGCCCGTTCGATCGAGCGTTTCATCGGCACGCCGATTGAGCGGAAGAAAATCGACGATTTCCCGTACGTTTATTCCGCGCTGTTTGACGAGGCCGCGCTGGCCGACGCAGCGCCCAAGAAGCCGGCGAGCCGCCTCATGCGCGGCATGCGCCGCTGAGCGCGAACAAGCTGGGAGCTGTGATGACAGCTTGATGGCTCGCGCCCTGCTTCGGCAGGGCGGGGCGGCTTCGTGCGCCGCCGTTTTCCCTTTATGCAACTGGACATTCCGAACCGCGATTTCGCGGGCTACATCTTCGACCTCGACGGCACCTTGGTGGACACGATGCCGCTGCATTACCGGGCGTGGGATGCGGCGATGCGTGAGGTCGGCATGACCGGTGTGCTCGATGAGGAGCTGTTCTATTCGCTCGGCGGAGTCCCGACGCGGCGCGTGGCGCAGTTGTTGGCCGAGCACTACGGACTCGAGATCGACGCGGATGCGGTCACGCACCGAAAGGAGACGCTGTACCTCGAATTGCTGGCGGAGGTGCGGACGATCGAACCCGTGGCGGCGATCGCGCGCGCGGCTGTGGCGCGAGGCAAACCGGTGGCCATCGCGACCGGCGGCACGCCGGAGGTGGCGTATCCGTCGCTCGATGCTTCCGGGCTGCATTCGCTGTTCAGCGTGGTCATCACGCCGCTCGACGTGGCGCCTGGCCGCGGCAAACCCGCGCCGGACATGTTCCTCCTGGCGGCGGAGCGCCTCGGGGTGCGGCCGCAGGACTGCATCGTTTTCGAGGATGCCGAGCCCGGCATGGAGGCGGCGCGGGCGGCCGGCATGACCGTCGTGCGTGTACCCAGCCGCGAACTGCTGCAGCCGAAACGTTAAGGGACGCTGCTTCGGGGCAGGGTGCCGGCGCGCCGGCAAACTCTGCTTTGCGTTTCGCCGGCCGCCTGCTTGTGCTGGCGGTTTCCTCATGAAGCTCACCGACCTGGCGAACCCCTCCGTCTTGACCCAGCCCGTTTACGAACCGGGCAAGCCGATCGAGGACGTCGCACGGGAACTCGGGCTCGACCCCGCTTGCATCATCAAGCTCGCGTCCAACGAGAATCCGCGCGGCGCGTCGCCGCGGGCGAAGGAAGCGGCCCGCCAGGCGCTTGAGGAGGGCGCGCTGTATCCGGATGGTGGTGTCATTAACCTGCGCGCCCGGCTGGCGGAGCGGCACGGACTGGCGCCGGAGCAGTTTGTTGTCGGCAACGGCTCCAATGAGCTGATCGAGCTGCTGGGCCACGCGTTTCTCAGCTCCTCCGACGAGGTCGTGATGGGGGCGCCGGCGTTTATCGTCTACAAGCTGGTCACGCTGCTCTTTGGCGCGCGCGCGGTGGAGGTGCCGCTGGTCGCCTTCCGCCACGACCTGCCGGCCATGGCGGCCGCGGTCACACCGCGGACCAAGCTCGTCTTTGTGGCGAGCCCGAACAATCCGACCGGCACGACCAACACGGAGGCCGAGTTGCTGGCGTTTGCCCGCAGCCTGCCCGATCACGTGGTCCTCGTCGTGGACGAGGCCTATGCCGAGTACCTGGACAACCCGCCGGATCTGCGCCCGCTGATCGGCGAAGGGCGAAAGGTGATCTGCCTGCGCACGTTCTCGAAGATCCATGGGCTCGCATCGTTGCGGATTGGATACGGCTTCGGCTCGCCGGAGCTGATCGCGCTGCTGCAACGCGTGCGGCAGCCCTTCAACGTCAACGCCATCGCCCAGGCGGCGGCTCGCGCCGCGCTCGATGATACCCCGTGGGTCGAACGCTGCCGGGCGGAAAATCGCGCCGGACTCGCGCAGCTGGCGGCGGGGTTTGCCAAACTGGGCCTCGAGTTCGTGCCGAGCGAGGCGAACTTCGTGCTGGTCCGCGTCGGTGACGGCGCTGGCGTTTTTCGCGCCCTGGAGCGCCGGGGCGTCATCGTGCGACCGGTGGCGCCCTATGGGTTGCCCGAGTGGCTGCGGATCACGGTCGGCACGCGCGAGCAGAATGAGCGCCTGCTGGAAGAGCTGAAGGCGATCGTGGCTGGGCCGCGCTGAGGTAGCCCTGCAGTCGTCGCCCACAGAATACACGGAGGGCGACGGAAGAGGCCGAGCCGTGTGACACCAAGGGCGCAAAGATCGCCAAGAGAGAGACCTCACCGAGGCGAGGAGCCGCACGAAGGCTCAAAAAGCGCAAAAAGGTGGGTGAGGTGGTGGTCCTCACCGATCCGGCCCGTTGAACTCCAAGGACGCGAAGAGCGGGAAGGAAGGGCGCGGCTTCGTCTGCCGTCTCCCTGCTCATCTTTTTTGTGCCTCCTGAGCCTTTTGCGGCTACTTCACCAGCAGCACCTTTGCGGCCTTTGCGCCCTTGCTGTTAAGCGCTCTGAACACGATCCCGGGCGGCGGCGCGCTGCAGGCGATCGTTGAGGGCGGGGGCGAGGGCGACGGTTTCCGGGGCGCGTTGCAGGTGCAGGTGACGCCACGTGCCGGCGTCGAGTTCGCGGAGCAAAGCGAAGAGCCGGTGCGCGGCCGCTTCACCCGTGCCATCCGATGAGAGGACAAATTCGTTGGCCGCGAGCTGCACGCGTTTCGGGGCGGCAAAAAACACCCGGGCTTCGTCGGACGGCACGACGGGCGGGCGTCCGCGATACAGGGTGATCGGCGTGCGCGGGCTGTAGTGTCGCGCGAGCAGTCCGGGGGCGGCGACGGGACCCTGGGCTGGCGTCGCGCGTCGGAGGCTGCCAACTCGCACGCCAAGGACCGACGACAGTTCACGTGCACTGATCGCGCCTGGACGCAGCACCACCGGACGGCGCGGATCGCGCAGGTCGAGAATGGTGGATTCGACGCCGATCGGGCACGACCCGCCGTCAAGAATGTGGCGGATGCGGTTGCCCAAGCCGGCGCGCACGTGGTCGGCGGAGGTGGGACTGACGTAACCGAACGGATTCGCGCTTGGGGCGGCGAGGGGGCGGTCCGTCAGTCGCAGCAGTTTTCGAAAGAGGGGATGTGCCGGCATGCGCACGGCCACACTATCGCCGCCCGAGGTGACCACGGCCGGCACACTCGGCTTTTTCGGCAACACGAGGGTGAGCGGCCCCGGCCAGAAGGCGCGCGCGACAACGCGGGCGGCGCCGTTGACCTCCGCGAGCAGCTCGAGCTGCCGGAGGGCGTGGATGTGCACGATCAGCGGATCGTTCGAGGGGCGACGCTTGGCCCGGAAGATTGACCGGCAGGCGGCGGGGTTGGTGGCGTCACCGGCCAGTCCATACACGGTCTCGGTGGGGACGGCGACGAGTTCCCCCCGGCGCAGCGCGGCCGCCAGCCGTCGCAGATTCGACGGCGTGCCGCGGTAAAGGCGCGCCTGGACCCGAGCCATGGGACAAAAAAGAAGCCGGAGGCTTGCGGCTCCGGCTCAAAAGCGAGGCTGGACGAATCCGCTTACTGGCTCAGCAGCAGGTTACGGGAGCGCTTGACCGTGCGGGTGATGCGGCGCTGCTGCTTGGCAGAGAGATGCGTGTACTTGCGCGGCAGGATCTTGCCCGTGTCCGTGGTGTAGCGGACGAGGGCCTGCGGGGTGGTGAAAGGGATTTCCTCCGGGGTGAGGCTGCGTTGCGGTGTCTCTTCGGTGGTGCTCATGGCAGAAAAAGGGGGCGACTTAACCGGCTCCGTCCACCCGTTGTCAACGGGCAATTTGACGGGCTGTGTCGGGCTGGTGCCCCCTCCGGGACTTGAACCCAGATCTACGGTTTAGGAAACCGCTGCTCTATCCAGTTGAGCTAAGGGGACGAATCCGAGCAAAAGGCTTCCGAACTTGAGACTTGCAAGGAGAGCCGCCGATACGACGGCCGCTCCGGCAATCCCAGGTTGAAGCGTGGTGCGTAGCATCATGCCACCGTTGCAGCTAGCAACGATGAAGTCATCCACGGACAAGTCGGCTCGTCGCTGCGCAGAACTGGCTTTGGGGTGGAATGGCTCGTTGCAGACCGGGCGGACTGTGTCGCCGCTCATCCCTACAGTATCCAAACGGCCCTAGTTTCAGCTGGCCTACACCCGGTGGCCCGAGGCCACCGGGTGAGATCCAGTTCAACTATCCGGTGGTGTCCAAACCGCCGGAGCTTCGAAACACGGCCCAGTGCGAACCCAGGCCGACGCAGCTGATGGGCGAGCAAATGTAAGTTGTCAACTGCGAGCAATCTTAGCCCATTTAAAGTGCTCCGCGCTTCGTGTTTTGGCCCGACGAATCATGGGGTCCGGATCGCCGTTTTGAGGCTCTTAGCCGTAAAACTCCCACCATCGGATCGTCTCTCGTGACGCAATCTGTGTGTCCCAAATGGCCCTAGTGTGTAAATTCGCGAGTCGACCTGCTACGTACATTTGGTTGATCGATTTTCGCAGTGATGTGCGTCCTGAGCTTGTTCCGACGCCACCTGTGGCTGACGCGGTGCCGCTCTCTCGGTCGGTGCATCACTCCTCCCTCAGCGCCAGTCGGGGGGCATTCACGTTCTTCGCGGGCTCCCTTTCCGTGTTCTTCTGTGTATTCCGTGGGCATTCTGAGTCCGGCTCTGAGCACCGTCTCGATGTCCAATCGTCGCTGCGCCTTCTGTGCCTTTTTGCGGCGCCCCCCGCATTCGCGCTGATTCGCGTCATTCGCGGGAGGCGATGTCCGTGTGATTCCGGGCTTTCCGCGGGAACGACCACGCCGAAACGTCATTCGCGGACAGCGGGCGCGCGCTCGACAACCTGCCGGTCGTCTTCGAAGCTGGCGCGCATGTGTAGTTCCCCTTTGGCCAGCCGTCGCCGTGGGCGCGACGCCCGCGACGCGTTCACCCTCCTCGAAATCCTCGTCGTCCTCGCGATCCTGGGTCTGCTCGTCGGTGTCCTCGTCCGCAACGTCACGGGCAACCTCGACCGTGGCTCGCAGGACGCCGCCAAACTGTTCGTGTCGACGACGCTGCAGGCGCCGCTCGTGGAGTACCGCATCCACACGGGCGATTATCCGTCGAGCGCTGAAGGCCTGCAGGCGCTGGTGACGCGTCCGCAGAGCCGGGGTGACCGGTGGCGCGGCCCGTACGTGAAGAACATCCCCCTCGATCCGTGGGGTGAGCCCTACCAGTACCGGTATCCGGGGACCAAGAATACCGACGGATACGATATCTACTCCAAGGGACCTGATCGGCAGGACGGCACGGCGGACGACATCGGGAACTGGTGAGGTGGCAGCGCGCAGTCCGCGAACGCGGCCCGTCCGCCGTTGACGCCCGATCGCGTGAGGCCGCGGGCCGTGGGCGATCGGGCCGGCACGGCTTCACGTTACTCGAGATCCTGCTCGTCGTCGCGCTGGTCGGCATCATCAGCAGCGTGTTGCTCGTGGGCGGATCAACTCTCCTGCGCGAGCGTGCGGTCACTGCCGATGACGTGTTCTGGCGGGCGGTGAGCGAGGCGCGACGCTTCGCCCTGCTGCACCAACAGGAGGTGCGCCTGAGTTACGATCGTGAGTCGCGGCGGTTCACCGCCGTCACGCGTGACGGCAGTGAATCGTTTCCCGTGCCGGGGGAGGGTGAACTGCAGATCGATTTCCTGGCGGCGCAACGGGCGGGTCGCGCGATCCTGGTCGGCGGTGTGTTGCTGGAAACGCAGGTGCTGCCGGCGATCACGTTCTATGACGACGGCACCTGCACACCGTTCCGGGTCCAGCTGCGCACGGGCACGGAGCAGCCGCGCATCATCGCCGTCGATCCATGGACCTGCGCACCGATGCTGGAGTCAGAAGGACGTTGATGACGCGTTCTGACGCTCGTGCTTTTTCTTTGATCGAGGTGCTGGTCGCCCTCGCGATCTTTGCGCTGGCTGCGGTGGTGCTCGGCGCGGCGTACGTCAACGTGCTCAACGCCTACAGCCGGGTCGGTCAGGTGGCGCAGCAGGATGAGGAGTTGCGCTTCGCGCGGCAGGCGGTGTTTCAGGAGCCGGACCTCGAGAAGGTGGAGGAGGGCGGCGAATTTCAAACGGCGGACGGGCGCCGCGTCAGCTGGCGCGTACAGGTCGAGCCGACGAATGTCGCGGATTTGTTCGACGTCACCTTTACGTGTGAGCGCACCACGGATACAGCGACCGGCCGCGCGGAGACGGTGGTGCAACAGTTCCGATTGCTTCGACCGAGCTGGTCCAAACCCGAGGAGCGCGAAAAACTGCGAACCGAAGCGCGCGAGCGAATCGAGCAGTATCAGCGGACGCTGCGATGAAACGCATTGGCTCTACGCCCGTTCGCGCGAATGCGGTGCCGCGAAAACGCCGGAAGGCGTTTACACTGCTGGAGATTCTGCTGGCGGTTACGCTCGTGGGTTTCGTCCTCATTTCGATGAACACGTTCATCTTCTCGATGGGCGAACTGTGGGGGCGAAACAGCGACCTGCGTCTCTTCGACCAGCACGTGCGGGCGGTCAGTCGGTTTTTGGAGCGCGAACTCCGCACGGCTTCTCTGCCGCCGGCAGTCCCGGTCGGCACGGCGGCGATCGAGGCGCGCGAGGTGAAGGTGGAGTTTGGACGTTCGGCGGAGCTCGTGACATTTGGTTTGCGGGAGGGCAGCCGGGTCTTCGCGTGGCCGGAGCGGCCGTTGCCGGAGGTGGTTTGCTCGGTGGATGTGCGCGACGGGTCCGGACTGGTGTTGTACTGGCAGTCCGCGTTGGAGGAACGTTTTGGCGAGGATGCGCCGCGCGAAACGGTGCTGTCGCCGCTGGCAAGCAGCATCGCGTACGATTACTACGATCCCGAGTTCAAGCGCTGGGAAACGGTGCCCTCCGTCCGTCGTGGACGTAACGGAGATTTGGAGACACCCGCGCGATTGCGGCTGACGTTCCGCTACAAGAATCTGACGCGCGAGTCGCTCATCGCGCTGCCGATCACCACGGAGGGGCTGCCGCCCTTTTGAGCATGCGCGCGTTCGCCTCAGCTGAAGTTTTGTCGGGGTCCGCGCCGCTGTCGCTCGCGCCGGTGACGCCGCGCCTCGGGGGCCGTCGCGGCTCGGTGCTCGTGATCGTGCTGGTCACGCTGATGTTCGCGACGACCGCGCTGCTGTTGTTCATGGACCGGGCGAGCACCGACCTGGTCGTCGATGCGCGTGAAGCGGACGCCCAGCGACTGCAAACGGTCGCCTATTCGGCGCTCGAGACGACCTTGGCGGTGTTGCAGGAATTTCAGTTGGTCGGCAACGGACTGCACAGCCCGCACGAGGGATGGGCGGAACCCTTGGAGTGGGCCGGTTACGAACCTCCTCCGGGCATGGTGGTGACAGTCGAGTTTCAGGATGAAAGCGGCAAACTCTCGTTGCCGCGGATTGATCCGGTGGCGTTGCGGGCGCTGTTTGAAAGTTGGGAGCTGCCGCCCACCGACAGCGATCGACTGGTCGACGCGCTGCTCGGCTGGATGCAAAAGGACTACACGCCCAAGACGGCCAGTGCGCCCCAGGAGCGGGATTACGAGAACACGCCGCTGCCGTTTCACCCGCCCGCCCGGCCGCTGCGCTCCTTCTCGGAATTGCGTGCGATCGAGTTCGCGCGGGAGCAGTTTTTTGATGAAAAGGGCCAGCTGACCGAGCTCGGCCAGCGCTTCATCGATTCGGTGTCGCTGTACGACTACGAACAGCCGAACATCAACGCCGCGCCCGAGGGCGTGCTCGCTTCGCTGGGGGGATACGATCCGTACCAGCGACGCCAGCTGTCCGATTTCCGCCAGGGCACGGGCGCGTTTGCGACGGGGCAACGCTACTTCCGCTCGGCGGGTGAGGTGGCGTCCGTCCTGGGCGAGCAGGGTGTCGCCGCGGGATTTGGGGCCAACATTCTGGCGCTGCGCGTGAGTGTGACGGTGCGCGACGGTCGCTCGTTCTACCGAACCGAGGCGGTGATCGCCCCGCCGAATGGCGCCAAGCTGGTCTCCGCGCCGGCCATTCCCGCGCCGGTCAACGAGGCCGAACGCTCGACCACGACCGCCGAGACCAAGGCTGGTGCGACGCCGGAAGCCGCCGGGGAGCGGAAAACGCCGGCCGCCGGCGCGGGGCTGCAGTACCCGTTTACGGTCTTGGAAATTCGCGAAAATGCTGCGATTGCGTCGGGCCCGGTGGAAGTGCCGCCGCACTTGCGCTCGCCGAAACTCTGATCATGCCGTTGCCTATGCTGAAACTCCCGGCGCTCGCCACTCCCGGCCGGGATGTCGTTCTCCTGCCCGACACGCGGTTTTTCGTGCGCAGCCTCGCGCTGGCAACGGGCGCCGAGGCTGCCACTGTGGATAGTCAGGTGGAACTGGCGCTGGAAGGATTGTCCCCCTTTCCGCTGTCGCAGATTTACTACGGCTATTGGACGCGGCCGGGCGCCGAGCGGGTTTTGATCTACGCCGCCTACCGGAAGCGGTTCTCGGCGGAAGAGCTCGAACGCTGGAACACGGCGGATTTTGTCGCGCCGCGTTTTGTGTCGCTGCTCGGAGCCACGCCGCCACCGCCGGCGACGGCGTGGATCATCAGCACGGCCGAGGGACTCACGGGCCTTTACTTCGCGGACCGGAGT
>JAEWIY010000013.1 GCA_023386835.1 Verrucomicrobiota bacterium
CGGGGCGCGCGCGCGCGCGACTACTGGATCGCCGTGATGAAGGCGCAGCGCGCGCTCGGCGTGGCCATCCCCGCCTCCGCCATCGCCGCGTACGAAAAGGTGAAGCACCGGATCGATCTCGCTTCGATCGACGCGCGCGAGCGGGTCGCGCTGCACGATGTGAAGGCGCGAATCGAGGAGTTTAACGCCCTCGCCGGCCATGAGCAGATTCACCTTGGGCTCACCAGCCGCGACCTGACGGAAAACGTCGAGCAACTGCAAATCCTGCGCGCGCTGCAGGTGGTTCGGCTCAAGGTCGCCGCCGCCCTGCAACGGCTCGCCCGCCAGGCGAAGCGTCACCGCAACGTTCTCCTGACCGGCCGCACGCACAACGTGCCGGCCCAGCCGACGACACTGGGCAAGCGTTTCGCGATGTTTGGCGAGGAGCTGAAGGGCGCGTTCCTCCGCCTCGACGAACTTGTCGCGCGCTACCCGGTGCGCGGGCTGAAGGGCGCGGTGGGCACGCAACTGGATCAATTCACGTTGCTCGGCGGGAATGCGAAAAAAGTCGCGCGGCTCGAGCAGCAGGTGCTGAAGCATCTCGGCTTCCGGCGCGCCCTCGGCGCCGTCGGGCAAGTGTATCCAAGAAGTCTCGACTTTGAGGTGGTGAGCGCGCTCCACCAAATCGGCGCGGCGGCGGCGAGCTTTGCCACCACGCTGCGCCTGATGGCCGGCCAGGGATTGCTGACCGAAGGTTTCCAGAAGGGGCAGGTCGGCTCGTCGGCCATGCCGCACAAGATGAACGCTCGCAACTGCGAGCGTATCTGCGGCTTCTCCACCATCCTCAGCGGATACGTCACCATGACCGCGACGCTCGCGGGCGACCAATGGAACGAGGGCGACGTTTCCTGTTCGGTCGTCCGACGCGTGGCACTGCCGGACTCGTTCTACGCGATTGATGGCCTGCTGGAGACCTTCCTCAACGTGCTCGAGCAGTTGACGGTGTTCCCCGCCGTCCTGGCGGCGGAAAACGTCCGCAATCTGCCCTTCCTGGCTACGACGACGATTTTGATGGAGGCTGTGCGTGGCGGCGCTGGGCGTGAGACCGCGCACGCCGCGATCAAACAACACGCGCTGGACGCGGCCGCGGCGATTCGCGAAGGCCGTGACCCGGCGATGATTGATCGACTGGCGGCAGAACCGCGCCTCGGCCTTTCGCGGGAGAAGCTCAGCCGGCTCCTGCAAGACACCGGACGCTTCGTCGGAGCCGCTCCGCAGCAGGTCGATGCCTTCGTATTGGAAGCCAACGCGATCGTTCGCCGCGTCAAAGGCGCGTCGAGCTACGCGCCCGGCCGCCTGCTTTGAGTCCGACCCGCTGACAATCCTGTTACGGTTCGAGCGAGCGTCTCACCGATGCTCGCTCGACGATTGCCGGGTTCTGGGTAGGGTGACACGTGTGCTGGCGGACGAACCGCAGCGCGCGCGTCCCTCTTCCCACCATGGCCGTTCGTCGTTTTTCGTTCGCTCTCCTCGCTGGTTGGTTGCTGCTGGCGGCCCTGCCAAGCCTGTCGGCGCAGGTACAGGCGACGCTGGTGTCGACCGAAACGTCGGTCCAGCCGGGCCGTCCGTTTACGGTGGCGGTTCGGCTGCAACATGAGCCGCACTGGCACACCTACTGGATCAACCCGGGAACCGGATATCCGACGGCGATTGAATGGGAACTGCCGGACGGCTGGACGGCGGGCGACATCGAGTGGCCAACGCCCAAGCTCGTTCGCGACCGCCAAGGCTCGATCACGGGGCACGGTTACGAGGAGACCGCCTTCCTGCCGGTCCTGATCACGCCGAGTGCAAACACGCAACCGGGCACGACGGTGAGCCTCAAGGCGACGGTCGACTGGCTGATGTGCGCAGACGTCTGCATTCCCGGCGGCGGCGAGTCGACCCTCGAGCTGCCCGTGCGGGCCGAGCCCCCGCAGCCGACTCCTGAACGAGAGCGGATCCTCGCGGCGCTCCCGAAGCCGGTGCGGGAGTTGCAGGGTACCGCCAGCCGCAAGGACGACACGATCACGTTGCGGCTGCAGGGCGTCCCGGACGGTGAGCCCCTGCCCTGGTTCTTTTCGGACAACGGCCTTGTTCAATACGACGCGCCCCAGAAGCAGGAGCGCGCCGCGGACGGAACAGTGGTGCTCACACTCACCGTTTCAGCGGCGTACGAAGGTTCGTTTGACCGCCTGACCGGCGTGCTCCGCCGCGACGGCGGATGGGGTTCACCTCAAGTGCTCGGGGCCCGGCTCGACGTGCCGCTCGAGGAGGGCTCGCTCGCCTCGGCGGGCGCAACCGCTGCGGGCGGGGCGACTTCAGCGGCCGGACCGATCGGCGGCACGTTGCTCCTGGCATTCCTCGGGGGCCTGATTCTCAATCTAATGCCGTGCGTCTTCCCGGTGCTCGGGATCAAGATCCTGGGCTTCGTCAACCAGGCGGGAGCCGAACGGCGCCGCGTGATGCTCCATGGCGTCGCCTTCACGGTGGGCGTCTTCGTCTCGTTCTGGGCGCTCGCCACGGTGCTCGCAATTCTGCGAGCCGGCGGAGAACAGCTGGGTTGGGGCTTCCAGTTGCAATCACCCGCCTTCGTTTTTGGCCTGGCGGCCGTGTTGCTCGTCTTCGGCTTGGCGATGAGCGGTGTCTTCGAGTTTGGACTTTCGGCCACGGGCGTCGGCAGCCAATTGCAGACGAAGCAGGGTTACACGGGCTCGTTTTTCACGGGCGTGCTGGCGACCGTCGTGGCGACGCCGTGCAGCGCGCCCTTCCTCGCGCCGGCTCTCGGAGCCGCGCTCGCATTGCCGACGGGTCAGTCGTTCGCGGTCTTCTCGGCCATTGCGCTTGGATTGAGTGTTCCCTACCTGCTCCTTTCGATCTTCCCGTCGGCCGTTCGAATTCTGCCGCGTCCCGGTGCGTGGATGGAAACGTTCAAACAGGTCATGGCGTTCCCTCTCTACGCCACGGTCGGTTACCTCGTCTGGGTGCTGGCTGGGCAGACAACCGAGAACGGCCTCCTGATGGCGCTCTTCGGCCTGACCCTCGTCGCGATGGCGACGTGGTTGTACGGTCGATACAGCACGCCGGGCGCTAAACCCGCCCGCCGGCGCTTTGGCTGGGTGGCGAGTGCGGCCCTGCTTGCCATCGGCGCCTGGCTCGGCTGGCCGCGGGCGGCCGCACCCACCGACATCACGTGGGAGCCGTGGAGCGCTGAAGCGATCGCCCAAGCTCTGGCGGAACAACGGCCGGTCTATGTCGACTTCACCGCGCGCTGGTGTGCCACGTGCCAGACCAACAAGCGGATCGTCTTCAGCTCGGACAACGTGAAACGCGAGTTCCGCGACCGCGGCGTGGTGACACTAAAGGCGGATTGGACGAACCGTGATCCGGCGATCACGGCGGAGTTGGCGCGCTGGAAAAGAAGCGCCGTGCCGTTCAACTTGGTTTATCTGCCGGGCCAACCGGAGCCGATCGTGCTGCCGGAGCTGCTGACCCCCAGTATCGTGCTCGAGGCGCTGGAACGACGCACCGTCGCTTCCCGCTAAGGGTGAGCAGGCGAGTCGGTCGCGCCACCTGCGTCCTCGGCGGAATTGCGTCGATCACGTTCACGCGGTAATTGCGCTCGGTGCACACGGATCGGTCGGCTCACCGTCAGGCTGTCGGGCAACTCGTCCTGGCGGCGGTTTGCTGGAGCTTCGGCGGCCTTCTGATCAAGGCGGTTGAGTGGCCGGGCCTCGCCGTGGCGGGAGGACGCGGCCTGGTCGCCGCCCTCTTTCTTTTCCTGCTGCACGGACGGCTGCGGCTCCGTTTTTCGTGGCCGATGGTGCTGGGAGCGGTCGCCTACGCCGCCTGCTCCTTGCTCTTCGTCAGCGCGAACAAGCTGACGACCGCGGCCAATGCGATCCTGCTTCAATACACGGCCCCCGTGTGGGTCGCCTTGTTCAGCGCCTGGCTCCTGCGCGAACCGGCGCGGCGGTCCGACTGGTGGACGATCTTCTGTGTGCTGGGCGGCATGAGCCTGTTCTTTGCCGATCGCCTGGAGCTGGCCCACACGCTCGGCAACGTGCTCGCAATCGCCGCGGGTGTGGCGTTTGCCGGCATGGCCGTCGCCTTGCGGCGGCAGAAAGACGGCTCCCCCGTGGAGTCGATCATCCTCGGCAACCTGCTCGCGTTTCTCGTCGGCCTGCCCGCCATCGTCACTGCGCCCAGCCTGCCTGCAACGGGATGGTTCACGCTGTTGGCGCTGGGGGTCGTGCAACTGGGCACCGCCTACTGGCTGTACTCCCGCGCCATTCGGCACGTCAGCGCGTTGGAGGCGGTTCTGCTGCCTGTGCTCGAACCGATCCTCAATCCGCTCTGGGTGTTGCTGGCGCTGGGCGAAAAACCGAGCGCTTACGCGCTGGTCGGGGGAGCGATTGTCCTCATCGCCGTTTCCGTCAGAGCGTGGATGGGCCTGCGGCCAACGCCCGTTAACAGGGGCGCGAACGAGCTCGAACCCAATTCCCCGCAGCCTGCCAGCCTCGGTGAACGCCCGCGCGAACCATGACCTCAACCCGCCCGGCCGTTTCCCCGTCGCCTGCCACGGTGGTGCTGCTCCACGGGATCGCACTCGGGCCGTGGGCCATGGCGCCGTTGGCTCGTTGTTTGAGTCGGGCCGGGTTCCGCGTGCTGAACCTCGGGTATGCTTCGTGCCGTTCCCCGCTGGAGGAGCTGGGCGGGACTTGGCTGCCTGGATGCTTACGGCAAGCCGGGCTGGAGGAACCGGGCCAACGGTGGCACGCCGTGACGCACTCGATGGGTGGTTTGCTCCTGCGGAGCTGCCTCGCCTCCCGTCGATTGCCGGCCGGCTTAAGCCGGGTCGTGATGATTGCTCCACCGAATCATGGCACTCCGCTTGTTGATCGCATCCGCCACTGGTGGCTGTTTCGGCGAGTTTATGGCCCCAACGGCGTCCGCCTCGGCACGGATCTGACCGGTTTCGCCCGCCAACTCGGCTCTTGGCCGGAGGGACCGGAGCTGGGGATCATTGCCGGTGATCGGCCCTTGACCGGCTTGTTCTCCGGTTGGGCCGGGCGGCCCGGCGATGGCAAGGTTCCGCTGAGCAGCACCTGGCTTGAAGGCGCTCAGGACCGTGTGGTTCTCCCCCATTCTCACACCGGAATTCTTTTCCGGAAGAGTACTCAGGAATCGGTGCTGCGATTCCTCAATTCGGGCCACTTTACGACCCCATTCCACTCCACTTCCACTCTCACCGGCGATGCGCGAGTACCCCCGAATTTCGCGCAAAGCGGGTGATTTTGGCGGTAAAAGCGGGGCAAAATCGCCGAAAACTGGCAAAAATTGAAAGGTTGCGCGAATGCGGGGTTTTCTTTTTGAACGACCCTTCCACCTGACGCGTCACTCCATTTCGTCGACCCAACCCGAACCAAGGATTCCGTTTGGACCTCAAGCAAATCAAACAGATCATTGACCTGATGAAGCGCTCTGACCTGACCGAGTTCGCGGTCGAGGAAGAGGGTTTCAAACTCAAGATCCGGCGTGGTGCCAACGGACTTCCCGTGGCCTCCACGTCGCGCAGCGGTTCTAATCCGCCCTTCAGCTTGGGCGATGCGCCGGTGAACCCGCCGACGGTGGCACCTGCCGCTCCGACGGCCCTCGCGAATGCGCCCGCCGGAGAAGCTCCGGACGAGGCCGGCGTCACTTACATCAAGTCTCCGATGGTGGGAACGTTCTATCGGTCGCCCTCCCCGGATGCGAAAGCCTTCGCTGAACCGGGCACCAAGGTCACCGAGACCAGCGTGGTCTGCATCATCGAGGCGATGAAGATCATGAACGAGATCCAGGCGGAAACCAAGGGGACCGTGGTGGAGGTGCTCGTCGAAAACGGCCAGCCGGTGGAGTACGGCCAGCGGCTCTTCAAGGTTAAGGCCGCCTAATTGGCGCCGATTCGCTCCCACTCGTCGTAGGCGTTCGTCCTTCGGGACGACGCGCCGTTGATCCATCGCCTTCATGATACAGAAGATCCTCATCGCGAACCGCGGTGAAATCGCCCTGCGCATTGTCCGAGCCTGTCGCGAGCTCGGCATCAAAACGCTCGCCGTCTATTCGGAAGCCGATGTCCAGTCGCTCCACGTGCAACTGGCCGACGAAGCGATCTGCATCGGCGGTCCACGCAGCTCGGACAGCTATCTCAAGGCGGACCGGATCATCGCCGCGGCCGAAGTGGCCGATGTTGACGCCATCCACCCGGGCTACGGCTTCCTCTCCGAGAACGCGAAGTTCGCCGAGCAGTGCGAGTCCTGCAACATCAAATTCATCGGCCCGAAGGCAAAGTCCATCAAGATGATGGGCGATAAGGCGATCGCGAAGGACACCGTGCGCAAGGCCGGCGTGCCGACCGTGCCGGGATCCGACGGTCCGGTCGAATCCGAGAGCGAGGCCGTAAAGATCGCCCGCAAGATCGGTTATCCGGTCATCATCAAGGCCGTGGCCGGCGGTGGTGGCCGCGGCATGCGAATCGCGCACAACGACATGTCCTTCGCGAAGGAATACCATGTCGCCCGGGGCGAAGCAGAGAAGGCATTCGGCAACGGCGCTGTTTACATCGAGAAGTACATCGAGCGCCCGCGTCACATCGAGTTCCAGGTGCTGGCGGATTCGCACGGCAAGGTCCTCCACCTCGGCGAACGCGATTGTTCAGTCCAGCGTCGGCACCAGAAGCTGATTGAAGAAGCGCCCTCACCGTTCCTCACGCCCTCGCTGCGCAAGGCAATGGGCAAGGCCGCGGTGAAAGCGGCGGAAGCCGCAGAGTACGAGAACGCCGGCACGATCGAGTTCCTCGTCGATGGCAAGGGGAACTTCTACTTCATCGAGATGAACACCCGCATCCAGGTGGAACATCCGGTGACCGAAGAGGTGACCGGCATCGACCTGATCAAGCAGCAGATCCGGGTGGCGAACGGCGAGAAACTCGAGTTCGACCAGGGCGACATCACGTTCACGAAGCACGCGATCGAGTGCCGCATCAACGCCGAGGACCCGGCTCGCAACTTCTCACCGTCGCCGGGCACGATCGGACTGTATTACGCCCCCGGTGGGCACGGCGTCCGCGTCGACAGCCACGTGTACTCGGGTTATCAGATTCCGCCGTATTACGACTCGATGATCGGCAAGCTGATCTGCTTCGGGTCTACGCGGAAGATCGCCTTGGAGCGCAGCTACCGCGCACTCAGTGAGTACCTCATTCGCGGCATCAAGACGACGATCCCGCTGCACAAGGCGATCATGAGCGATCCGTTCTTCATCGAAGGCAAAGCGACCACCGCCTACATGGAGGACTTCCTCAGTCGCACGCCGCCGGATCTCTTCTCCTGAGTCGGCGGCTCCGCGCCCAACCGAGGCTCTTCTGGCACTCGGGCGAATGGACAAGAGTCCCTCTCGTCCGAGCGCTTGCGTCCAAATCCGAACACCAACACTCTCCGCGTAACATGCAGCCCGAATTCAGTCCGCCCCCGCGATTCGACGAGCCGCCGGAGCTTGGGGACATCAAGATCAACCACAACGTGATCGCCAGCATCGTGCGGCTGGCAGCGTTGCAGGTCGCGGGTGTGGCCGGCGTGGGCGGCGGTTTGGCCGACGGCATCAGCGAACTTTTTGCGAAACGCGAAGCCGACCATCGCGGCGTCCGGGTGAACGAGAACGAGGAAGGCACCTACTCGATCGAGGTGCGCCTGATCGTGGCCTACGGTTCTGAAATCGGTCGGACGGCGTACGATGTGCAAGTGGCGGTCCGCACACAGGTCATGGCCATGACCGGCAAGGACGTCGCCCGAGTCGACGTGGTGATCGAAGGGGTGCGGCTGCCCGGTGAAGAACCGCGGCCGGACAAGGCCGACGAACTCTGGCCGGACGCCCCGGCGACGGACTAAGCCCGCGCTGCCCCTCCCTCCGTGAACGCGATCCGCGACTACATTCTCAGTGCCCCGGTCGAGGCCTCGATCATCGGCGGCTGCCTGGCCCTTTTGCTCGTCCTGCTGTGGCTGCGTCGCCCAGCGGTGCTCGTGCTCTCCAGCGACGACCGGGGGAAGTTGATGATTTCACGACGTGCGCTGCACCGGATGGTGGAGGCCTGCTGCGAACAGCTGCGCGGAGTCGCGACGGCCCGCGCCCATGTCCGGGAAAACGGCGGCCAGCTGTTCACCCGATTGCGTTTGAAAGTGCGACCCGAGGCCAAGCTCGACGCGATCCAAGGCTACCTGACGCAGGAAATCGCGGAAATCTATCGCGAGAACCTGGGCCTGAAGGGCGAAGTCGGCCCGATCGAGATCAAGGTCGTCGGCGTCGTGCCGAGCGAACCGGGTTTCTAACGCAAACGCGCGGCTGCTGCGCGTGATTTGACAGGGATGACCGGTTGCGCCG
>JAEWIY010000127.1 GCA_023386835.1 Verrucomicrobiota bacterium
CTTCGCAGCGACGTTCAACCGCCGCTGCGAAGGCCTTCCCGCACCGCAGCGGCAAAGTCATCGAATCCGTCAAGCAGCGGCGTGGCCTCGCCGGTCATTCGCAGCACGGAACGTTCGTCCTTGAACCCGCTGCCGGTGACGAGGCAGACGACCGGTTCCTCCGGTGCCACTTCACCGCGGGCCAGCGCCCGTTCGACACCCGCGAGCGCCACGGCTCCGGCGGGTTCACAAAAGATGCCTTCTTCCCGCGCGAGTCGCGCCTGCCAGCGCCAGACCGCGTCGTCATCGACCACGTAGCCCTGTCCACCGGAACTGCGACACACCTCGATCACGCGATCGCCATCAAGCACACCGCCGACCTGCAACCCGCTGATCGCCGTCGTCGACTGCACGGACACCGCGCGAGACCGACCTTCGCGCAGGGGCGTTGCGATGGTGTCGTTGCCCGTGGGTTGCACGCAGTGCACGCGGCTCCGGGCATCGACCTGCTCGAGCCCGCGGGCGATCGCGAGTGTCAGCCCGCCACCACCTGCAGGCACGAAGACATCGAACGCCTCGTCCCGAAACACCTCGGCCAGTTCGTACCCGATGGTCTGCACGCCCGCCATGCCCTTCGGGGAAAGCGCGAAGGCGCTGATCTCGTACCCGGTGCCGAGCGCTGCAGCGAGTTCGCGCAGGCCACCCATCACCGTGTTGTTCACCTCCGGAGAGCAGCCGAAGTCCTTCACGCGAAACAGCCGCGCGCCATAGGCACGCATCTGACGGAGCTTTCCTTCCGGCGCGCCTTCGACGATCGCAAGGTAGCACGCAAGTCCCGCGCGGGCACAGTACGCGGCGAGCGCGGCGCCCGTGTTGCCACTGGAGGTGCCGAGACACGCGCGGCGACCGTCACGCAGCAGGTGACTGACCGCGGCGGACGCGAAGCGATCCTTGTACGAGCCGGTGGGATTTCCTCCTTCGTACTTGAACCACAACTGCCGCAACCCAAGAGCCGGACCGATCCGCTGCGAACGGATCAACGGCGTTCCGCCCTCGCCCATCGATATCGCGAAGTCCGGCGGAGGAGCGCCCCAGCGATGCGCATAGCGCCACAGGCTCATGAGCCACGCCCGTCCCACGGGCCCTCCGCTCGCGTGACGAATCCCGTCAGCATCGTGGTGCTCACCGCGCCTTGCGCCGGCAGGTCCAGCACCTCGCCCCGGCGCACCAGATCCGCAAAGCGTCCGACCGGCGAGGTGCTCGGTTGCAAGGTGAGGAGGTGCCCTTCGCCCCACAGCGGATAATGCCGAATGCCTCCTGAGGACGACCAGGACCATGCATAGGGAAAGCGAGCGGCGTCCCACTGCATCGCAAAACCAAGGTTCAGGCGCTCGTTCCACAAGCACCCGCGGCCGACCTCGAAGTCGGCAAGCTGCACCGAGTGGTCGTGCCCCGACCCGGCAGGTGGAAGCACGCTGCAGTCCCGCAGCTTTCCGCTGTCGCGTTCCGGAACAAAGGGCCACGTGCCCTCGTATCCCGCCTGCAGTTGCAGCGCCGAAGGATCATCGGCTGCGAAGACCCGGACGCTCCGTGCGGGTGTGATCAGTCGCACGCCGTCCAGAAGCGGCCCGCCAAAGGTCGGGTGCTGCAGCCACGCGATCGGCAACGGCTCGCTGCATCGGTTCTCCACCGTTTCCTCCCAGCGCAGCCACACGCTGCCCGGCTCCACCGTCAACACGCGCCGGTACACGAGTGGCGTGCGAACCGAACGGCCTACGAGCTCCACCCGCACCGCGGCGGCCGTTCGCTCCACGTGCTCGACGGTCCAGGGCAGGCTGCGGAGTTCACCATGCGTTCCCAGCGGCGCACCGAAGTAATCGCCGGCAAAGAATCCGTTGGGTAGCGACACGTACCAGCTCCCATCCATCACGTCATACAAGTCGCTGCCGCCCGCCATCGGCTGCTCGAGCACCCCGACCCGGGGCGGATGGCCGTACGGGTTTCGCCAGATCACGTCGATTCCGCTCGCGCGGTGAATGTACCGCACAACCGCCCCCCCAAACGCCGGCCACAGCGCAACGCTGAAGTGTGCGTTTTCCAACATGAGCAACCGGCGGTCGCCGTCCTCGACCCACCGCGCCACTGGTCTGCGGCTCTGTCCAGTGGCGCGCGTTTGCGCCTTTGCCGCCGACGACGTGGACTGCGCCTGCTTTGCCCGGGACTTCTGATTTTTCGCCATGAGCACTTCCGTTTCAGCCTTGGACCTGGACGTTCGCACGCTCGAGCAGGGATTTCACTCGCATCGCTTCCGCGCGCGAAACGTCGGCTTCGATGCCTTCATCTGGCGCGGCGGTCCCGGACCCGTGGTGGTGATCAACGGCGCCACGCATGGCGACGAATACGAGGGCCCGACCGTGCTGCGCCAGTGGGTGCAACGCTGGCGGCCGGTCCGCCTGCGCGGCACCGTCATCATGATCCCGGTGTTGAACGAAGGTGCATTCGAGGCGGGCGAGCGCTGTCATCCCACGGACAACGGAAACCTGGCCCGGGCGTTTCCTGGAAATCACCGCGGATCGGTGACGGCCCGGCTCGCCCACCTGTTCGACTCGCAGGTTCTCGCGCAGGCCACGCACTATGTCGACCTTCACAGCGGTGGTCGCGCGTACGAGCTGCTGCCATGGGTCGGCTACCTTTCCTGCCCTGGCGGAATCGGCCGCGCGCAGCGCGCGATGGCCGGATGCTTCGACGACTTCTGGTGCTGGGCCGGGCCGCACCTGCCCGGGCGCACCCTCAGCGCGGCCTACTCGCGCGGCGTGCCGGCCATCTACGTCGAGTGCCGCGGACGGGGAGGGGTGGATGCCCGCGACCTGCGCGCGCTCGATCGCGGCCTGTCGAAGCTCCTGCGCGCAACCGGCTGCGTGCCGGGCCCGCCCCCCCGCCGCCGCGCGCAGCTCCTGCGGGTGTCGCGCGACGCGGAAGAGGCCCATCTGCAGGTCCATCACCCGGCCCCCCATGCGGGCCTTTTCGTGCCGTCCGTCGCCCTCGGGCAGCACGTGAGCAAGGGCAAGACCCTCGGCACGGTGTATCCACTCGGCAATGTCACGGCCTCCCTGGTGAAGGCCGAGCGGAGCGGGCGCGTCGTGCTGGTCCGACATCAACGTTCCGTGCGGGCCGGTGACGCGCTGTTCACCCTCGCGCCCACCTGAAGCCGGGTGACGCAACCGGACCGCGGGTGTGCGATCAGACCGGTTCATGCCAACAAACCGCCGTCAACCACCCAGGTAACGCCAGTCACGAAACGGGCCCGGGGCGACGCGAGGAAAACCACGGTGTCCGCAATGTCTGCCGGACGACCTGGGCCCAGCGGTGTCTGGTTCACCACATCCGACACGATGCCGCGTTTCGCCAATTCCTGCTCCAGCTGGGCGGAGCCCTCCACCCGAATGTCGCCAGGCGCAACCGCTACCACCCGGACCTTCGCGGCGGCGAGTTCCTTCGCCATCGACTGCACCAACGAGTCCACCGCCGCCTTGGTGGCGGCGTAGATCATCGCGCCGCGCTGCGGACGGAACGCGTTGATCGAAGAGATGTGGACGATCACACCGCCGCCGGACGTCCTGAGGTGCGGCACTGCAGCCTGGGAACAGAACACCACCCCGCCGATATTCACCCGCACGAGCGCTTCAAACTGAGCCGGCCGGAGGTCCGCTAGCGTGCCCAGAGCCTCGGGCCCGGCGATCGCCGCGTTGTTGACCAGCACATCCAGGCCGCCAAGGACGCCGACCGCCTCGTCGACGAACCGCGCACACTGCGCCGGATCACCAACATCGACGGGCAGGGCAATCACCCGGCCCGGGTGCCGCTCCACGAGCGAGGCGGCCACGCTCACGTCGGGCTGCCCGACCACCACGCGCGCCCCCTGGGCCAGGAAGGCTTCGGTGATCGCGCGACCGATGTTGGTGGCGCCGCCGGTGACAATCGCGCGCAGCGGTGTCATGATTCTGCCAATACCCAAAGCGAATGCCGCGCCTCGACCCGGCGAACCGCCGAAAAATGGTGCACGCGCACCGTCGTGCCTTCGATCGGCGTGGGACGGCTGACCAGGAACTCCGCCCAATCGCCACCCAGGTGCGCGACGTAGGCGAGGTGCAGGTGCTCGATCAACTGTGGCCCCGTCGACTCGCCAAAGAAGAGCACCGGCCCCGTATCCACCTGATAATAGCGGTGGCGCTCGCTGTAGTTCACCGTCTTGACCGGGTACTCGAGCGTTACACGAGCGCCATCGGCGGTGAAGGTCGTCCGCGCAACGACGGGGAGGTCCGATCTCAGCACCTCGATGATCTCGTCGATCCCCCCGATCTTGCGGGCGGGGGATCGACGCACGTCCACACTGTGGGTCTCGAAAGCGGCAATGGGATCCACGCACTGCCGTTCAGGCTGCGGGCCCAGGCTCGGCGGATGCAGCATCACGCCCTTGTCGACCTTGTCCCAGCGCTTGATGACGAGGAACTGGCCCGGCCCGATGACCGCGCACATGTCGGCATTGGGCTGCATCCACACGTCACGTTCGACGAACACCTGCTCCGTCTTGCACGACGCGCCGAGCGCGAACTCCTGCCGCGCGCCGTCCCGCTCGACGACTGCGAGGCACTCCACCGGCATGCGCACGTTGTTGAGGGTGGTGGGCGGCGGCCGCGACACGGTCAGCAGCGGCTGCTTGGTCGTATCGTGCCGCCAGCGGAGGAACGACCGGGGAAAATCGCACACCAAGTTGTGGGTCGAGGGGGATGTCATCGAAGGAGCGGTCGGGCGAGGGGTACGCGCCGCACGTTCGACGTCGAAAAGGCGGCACGCAACGCGGGCGAACTGGTCCATTGATTTGTCCAGTGACTGGTCATTTCATTTTTCCAGCAGCCCGTCACGTTCCCCCCCAGGCCCCCTGCATGAATTCTGCCCCTCTATCAGGTCAGGCGGCGTCACGCCTTCGCGGCGTGCCGCTCGATGAACTGCCGGCATTCCTCCGTCAACGGGTACCCGAGGAAGCTCGACGCAGAGGAGAAC
>JAEWIY010000159.1 GCA_023386835.1 Verrucomicrobiota bacterium
CTGCCGCGATGGCCCGGGAACGCGAAGGTCCGGCTCCGGAGCCGACTGCGCCGCCGCAGGAGGCCGACGGCGGGGCGCGTGACGAGTCGTTCCGCCGACCGCGGGACACGGAACTCGACCAGGATCCCGAGGCGCTGGCGGAAGAGGCGGGTGCGGTGGAGGTGGGCGACTGGGATGATCTGCCGGACGAGGATGAGCTGCCGACGTTGTTCGAGGCGATCCGGCCGCACCTGCGCCGCAACCAGAAGGGCCCCGGCCAGTCCGTCGCGATCGATTATCTGGCCAAGCGGTGGGAGCAGGAGCCGGACGACATCGTCGGCGCGCTGTTGGAGTGCGGTTTTACGATCCCGGAGACGGAGGATTCCGCGCCGGATTATTTCGAGTTCGAGGGCGACCTTTATTGGTTGAACAAGAACAACCGTGGGCAGCTGTTCCTGAACGTCCGCGAGAAGCCCCGTCCCGCCTTCCGCGTCACCCCGGTCCGCAAGCTCGATCCGTCGGACCCGGCCGCGGCGGAGCTGGCGGCCGAGCATCAGGCGGAAGTTGATCGCCGCAACGAGCAGAAGCGGCAGCAGGAGCAGCGCGAAGCGGAGCGCCAGGCCAAAGCCGAGGCCGCGAAGGCCGCCCGTGAAGCCGCGCGCGAAGCGAAAGCGGCCGAAGCTGCGGCTGGTCAGGCGGCCGCCGCTTCGGGCGAGCTACCCGAGGGCGAGGCGTTGTTGACGAGCCTGCGGCCGCGCATGCGCCAAAACCGTCGCGGCGGTGGGTTCTCCGGCAGCACGTCGTATCTCGCCAAGGCGCTGCGTCGCCCGGAGGAGGAACTCGTGGCGGCGTTGACGGCGTTGGGCCTCGTCGTGCCCGAGCAGGCCAACGGCAAGGCGGATCCAGTGGAGATCGGCCCGTTCGTTTACTGGATTAACAAGGACAACCGCGGCGGCCTCTGGATCAATGGTCGCGAAAAGCGCGAGGGTGAGGACGAGGCCGCGCCTTCCGGGACCGAAGAGGCTTCCGGAGAGCGGTCGGCTGAGGCGAGTGCCGAGGCGGCGGCCGCGGGTGGCGACACGCCCGAGCCGGATGATGAGACCGGCGCCGGGGCCGAGGACACGGTTGAGCCGGTGGAGATCACGGACGCGTTGCCGGCGACTGAGCTGCCGCCAGATGCCAACCCGCTCGAGGTCCTGCGCACGCTGCTGAAGGCGAATCGCCGCGGCAGTGGCGCGTCGGCACCCGTCGAGCAGTTGGCCCGCGCCGTCAACCGGCCGGTGATCGAACTGATGGAAGCTTTGGTGCGCGCGGGCCTGCCGATTCCGGACGACTCGAAGGAGAAACCCGTGACGGTGGAGATTGGCGACGAGGCCCTCTGGCTCAGCCGCAGCACGAAGGATGAGAGCCTTTGGCTGAACGCGAAGAGCAAGTCCGCCGGCCGCCGCCGCACGAGCACGCGCGGACGACGGAAGAGTGAAGCCGACGCGACGGAAGCCTCGGGTCCAACGGAGACCGCGCCTGCCGCGTCGGAAGCATCTTCGGAGGCTCCGGCGGAAACGACTTCGACCGAAACGGCGACGGCGGAATCCGCGCCGGCAGAAGGCGCTGCTTCCGCTGAACCCGCCTCGTCCGCTGAGCCGCAAGCGACCGAGGCGCGCCCGGGTGAACCGGTCCGTCCCGACGAACCGGTGTCGACGGACGACAAGCCGGCGCAGTCCTAAAAAACAAAGGACGGCGTCTCGACGACGCCGTCCTTGGCAGAGGTGGAGGCCGGGTCTGACGTTTAGTTCGATTCGGGCGTCCGGCGGCGGACGACGATGTCGCCGTTCATCGTGGCGACCTGAATTTCGGTGCCACCGCCGTTAAGCGTGCCGGTGACGACCTTGCCGCCGGCCATGGCGGGAATCGACGGCGGCCGCGGCGCGCGTGGGACGCGCGGGGCACGAGGCGCCCGCGAGGGCTCTTCGCCGGGCTCGCCTTGGCCGAAGGCGCGGGCTTCGGCTTCGACCGCGACGCGCACTTCGTCGGCGACGGCGCGCGCGACCTCCATTGCTTCGCGAGCGGCGTCCGAGGCTGCGCGAGCGACATCGGCCGCCACCGGCGCGTAGCTGGCGCCCCCACCGCCTTCGGTCTTGGTGACCATCACCTCGGCGGGGAAGTCGGTGAGGATCGAGCCGTTCTGGGTGCGGAAACGCAGGTTGGCCTTGCTGTCGTCCGGCACGCGCAGGCGGATCTCGCCGTTCATGGAGCTGAACGCGAGCGGCTTGTCGGGCGAGAGCTGGGTGAAGGAGGCGTTGATCCGGCCGTTCATCGTTTCAACGAGGGCGCCGCCGCCCAGGTCCTGGAGCGTGATTTCGCCGTTCATGTTCTTGATTTCAACGTCGCCGTTGATCGCGGTGATCGAGATCTCGCCGCCGAAGCTGCTCTGCAACTGCAGGGCGGTGGAGCGCGGGACTTCGAGTTCAAACCTGGCGCCGTGGCTCCGGCCGAACTGCCCGTATTCGATGGTGATGACGTTGTCGGCCTCGGTGGCGGTGAACTGGGCCGAAGTGGCGATCACCCGCAGACCATCCTCGCGCGGAGGGGCGGGACGTTCGGGTTCGGCGCTGGAGCGGATGGTGACGGCATCCGTATCCGTGCCGCGGATCACAATCTCGCCATTGCCCACCACGGCGCGGATGCGGCCGGGTTTGGCGGAGTCGCTGAAACGCAGAGTGGTGGTCGATTCGTCGGCGCCGTGCGCCAGGCTGGCGGCGAGCGCGGTGAAGAGGAGGAGATGGAGGGCTTTCATGGGAAGTCTTGGTTGAGCGTGCGGGCCGTTCGGTCGGCGCGGAATAAAGGGAAGGGGAAGACGGGTTAGAGCTGGGCGAGGCCGCGGGTGGCGGCTTCGCGCACAACGGCGTCGACCTGCGGGTTGCGCACCAGCGCGTCGAGGGCGGCGGCGGCGTCCTGGTCGCGGGTGGCGACGACAAAGTCGATCATCGCCACCTGAACGAGCGGAGAGAGCTCGCGCGGCAGGGCCGCCAGCACGGCAGCACGGACTGGATCACGGTCGGCGTGGGCGTAGAGGGCCTCGAGGGCGCCGAGCCGGACGTTGATGCTCGGGTCGAAGGCGAGCGTGTTGAGCAGGTGCGCGAGGGTGCGATCGTCGGTGCTGCCGGAATCGAGCGCCGCCAGGACACCCTGCAGGCGGGAGGTGGCGGACTGCTGGCGCAGGTTGGTGTTCACCAGCTGGTCCATCGATTCGACCTTCGCACGCAGGGCGGCGAGTTCCTGTTGCACCGCCGGGTCGGTGGCGGTGACGACCTCCGGGGCCGGGCGGAGGAGCCGGGCGCCGGCCCAGACGCCGAGGGCGAGCACGGCGATCGTCAGGGCAAACTGGAAGGCGGGCCGGTGCGGTAGCAGCGCGGCGAAAAACGCATCGATCCGGCTGCGGGCGAGGGCGAACGGGCTCGGTTCGTCGATCTCGCGCTGCGCGTCCTCGATCATGGCGAGGACGTTGAGGCGCAGGCGCTCGCTCGGCTGGGGCTGCGGCAGCCGGTCGAGGGCAAGCAGGGTGTGCTGGAGTTCGGACCAGTGCCGCTGGCAGTCGAGGCAGGACTTGAGGTGCTGGCGGACGGTGGCGGCGGCGGGCTCGGGCAACGTGCCCTCCTGGTACTCGAGAAAGGCTTCCTGGATGCGCTGGCAGTTCATGGCGGCGGCGGAAAAGGGTGGCGGAGCGGTCCGGTCAGTTGAGGGAGTGCCGGCGGAGCTTGAAGAAGGTTTCGCGCAGGGCGGAGAGGGCGCGGTGGACGCGGACCTTGGTGGCGCCGACGCTGATGTTGAGCAGCCGGGCGATCTCGTCGTGCTGCAGGTGTTGGAAGCGGTGGAGCACGAGGATTTCGCGCTGGTCGAGCGGCAGTTGGGCGAGGGCGTCGCGCAGGAGGGCGACTTCGTCGGCGCGGGGGGCCTGTTCGTCGGCGGCGGGCGTGGAGCGGTCGGGCACGCTGTGGAAGGCGGCCGGAGCGGTGGGGGCGAGGGTGACGCCGCGCCGCCGGTAGTGGTCGGCGACGACCTTGCGGGCGAGGTGGTAGAGCCAAGCGGAGAATTTGCCCTCGTCGCGGTAGGTGTGGCGGTACTTGAGGATCCGGTAGAAGACCAGTTGGACGAGGTCCTCGGCGGTGGTGGGGTCGCTGGTCAGCCGGGCGAAGAAGCCGAAGAGGGCGCGGTGGTGGCGTTCAAACAGTTCGCCCAGCCGGGCGACTTCGCCCGCGCGCACGGCGATCATCAGCTCGTGGTCAGAGGGATCGATCACAAGGGGTTCGCTGCGGAGGTTAGCGTCGGGCAGCGCGGTTGAGAATGGGATTTCCATCAGCACGGCGGGCAAAGTGGCAGTCAGGTCGCATGAGAGGCTGGCTTGCCCGGGAAAACCGCGCTGATGGGGAAGGGTTACCGGATTTGTGTGGAACGCTGGGTCCGACCCGGGGCACGAGGCTGGAGGCTGCGTTAAAGGCCCGGTGGATTGCAGGGCTTAGCTAACGGGATCTAGTGCTGGAAACTGCTTCGTTGGAACGGGTTGCGGAAGCGGAAGCGTTCTGCGGGGATGCAGCGAGGTATCGGGACGAGCAGGCCGGGAGGCCACCGACAGCGCATGAGCCGCCGCAGCCGTTGGGAACGACTGTCTCCGGCGATGTCGGTTCACGCTGCTTTGACCGGCCAAGCCGGTCGCCCGTTACGGAGCGCGCCAGAGCCGGAGCGTCCCGTCATGACGATGGACGGCGAGAGCCCGTCCGTCCGGGGAGAAGGCGATTGAGGCGACTCGGCTTTGGGCGCCCAAGTGCCCGGGCTCATCTTCGAGTGTGGCGACCTCGCGCCAATCGCTGGTACGATAGATGTGCAGGGTCCCGTTTCGAGCGATGCAGACGAGCCGCGTCGAATCCGGGGCGAAGGTTGCCCGCACAGCGGCGCTGCTCACGCGAAACATGTGCAGTGTTCGCCGCTCCACCACGTCCACAATGGCCACCTCGCCGTTGATGAAACACACCGCCAGCAGCCGCCCATCGCTCGAGAAACTGATGTCTTCCACCCGGGGTGCATACGGAAGGATCAATGCATCGGAGGGGTTTTCTACGTTCCAGACGTGAACATTGATCTCGTCGACAACGGCAGCTGCGAACTGACCAGCTTCCGAGACAGTTAGCTTGTGGAGAGCTGTCTGGCCGATCGTCGGGAGGAAGAGGATCGGTTGCGTTGCGGTGCGTACGATCGCCAGTTCCCTCCCATTGGATGTAGCGACGATTGTTTGTCCATCCGCTGAGATTGCAGCGGCTGTGGTCAATCCGCTCGCCCAAGGGAACGCTACGGTTTCAATCCGATCACCGTTAGACGCCCAGCGATGCAGATCGCCGTTAGTTCCCAAACCTGTAACGACTCCAGCGGAATCGATCCGAAGAACGCTGTTGGCATCTTTTACCGCGAATTGGCGGTGCAGATTATCGCGGGAAAGCACGGTTACTCCTTCCTCCTTAGATACTGCGGCGAGTGACTCACCGTCAGAGCTGAAGACTACCGTCTGGTCTTGGGCTTCGGGTGGCGACAGCCCGAGAATTTCGTGGCGCGCTGTCTCGTAGGGTTTGCGCCACAGCCTAACGTGGCCCGCGCTGTCGCCGCTAACGAGGTCGTACTCGTCCGAATGGATGCAGACTGTGGTGATCGCACCAGAGTGGCCGTGAAGCTCGAGCAATTTGCTGCCACTCTCCGTGTCGAAAAGTGCGACGCTCCCGAAAGTACTACCGGCCAGTATTCGCTTGCCGTCTCGAGATTGAGTGAGAGCACTCAACTCGTTTGGTGCATCTTGGTCGAGTCCCTCCGTGTGGATGCTCTCCGTCCGAAAATGGGCGATCGCGTTTGCTAACACCGGTGAGGTAACTGCATTTACGTTTCGGAGACTTGGAGTAGGCCAAGCAACCGAGGGCTCGTCCCCCAACCGAACTTGCCGGAAGACGGAGCGTACAGCGTCGTCCTGCAGCGTAATGAGTGACAGTTGATTGGCCTCTCGAAGTAATGTGAGCTCGCGCGCTTTCCAAGGTGGCCCGATGGCTCCGGTGATTTTCCATCGCCTGTATTCCGCTCTCTCAAGTAGATCCCAAACCAGGAGCTCAGGTGCAGCGTCACGCTGCGGCACATGGAATACAAGCAGTCGGTTTCCCTCGCTCGGGAACAGGGAAATCGGGTGGTTGAATCCGCTGTACTGGGGCGTGCCGATGGGGAGGCCCGTCTCCAAGTCCCATGCTTGAAGGTGAAATGTAGGAGTCGTCCCCAACAGCCATCGTCCATCGAAGGAGAAACCGCCGAAGCGGTACAAGCCGTGCAACACTTTGACCGGTTCGCGAGTGACCGCGTCGTAGATGGTCGTGGTTTTGCTGTTGTCGTGAATGGCGAACCAGCGGCCGTCGCTCGAGAAGTCGACCCGCTCGACGCTTGGGCCATTCTCTCGGAGCACGATCGCCGGGTCACCTTGGGCGGCCTGCCACAGCGCTCGCCACTCAAAGGGCGGTGTTTCTAGCTCATGCTCGTCAGCGTTCACCGTGTCGCGCAGCAGTTCGCGGGCGCGGCCAAAATCGCCGCTGGCCAACGCGCGCTGCGCCCGTGAGAGCCCACCCGAGTAGGCGAGGAAACGCGCCAGGCGATCGCGTTCCGCTTCAGCCGCCCGCCGGCCATCGGCTTCCCGTTCCGCCCGCTGCCGCTCGATGAAAGCGCCGCCGAAGCCGATGCCCGCGACAATCAGGAAGGTGGTGGCGATGCGGCGGGCGCGGGCGAGTCCACGCTCAGTCATCCGCATCCGCCGAAGCGACCGGCCTTCCTGAAGCAGCCGCAGTTCATGCAGCATGGTATCCGCGTCGGGATACCGGCGCTTCGGTGAAGGATCACACGCCCGTACGATCACCTCGTTCAACTCCATCAGCTGAGGAGCGTCTTCGAGTGTCAGGAGATCCTCCGGCAGCCGCGGGAACTCCTTCCGATCCAGATTGGTGGCGAGCTCATACAGGACTTTGCCGAGACTGTAGACATCCGAGCTCGGGGTGCCGGGACCTTCCGGCGGCATGAAGCCCTCGGTTCCAACAACGGACGTCGCATTTACAGCCGCGACCAAGCCGATGTCCGCGAGTTTCGGCTGCCCGTTCACCAGCACCAGATTGGACGGTTTGATGTCCCGATGGACCAAGCCGTGCGCGTGCAGCTCCGCGAGCGCTTGCGTGATCTCCACCGCGTAGTCAACCACCTCTGCCACCCGGAGCCGGTTCTTCTGCGCCAGGTACCGTTTGAGCGTGAGCGGCTCGTACCGTTCCGGATCAATCCGCTGACCAGCGAGGACGTCGTCGGCCAGCTCCATCACATAATAAAAATAGCCCGCTTGCTCGTTTCGACCGACATGGAGCAACGCCAGTTGCCGACGCTCATTGTTCGGCACCCGCGCGAAATCTCGCAATCCGCGAAACTCCCGTTCGAACGGCTGCGGCTCCTGGAATCGGTCGCGCCAGACGACCTTCACCGCGCGGTAGACGCCCGTGATGCCGCGGGCGAGCCAGACATCTCCATAGGCGCCTTTGCCGACGACACGGATCAGGTCGTAGTCAGGAATATTGGGGCAGGGCGCGGCGGTGATCACCGGGGGGTAGGCACTCTACAATCGCTCAATGATGGATTCGTCGACGGCAAAACGCGTCACCACCTCCCTTGAATTCCTACATCATTCGAAGTGTTTACGGATCCGGGCGACTTCTTTCCGCAGCGACCTTGTCAGCCGATGATTGTAAATATAGACCGAAGCCACGTTGATTCCGAGGTGCTCGGCAATCCGTCGGGCGGGCCATCGCTGCCGCAACGAAAGATCGAAGGCCTGAAATTGCTTCGCGGGGACGCGGCTCGCGAGGCGATCCAATGCGGTGGCGAGCAAGTCTTCCTGCCACTGCTTTTCCCACTCGCCTTCACCCGGTGGAGTGGACGGCGCCTGCACGTCATCGCAATCCAAGGCGACGAACAAATTGCCGGCCGCATCAATGCGACAGCGCTCACGAAAACGGTCGGTGATTCGCCAGCGGGTGTGGTTCAGCAACCAACGGCGAAAAGAGCCGCGATGTGACCGACACTCAAATTCGTGGATCCGCTGGGCGACGTGCTGGAAGACGTCCTGCGCCACATCTTCGGCTTCCGGGTGCGTCAGCCCGGAGCGACGCGCCACCCCGTAGATCACTCGTCGATACAGCCGGTTGAACTCCTGCCAACTCGCCGCATCATCCCAATTCCTAATCCGGGCGAGAAGGCTCGCACGGGTTTGAAGCGAGGAGGCGCTCGGAGTCGCAGTATTCATCCCTGCTATAACGTCAGTCGGCCGGAGGAACTTTCAGCATTTCGGAAGATTTTCTACCGGCAAGCCCTGGCTCGGGCTTCAGCTGCAATTCTTTCCGATAATGCGCGATTTTGGTGAAAGATCCCGACAGGTCCACGCGTTCTGTAGGCGTTCTTTATCGAGAGTTCGACACCCAAGCCTCAGTGCCGGGATGCCCGATACTCAGCCCATTTGGTGAACGCTTCAGCGTTCATCTCAACAGAAGCCACGGTCGCCGGCGCCTAGCGCCGCGCCGGCGCC
>JAEWIY010000214.1 GCA_023386835.1 Verrucomicrobiota bacterium
CTCCCTTCTCCCTTCTCCCTTCTCCCTTCTCCCTTCTCCCTTCCCCGGCCCCGGGGGTTAACGTCCAGCGGGGGGTTGCGTTGCGGGCTCGCACGCGTCACGACGTGCGTCAGACTGAAGGACCCCGATGAAAAAAGACGCCATTCTGTCGAAGATCAAAACCGAGAAGGTGGTCGCCCTGATCCGTGCGGACTCGCCGGATGGGCTGCTGGACTGCGCCAAGGCGCTGGCCGAGGGCGGCCTCACCAGTATTGAGCTGACCATGACGACTCCCGGCGCGATCCGGATGCTGGAGAAAGCGTCGGCTGAGCTGCCGGACTTTCTCTTTGGCCTCGGCACGGTGCTCGACGCGGAAACCGCGCGCGCTGGCATCCTGGCGGGCGCCAAGTTCATCGTGACGCCGGCGCTGCGGCCCGACGTGATCACCCTGTGCCGCCGCTACAGCGTGCCGGTGTTCTGCGGCGCCTTCACGCCCACTGAGATCGTGAACGCCTGGGAGGCGGGCGCCGACGCGGCCAAGGTTTTCCCGGCCGAGTTCTTCGGTCCGGCGTACATCAAGTCCGTCAAGGCGCCCCTGCCACACATCGATCTCGTCCCCACGGGTGGCGTAAACGCCGAGAACGTGGGTGACTTCCTGAAGGCGGGCGCCACTGCCACGGCGGCGGGCAGCTCGCTCGTTGAGGCGAAGGCGTTTAAGGAGCGCAACTGGGCCGCCATCACGGCCAAGGCCCGGGCCTTTGTGGCCGCCGTGGCTGCCGCCGGCGCGAAGTAAGCATCGGAGCCCTACGCCGCCCTTTTCCAACCCCGGTCCCCGCGGACCGGGGTTTTTTATTGGCCATCGGCGGGCACCGGACGCAGCCATCGGCTGAAGACGCGTTTGCAGGGCCGCACTTGGCTCCAAACCACCGGCTGGCCGCCGGAAAGACTCCACTCGCGAGTGGCGCGCGCGCAAAGTTGCGCTACGCTAGCGCACCCCCCGCCGTACCCCCTTGGCATACAACCCAGCCGGTTTGAACCGCCCCACCCGGGTCCTGTTCAGCGCATTCGTGCGTCACGGCGTTGTCACGACAGACGAAGAACCATGAACCCCACTCCCCTGCTCCTGCTTCCACTCGCTGCCCTCGCTGACATCCCCCCGGCCTACTGGCTCGCACCCGCGGCCGGCGTGGCTGCGCTCCTCATGGCGCGTTTCTTCAGTCTTTCCGTCCTGCGACGTCCCGAGGGTGATCCCGAGATGGTACGGATCGCCCAAGCCGTGCGGGATGGCGCGATCGCGTATTTGCGGCGGCAGTACCGCGTTGTCGCGCTGGTGTTTGTCGCGCTCGTCATCTTCATCGCCCTCCTGAATTGGCTGGGCCTGCAGCCAGGGCTTTCGGTGGCCGGGGTGCCGCTGGCCGGATTCCTCTCCGGCCTGTGCGGATGGTACGGCATGAAGATGGCCACCAACGCCTCCGCCCGGACGGCGTTCGCCGCGAAGCAGTCGCTTAACGAGGGTCTGGTGGTCGCGTTTCGCTCCGGCGCCGTGATGGGGCTCAACGTTGTTGGTTTCGCCATCCTTGACGTTTCGTTCTGGTTTCTGGTGCTCAACACCTGGGGCGACCGGATTGGGCTGCATCCGGGAGAGACGGAACGGATCGTCGAGATGACCGCGATCATGTTGAGCTTCGGCCTGGGAGCATCAACGCAGGCGCTCTTTGCGCGCGTGGGCGGCGGCATCTACACCAAAGCCGCGGACGTCGGTGCGGACCTGGTGGGCAAGGTCGAGGCGGGCATTCCGGAGGACGACGCGCGGAACCCTGCCACCATCGCGGACAATGTCGGCGACAACGTCGGTGACGTGGCCGGCATGGGCGCCGACCTGTACGAATCCTACTACGGCTCGGTGCTGGCCGCCCTTGCGCTCGGCGCGGCTGCCGCGGTGACGGTGCTCGGGTTGGGATCGGCCGCGGCCAGCTTTGCCTTGTTGCTCGCGGTCACGCCCATCGCGTTGGCGGCGGTGGGTATCTTCTGTTCGGTCATCGGCATCTTCGCGGTTCGGACCAAGGAGAACGCCACCTTTGCCGAGTTGCTGAAGAGCCTGCACCACGGCGTGCACGTGGCCTCGATCCTCATCGTGGTCGGCGCCTTCCTGCTGCTGTTTGTGCTGTTCGGCGGTGGCAGTGGCGCCGAGGCGCTGAGTGCCGCCGGCACTTCGTGGTGGCGACTGGGCTGCTCGATTGTCTTCGGCCTCGTCGCCGGCCTCGTGATCGCGCACGCGACCGAGTACTACACGTCGTACGAGCGACCGCCGACGCAGGGCATCTCGTATCAGGCGCTGACCGGCCCGGCGACGGTGATCATCGCCGGCGTGGCCGAGGGCATGAAGTCGACGTGGGCGTCGTTGCTGACGACGACGGTCGCGATTCTCGGCGCCTTCCTGTTCGCTGGTGGGTCCGAGCACTTCCTGATGGGATTGTACGGTGTGGCGATCGCGGCCGTCGGCATGTTGTCGACGCTCGGCATCACGCTCGCAACTGACGCCTATGGCCCGATCGCCGACAATGCCGGTGGCAACGCCGAGATGTCCGGGCAACCGCCGGAAGTCCGCCGGCGCACCGACATGCTGGACTCCCTGGGCAATACGACGGCGGCCACGGGGAAGGGCTTCGCCATCGGCTCGGCGGCCCTGACGGCCCTCGCGCTCTTCGCGGCCTACGTGCAGGTGGTGCAAACCCAGCTGACGCAGCAAGCCGTCGACTACGGCAGCCGGGAACTGGTCGATGTCACCGAGCCTGTAGCGCTGCACGAAGGATTCGGTCGCTTCGCGCTGGCATTTCCGAACGGGCTACCCGACGGCGGCACGTATTACGACGGGGCCTTGTTCCTGCACACCCACGATTTCACGCGCAGCGAGCGTAAGGAACTGCCCGCCGGGGCGCGATTGCCCGTGCGGGCGTTGAGTGAAGACCCGGTGCACGCGGCGCAGTACGAGATTCGGTGGCCGGAGCGCGATGTGGCGTTTGTCGTCACCTCCACGCGGCAGGCGGCGATCGACGACATCATGCGCTACTACGACGTGAGCCTGACGAATCCGCGCGTGATGGGCGGCTTGTTCATTGGCGTGCTGCTCACGTTCCTGTTCTGCGCGCTGACAATGAACGCCGTTGGCCGCGCCGCCTACCGGATGATGCGCGAGTGCCGGCGCCAGTTCGGCAAGATGCGCGACGCGTTCCGGGCGCAGGGCATGAGCGAAGCGCAGATCCAGGAGCCGGAGCAATGGCCCAAGCGCGTGACGTATGAAGGTATCGACTACCCCGACTACGCGACGTGCGTCTCCATTTCCACGGCCGGTGCGCAGAAGGAGATGATTTTCCCGGCGATTCTGTCCATCACCGCGCCCATCGCCCTTGGCCTGCTGCTCGGCGTGCCGGGAGTGCTCGGCATGCTCGCCGGCGGCCTGGTCTCCGGCTTTGCAGTGGCGGTCTTCATGGCCAACGCCGGTGGCGCCTGGGACAACGCCAAGAAGCTGATCGAGTCCTATGGTCGCATCACCGCATCGGACTTCGTCAACAACGCCGACGTACGGAATCGCATCCCCGAGGAGATTCGGTCGGCGTTGGCCGACCGGGCGGCGGACGAGATCGCCTGCGGCCGCCCCGGCACCTTGATCTACGGCAAGGGCTCCCCCGACCACAAGGCGACCGTCGTTGGCGACACGGTGGGCGATCCGTTCAAGGACACCTCCGGCCCGTCGCTCAACATCCTGATCAAGCTGATCTCGATCGTTTCGGTCGTGTTTGCCGGTCTCACGGTTCGGTTCTCACCGCACGTGAGCCAGTTCCTCGGGCTGGAATAGCGCTCGATCCGACACCGACAGTTGTCGTCGGGGCGCTGAACTGTCACGTTCCGCGCCCCTGTATGCTTTCTCGCGCTCTCGTCCGGCTCTGTCTCCCCTTCGCCCTCACCAGCCTGCCTCTGTTCGCCCAGTCGCGGGATGCCCGCACGCTCTGGGCGGAAACGTGTGCGAGCTGCCATGGTCCGCGGATGGAGGGCGGCTCGTCGCAGACACTGCTCGACGACACGTGGGTGACGGCAGACGACGACGAGACGTGGTCGCGCGTGATTCGTGAAGGCCTGCCGGACCGCGGCATGCCGGGTTTCGGCGCGCTGCTGACGGACCCGCAGATCCGCTCGCTGGTGGTGTATATCCGCGAACAGCGGGCGTCGTATTCCCGCCAACGCGAAACGCTGCCGACGCCTGACTCGAGCCACGTCTTCAAGACCGAGAAGCACAACTTCCGCGTCGAAACCGTCACCGAGGACGTCCGCACTCCATGGGGCATGGCGTGGTTGCCGGATGGGCGGATGCTGGTCACCGAAAAACCGGGTGGCCTGAAGCTGCTCGATCCAAAAACGAAGCAAGCGCCGCAGTCCATCACGGGCGTGCCGGAGGTCGATAGCGGTGGCCAGGGCGGCATGCTCGAAGTCGCGGTGCATCCCGACTACGCGAAGAACGGCTGGATTTACCTGGCGTTTAGCCATCCCGCAAAGAACGCCGCCGGGCAGGACGTCAGCATGACCAAACTCGTGCGCGGCCAGCTGCGTGACACGCGCTGGACGGACGAGCAGACGATCTTTGAGGCACCGCGGGAGTTGTATCGGCCGCGCGGCGGCGTGCACTTTGGCTGCCGGATCGTTTTCGACGGCAACGGGTACCTCTTCTTCAGCATTGGCGAACGCGGCGCCGGACCCAACGCGCAGGACGTCACCCGGCCCAACGGCAAGGTGCACCGGTTGCACGACGATGGCCGCGTGCCGGCGGACAATCCGTTCGCGGAGCGTGAGGACGCCATCCGCTCCATCTGGTCCTACGGCAATCGCAATCCCCAGGGGCTCGCCCTTGATCCGCGCACGGGCCTGTTGTGGGAAACGGAACACGGCCCGCGCGGCGGCGATGAACTCAACATCATCCGGCCCGGGCTCAACTACGGTTGGCCGGAAGTCACCTACGGGATGAACTACGATGGCACGCCGATCACTGCGACGACCACGCGACCGGACGTGGAGCCGCCGGTGATCCACTGGACGCCGTCCATCGCGGCCTGCGGACTCGCCTTCTACACCGGCGATCGTTTCCCGGGGTGGAAGAACAACCTTCTCGTCGGTGCGCTCGCGCAACAGCACGTCCGCCGCGTGGTGATCGAAAACAACCGCGTGGTTCACCAAGAGATCCTCTTCCACGACTTCGGTCGGGTACGCGACGTGCGTAGCGGGCCCGACGGCTCCATCTATCTCGCCCTCAACCAGCCCGACCTGATCGTGCGGCTCGTGCCGGCCGAATAACGGTCCAGCGAACAAAAACGCACGGTCCGATGGCGGATTGAACGCGGTCCGTGGTCGTGTGGGAGGCGTGATTGTTTCCGTTTCCGGTTTCCGGCTCCTCGTGCCGCGGCGAGCCCTGCCTCTTGT
>JAEWIY010000220.1 GCA_023386835.1 Verrucomicrobiota bacterium
ACTCGGAGTAGTCCGCCACATCGGCGATCATCACCCAAAGCAGCGGCGAAACCGGGCCCCAGAAGATCGCCCAGAGCACGCTGAGGACAAACATCTCGTTCATGTCCGTCGGGCCGAGCGCAAAGACCGCGGCCGTGCAAACCGTCGTGCCGAGCAAGCCAACCATGAAGATCGTCTTCTTGCCGAAACGATCGGACAGCGGCTTCGACGCGATGATGCCACCGATCTGGATGATCGAGCCGATGACGAAGAAGAAGCTGAGCCCGACGGAGGCGGCGTTGGAGTAGTCCGGCCGGACCTGCAGGCCCAACGCATCGAGGACCGAGCGCCAGACCGAACCCGTTTCACCCGCGGGTGCAGCAGCCAGTCCGACTTGATCGAGGAAGGCGGTGACGGAGGCAGGGTCGAGGTAGTAGGTGAAGAAGTAGTTCAGGCCGCTGCCGCGCACCACGAGCATGGTGAAGATCGCGAGCGTGATGATGAACATCGAGATCCACGGGCCGCAGGTGAACACGTTGCGAACGTCCTCCTTGAGCGACGGCTTCTGCTCCGGGGGGGGCAGCACACGCTCCACCGTGGTCGAGAAGACCACAAAATTGCACAGGATGATCACCACGCCGAAGATCGCCATCGTGATGGCCCAGCCCTTGGCGCTGTCTCCGGCACCGAATTTGTCGACCAGCGGCAGCGCCAGCGCCTGGATGAGGAACTGTCCGATCAGCGCGCCCACGAAGCGATACCGCGCAATGTTGGTGCGCTCACTGGAGTCGGGCGTCATGACGCCCATCAGGGCGGCGTACGGCGTATTGTTCGCCGAATACAACATCATCACCAGGATGTAGGTGACGTAGGCGTAGATCAGTTTGCCCTGCGGCCCGACGTTCGGGGTGACGTAGACCAGCCAGAACACGACACCGAACGGGATGGCGGTCCACAGGATCCACGGCCGGAACTTGCCCCAGCGCGTCTTGGTGCGATCGGCCAACGCGCCGATCAGCGGATCGAAGAACGCATCGCCCAAGCGGACGAGCAGGAACATCCAGCCGACGATCGCCGGTGAGAGCCCTACCGTGTCCGTATAAAAACGGTTCTGGTAGAGGATCATCGACTGGAAGAAGAAGTTCGTCGCGACGTCGCCCAGTGAATACCCGATCTTTTCGCGAACGGAGAGTTTGAGTTGGTGCTGCGCCATGGAGGAGTTTGGGGGAGAGGCTGGGAGTGAAAGAGAGCGGACTTGGCGGCGCAACGGGAGAGCGTCAGACCGCGCAACCAAACGGGTGGGAACGTTGAAGGACCGGAGATGAGCCGACGCGAACGGTGGGGTCCGCCGTGGCGCGTGGCGCGAGCCTTCGGCGGCTGCACGAAACGCACAAAAGTGCGCGTGGTCTAACTATCGCGCGTGCGGCGTGGCGTGTCCTTCTAAGGCCAAGAAGTGCGTGTCAGTTGCGAATCGGTGCGCAGTCGTCGCGGCCGGGACCTGCTAGGGTCCACGCGTATGCCAACCGCCCTCCTGAACGCGACCCAGACCGCCTGGGCCAAGATGAATCCGCCGGACGCCGCTCGTGCGGTGCTGCAGGCGGCGCCCCGTGTGGTCGTCCCCAGTTCGATTGCCGAACTCGTCGACTTTGCCTGCGGAGGACCGGGTTCACAGGAGTTTGCGGTGGGCTACGACATTCCCGGCCGAGGTTGGGTCAAGGAAGCCGACGTCGTGCGCGTGAAGAATGGCGTCGCGGCCAACTATGTTGACCCGTACATGCGCCGGCGTGATCCGGACTGCATGGTGATCGCGGACGATCGCCCGACCGATAAGGAGACGTTTCGTCAGCGGTTTGGGTCCGAGTTCTCCTCTTTGCGCGAGGAAACCTTCTCCTGGCTTGCCGGGCAGGAGCTTGCGGCCTTCGCCTTCACCGCCGGTCAGAACAAGATGGGCGTTGACGCGATGGTGATCGCGCCCGCCAACGCCGGATTCTTCGCCCTCGGTCTCGCCATGTTGCAGGGGCTGCGGCCGGTCGAGACGCTGCCGGACGACTTCAGTCCGCGCGCTGTCATCTACACCGCGCCGCCGTTCCGTCATACTCACTTCCGGGGCAAGCAGGTCGTGGTTCATCGTCGCGCCGACGACGTGCACGAGCTGTTCTCCTACAACCTTTATCCCGGCCCGAGCGCCAAGAAGGGAATCTACGGCGTGCTGATCGGCATCGGCGAGCGCGAGGGGTGGGTCACCGCGCACTGCTCGGCCGTGCAGGTCGTCACACCTTACGACAACACCGTCGCCTTCATGCACGAAGGCGCCAGTGGTGGTGGCAAGAGCGAGATGCTGGAGCAGGTGCACCGCGAACCGGACGGCCGGATGCTGCTGGGCGAGAATCTCGTGACCGGCGAAAGGCGCCACCTCGAGATCCCGCGCAGCTGCGAATTACGCGCCGTCACCGACGACATGGCACTCTGCCACCCGGGCATGCAGAACGGCCATGGCAAACTTGTGGTGGGTGATGCCGAGGACGCCTGGTTCGTGCGGGTGAATCATATCCAGCACTACGGAACCGATGTGCACCTGGAGAAGCTGACGGCCGAGCCGACGGAGCCGCTCCTTTTCATGAGCATCGACGCGGTCCCGGGCGGCCGCGCGCTCATTTGGGACCACGTCCTCGATGCGCCGGGCAAGCGCTGCCCGAATCCACGCGTGATCGTGCCGCGGCGGGTGGTGCCTGGTGTCGTCGAGGGGCCGGTGCCGATCGACATCCGCTCCTTCGGCGTCCGCACACCGCCGTGCACGGCGAGCAAGCCGTCGTACGGTATCATGGGCATCTTTCACCTGTTGCCGCCGTCGCTCGCCTGGCTCTGGCGCCTCGTCGCGCCCCGCGGCCACGACAACCCCAGCATCGTGCAGAAGGACGGCATGAGCAGCGAGGGCGTCGGTTCGTACTGGCCCTTCGCCACCGGCCGCCGGGTCGACCAGGCCAACCTGCTCCTGCAGCAGTTCCGCACCTACACGAAGATGCGCCACATCCTGACGCCGAACCAGCACATCGGCGCCTGGAAAGTCGGCTTCATGCCGCAGTGGTTGGCTCGTGAATACATTGCGCGCCGCGGCAACGCCAACCTCAAACCCGAGCAGTTGCGTCCGTCACGCTGCCCGCTGCTGGGGAACTCCCTTTACCAGCTGCAGATTGAAGGCCGGTTCATCCCGCGGTGGTTCCTGCAGGTGGAGACGCAGCCGGAGGTCGGTGAGGCCGCCTACGATGCCGGCGCGGCCGAGCTCACCGCCTTCTTCCACACCTGTCTCAAGGAATACCTGGTGCGCGACCTGGATCCACTCGGCCGCCGCATCATCGAGACCTGCCTCAACGGAGGGAGCGTCGACGACTACGAAGCGTTGATCCCCAGCACCTGAACCCTGTCCGTTCCGGCCGCGCGTCG
>JAEWIY010000001.1 GCA_023386835.1 Verrucomicrobiota bacterium
GTCATGCCGCGGTCATGCCGCGAGCCGGAGGATCTGAATGATCTTGTCCGGCGTGAGGTCGCGGCGTTCACCGATTGCCTCAACGCCGCGTTTCGCGAGGCGCTGGGCGACTTCTTCGGCCACTCCCGGTTCAACCTGGTAGTCCGACAACCGCGTCCGCAGCCCGAGGGACTCGAAGAACTGCCGGGTTTTCTCGATCGCGGCGTCGACTCGCGCGCCTTCCGGGCCGTCACGCAGGTCCCAAACGCGTTCGGCGTACTGCAGGAGCTTGGCGCGTTTGCCCTCGCGCTGCACCTGGAGCAGCGCCGGCAGTACG
This sequence comes from Verrucomicrobiota bacterium, assembly GCA_023386835.1. GTDB lineage: Bacteria > Verrucomicrobiota > Verrucomicrobiia > Opitutales > Opitutaceae > Actomonas. The sequence continues at coordinate 317 of JAEWIY010000001.1, forward strand.
ATCGCCAGCGTGCGCGCATGGTCGATCCCGTGCAGCGCCGTGAGTTCGTGTCCGATCGTGTGCGTGGCCCAGTCCTGCGGCACGCCCACGCCGATGAAGCCGTTGAGCGCGCACGTCGCGGCCCACACGATGTTGGCGCGGGCGTCGTAGTCAGACGGGTTCGCAATCGTCTTGGGGCCTTCCTCGATCAGCACCCGCAGGATCGACTCGGAGAAACGGTCCTGCACCGCCGCGTTCACTGGAAACGTCATGTACTGCTCCATGACGTGGCAGAACGCGTCGCCCACGCCATTCGCGATCTGCCGCGTTGGCAGCGAGTATGTCGTCTCCGGATCGAGAATCGAGAAGCGCGGGAAAACAAGCGGGCTGATGAACGCCAACTTTTCCTTCCACGCCCGCCGCGAAATCACCGACGCGCCATTGGCCTCGGAGCCCGTCGCCGGCAGCGTCAGCACGGCACCGATTGGCAGCGCCTCCGCCAGATCCGCGCCACTCGTGGTGAGGATCCGCCACGGGTCTTGCGGGTAAGGCACCGCGGCCGCCACGAACTTGGCGCCATCGAGCACCGAGCCGCCGCCGACCGGCACGATCCAGTCGAGCTTCTCCCGGCACACAATCTCCACCGCCACCATCAGCGTGTCGTAGTCCGGGTTCGCCTCCACGCCCCAGTGTTCGACGACCGTGCGCGAGCCGAGCGCCTGCTTCACCTGCGCGTAAACGCCGTTCTGTTTGATGCTGCCGCCACCGGCGAGCAGGAGCACCCGGGCCTTCTCGGGCAGCTCGGTGCTTAGTTTCGTGATCTGGCCGCGGCCAAAATGAAGACGAGTCGGATTGGCGTACGTGAAATTGTTCATGCGAACCGCCAGCCTAACCCCCGCCACCGCTCACGCAACCCAAGCAGAGCGCCCGCGACTCACGCGAATTCCCGCGAATCCGATCCGATCAATCCCGCAGAAGTTGGCCCACGGAAGACACGGAAGACACGGAAAGGGGTAAAGAGTTAACACCAAGAGCGCAAAGGCCGCGAAGGACGAAAAAGGTAGAGCCAGTCGAACCGCCGAGAAAGCGGAGATGAGGATGAGTGCTTCAGCCGTGCGGAAATCGCATCCGGCCCTCCTTTCCGTGTCTTCCGTGTATTCCGTGGGACCAACTCCACCTGTGCCGACGCCTATCGCTTACCGCCTAAAGCCCAGCGCCCTCTCCGCCCGCCCCTCCGCACCTCACCCCCCGAGGTAGCTCATCTCGGGTTTGGGGTGCGGTTCGCCGCTGGCGAGCAGTTCCGCACGTTCGTCGGAGTAACGATCGACTCGGCTGGCCCAGATGCGCGCGACGTACGCGCGCAAGGCCTCGTCGTCCGCGCCGCTGCGCAGGCAGCCGAGCACATCCCAACCCAGCGCGGTGAAGAGGCACGTGTACAACTTGCCGTCGGCCGACAGCCGAGCGCGGTGGCAGTCGCGGCAGAACGGCTCGGTGATCGACGAAATCAGCCCGATCTCCCCGGCGCCGTCACGGTAGCGGTAACGCGCGGCCACTTCGCCACGATACGCCGGACCGACCGGCTCCAGCGGCCACACCGCGTCGATGCGCGCGACCAGCTCGCGCGCCGGCACCACCTGCGACTGCGTCCAGTGGTTCGTATTGCCGACGTCCATGAATTCGATGAACCGCAATGGCAGCCGTTTCTCGCGAAACCGCTCCGCCATCGGCAGGACTTGGTCCTCGTTCACACCGCGCTGGACGACCATGTTGATCTTCACCGGCAGCCCGAGCGCGACAGCGGTGTCGATGGCCCGCAACACCCGGTCCGGCGGAAACCCCAACCCGTTCATCCGGCCGGAAATCGCCGGATCGAGCGCATCGAGCGACACGTTGAGCCGGTCCAGTCCGGCCGCCCGCAGGGCCGGCGCGTACTTTTCCAGCAGCCAGCCGTTGGTTGTCACGGCGACATCGGGCACACGGAGGTCGGTTTTTAGCCGGCGCACAATCTCCGGCAGATCCGCGCGCAGCAGCGGCTCGCCCCCGGTTAACCGGATCTTCGCCACCCCGAGTTCCACGAACGCCCGCGCGATCCGCACGATTTCCTCCGTCGTCATCAGCTGCGGGTCACGGAGGAAAGGATACGACGGCCCGAACACCTCCCGCGGCATGCAGTACGGGCACCGGAAGCTGCAGCGATCGGTCACCGAAATTCGCAGGTCACGCAACGGGCGCTGATAAGTGTCGACGAGAGGGACGGCCATCCGGAGGGCGAGCAGCGAACAGCAAATCCCCGCGGCGACAAGTCGCGGCGCAGATCGCTCTTCCGCACGCGCCCGCAACGGGACCCGCTGCGGCGCGGTTCGCGGAGATCCGTATTTCGCGTTGGCGCAATGTCGTCCAACGCCTACCACGAGCACACATGGTCAGCGTTGCCGAAGCGGAATCCGTCATCCTGGCGCACGTCGCCCGTTTACCGGCCGAGGATTGCCCGTTGCTCGAAGCTCACGGGCGGGTCCTGCGGCGGCCTGTGCTCGCGGACCGCGACCTGCCGCCCTTCGACCGGGTGACGATGGACGGTTACGCGCTGCGTGCCTCCGCGCTCGCCGCGGGTCGACGCCACTTCCAGGTGACCGCCTTCCAACCGGCCGGGGTGCCACCTCTGACGCTCGGCCCGGAGGAAACCGCGATCGAAATCGCGACGGGCGCGGTGCTGCCAGTCGGCGCGGACGTGGTGATCCCGTATGAGGAAACGGAAGCCCAGGCGGACATCGCCCGTGGGCGCACCGTTGAACCTTTCCAAGCGTACACCGTTGCGGTGACCGGCTCCGTTGACGCCCCGCCCGGCCGCCACATCCACCGACGCGGATCGGACCACGTTGCCGGTGACCTGCTGATCGCCCCCGGCACCCGGATTGGCGGCGGCGAAATCGCGGTGGCGGCATCCTGCGGCGTGCCCTCACTTTCCGTCGCGGCCCAACCCTCGGTCGCCATCGTCGCCACGGGTGATGAGTTGGTGGACATCGACGCCACAGCGCTCGCGCCGCACCAACTGCGTCGCTCCAACGACTACGCGCTTCGGGCCGCGCTGCGACAGAGCGGTCTGGTCGGCGCCGTCGAGCGCGTGCACCTGCGCGATGATCCGGCGGAAGTGGAGACGCGGCTACGCGAGCTCATCGAACGCTTCGACGTGGTGCTGCTAACTGGCGGCGTCTCCAAGGGCCGGCTGGATTTCCTACCGCACGCGCTGAACCAACTCGGTGTGGAGCGCCGGCTGCGGGGCGTCGCGCAACGACCGGGCAAACCAATGTGGTTCGGCACAACCGTAAAGGGCCGTCCGATCTTCGCTCTGCCCGGCAATCCTGTCTCCGCCCACACCTGCCTGCACCGCTACGTCCTGCCGGCGCTCGGTTTGATGGCCGGCCTACCGCCCAGTCCGCCCACGACCGTCGTGCTGGCCGAGCCGGTGACCTTCCACCCGCCGCTCACGTACTTCCTGCCGGTCCTGCTGCAGGACGGCCGCGACGGCCGACAAATGGCGTCGCCGGCGCCGTTCAACACGTCGGGCGACTTCGCCGGCCTCGTCGGCACCGCGGGCTTTGTAGAACTTCCCGCGGAGCGAACAACCTTTGAGGCCGGCAGCGTCGTGCGCTTCTGGCGCTGGACGTGAAGAAGTTCAAATGCCGCGCAGCAGGATTCATTTTTGCCCACGGAATACACGGAGGGCACGGAATGGATCACGGTTTAACACCAAGAGCGCAAAGACCGCGAAGGTGATCGAAGCAGCAGTCTTTATTGAATCCCAGGGCCGCAAAGGGTGCGAGGTAGGCTCAATTCTGCCCACGGAATACACGGAATACACAGAAAGAAGGCTGTAGAGACCGGAATAGGCAATGAAGACGGCACGCGGTTTGGATCATAACTACCCTCTGCGGTTCAATTAACACACACCAGCCTCCGTTCTTCGCGTTCTTTGCGGCCTTGGTGTTAAGAGTCCAAAATCCTTCCGTGTCCTCCGTGTATTCCGTGGGCCCAAAAATCGATGGTCCGAGATTGCGTCTATTCGCGTGATTCGCGGGCACTCCCCACCGCTTTGACCGCGGCGGCGGCACGCAGCCTGGATCATAACCCTACCCTCCCCGGGCCCTCCGCGGTTCAATCAACTACACCCCTTGCCCTCCGTTCTTCGCGTTCTTTGCGGCCTTGGTGTTAAAAGTCCAAAATCCCTTCCGTGTCCTCCGTGTATTCCGTGGGCCCCAAAATTGATGGTCCGAGATTTGCGTCTATTCGCGTGATTCGCGGGCAGTCACCACCGCTTTAACCGCGGTGGCGACGTCGGCGAAGGGAGCGTCGGCGAACGCGCCGAAGAGGGGGTGGCGCGTGAGCTTGGCTTTCGTCAACGCCGGTGAACTGAGTCCGCAGAGGAAACGCGTCAGCGGGCGCACGCTCTTGAGTACCTCCCGGTGCTCGGCGCGCACCGCGCTCAACTCCGCTCGTGGCAATTCGATCTTCACCGGCGGGCGCCGCAGCTTCACCGCCGCCTCACCGTCACACCGCCCGCAGTGGCCACAATCGCGCCCGAGCTCCTCGCCAAAGTACGCCAGCAGCCGCCGCACCAGGCAGCCGTCTGCCTCCAGCCACTCCACCACGCCGCGTACCCGGTTCAGATCACTCCGCTCCCGTTCGGCAAACCGCTTTTGCAGGTCCTGCGCCAGCGCCTCCAGATCAGCGGGACGGCGAACCAGCCGATACCCCTGCCGCACGCCGGCCGCGCGCAGTTCAAGGTGCCCCTTTTCTTCCAGGTAGTTCAGCGCGGTCACGATCCGCTCGCGATCGCCCCCCAGTTCCCGGACGGCATTCGCGAGCGTCAGCGACATCCACGTGCGGCCTTTCTTCGCCAAGCCAAACAGCCGCTGCAAGAACTCGCGCCGCGCCGAATCAAACGCCGCCAGAATCTCCTCGGCTGGCCGCAGGTATTGCCACTCGTAGCTCGTATAAAACGGCGCGGTGGCCGTCAGCACGCCGTCCAGTTCCAGGTAGGTGAGTGCCGTCGAAACGACCAGCGGCCGGATGTCGTGTCGTTGCGACAGCTCGTATCCGGAAACATCGAACACCTCGCCGTCGCGCCGCGGCCCGAGCACGTCGTCCACAAAGCCGCGCAGCGCCTCGAGCGTGGGCGTGTCGCCGTAGGTGAAGTTCTCCAGCACCGTCAGGTCCGCGCCGTCCGCCAGGATTTCACAACGTGCCGGCTGCCCATCACGCCCGGCGCGGCCGATTTCCTGCGCATAGTTCTCGAGGCTTTTTGGCAGGTTGTAGTGAAAGACGGCCCGGATGTTCGCCTTGTCGATGCCCATGCCGAACGCGATCGTCGCCACCACGATGCGGTCGTCGGCCGCCATGAAACGGTTCTGCACCGCCTCGCGCACCTCTGCGTCCATGCCCGCGTGGTATGCCTCGGCCGCGTAGCCGGCCTCCTGCAGCGCCGCGGCCACACTTTCGGCCGTCTTCTGCAACGTCACGTACACGATCGTCGGTCCGGGCGGCTCCGCCCGGAGTCGGGACAACAACGCGCCCAGCCGCGGATCGGCCGGGTGCTGGCGCGAGCCGCCCCGGGCGGGCGGCGCGGCCGTCGCGCGCACATACAGGTTGGGCCGGTGAAACCCCGTGTGCACATATGCTTCTGGCGCGATCGAGAACGCCCGGCAGATGTCTTGGGCCACGGCCGGCGTCGCGGTGGCGGTCAGCGCGAGCACGCGGCCGACCTTCAGCTCCTGCGCGTACCGCGCCAGTTTGAGGTAATCGGGCCGGAAATTGTGCCCCCATTCCGAGATGCAGTGCGCCTCGTCGATCACCAGCAGGTCGATCGTCAGCGTCTTCAATCGCGCGAGAAACCGCTCGTTGGAAAACCGCTCCGGCGCCACGTAGAGCAGCTTGAGTTGCCCGCTGCGCAGCTGGTCCTGGATCGTCGTGAACGCCTCCCGACTCACACTCGAGTCGAGCCGCGCCGCCTCGATGCCCCGCGCCTTCAGGAAATCCGTCTGATCCTTCATCAGCGCAATCAGCGGAGAAACGACCACCGTCAGCCCGGGCAGCAGCAGCGCCGGCAGTTGGTAGCACAGGCTCTTGCCACTGCCCGTCGGAAACACCGCCAGCGCCGAACGCCCCGCCAGCAGCTGCTCGATCACCTCCTCCTGTCCCGGCCGAAACGCCTTAAATCCAAACCGCTCCCGCAACACCCGCCGGGCTTCTTCGGAACGTGACGGTTGCGCGGCGGGCATCGGCCGTACCGTCGCCGATCGCGGCGCACGTGCAACCCTGGCGCGGGAGGAAGGAGCTCGACTCACATGAGAATAACGCGGCCACCGCCTGAATCTTTCAGCGAACCTGCGCCCCCGTGCCCGCATCGAGCGGGTTTTCCATTGGACAATCCCCGCTCTTCGGCGGTGATTTTGCCGCATGCTGACGCACCTCAACGCCGCCAATGAGCCGACCATGGTCGACGTCGGCGCCAAAGCGGTCACGCACCGCACCGCGGAGGCCGCCGCCGAGGTCGTCCTGCCGCCGGAGCTGGCCCGCCTGCTGCAAGGCGACGAGATTGTGGGGAAGAAAGGCCCCGTCTTCGCCACCGCCCGGCTGGCCGGGCTGATGGCCGCCAAAAAAACGGGCGAACTGATTCCCCTCTGCCACCCGCTCGCGCTGGAGGATTGCCAGGTCAGCCTGACGCCGCGCGCGCCCGAGCCGGACGGGTCCGTGGTCGTCGACATCCGCTGCCGCGTGTCGCTGCACGGCAAGACGGGCGTCGAAATGGAGGCGCTGACCGGCGCGAGCATCGCCGCCTTAACGTTGTACGACATGGGCAAGGCCGTTTCGCACGACATCGTGATCCGTCAGGTCCGGCTCGTCAGCAAAACCGGCGGCAAACGCACCGTCGGCACCGCGCCGGGCTCCATCGCCACGGAAGGAGGTCGACGTTCCCCGTGAGCCAGACGATCGACATCAGCTATTTCGCCCTGCTGCGGGAGCAGCGCGGCCTCCCTCGGGAAAAACTGCAGACCGACCACAGCACGGCGGCTGACCTCTACCGCGACCTGCAGGCGCGTTACGGTTTTACGCTGCCGGTGGATCGGCTGCGTGTCGCCATCAACGGCGAATTCGTCCCGTGGCCGGCGCCGCTGCGGGAGGGCGACGAACTCGTGTTCATCCCTCCTGTCGCCGGCGGATGAGTACACCGCAATTTATCCTGCAGTCCGACGCGATCGATGCCGCCACCGAACAGGCCGGGCTGGCCGATCCGCGCGCCGGCGCCTGCGCGACCTTTGAGGGCTGGGTGCGCAACCACAACGAGGGCCAGCCGGTGCACGCGCTCGAGTACGAGGCCTACGCACCGCTGGCCGAGCGCGAGGGTAATCGCATCCTCGCCGAGGCGGTTGAGCGTTTCGACCTTTGTCGGGCCCACGCCGTGCATCGGGTCGGCCGGCTTGCCATTGGCGAGATGGCGGTCTGGGTCGGCGTCTCTTCGGCGCATCGAGGAGCGGCGTTCGACGCCTGCCGCTACATCATCGACGAGCTGAAGGCGCGCGTGCCGATCTGGAAAAAGGAGCACTACACGACCGGCGCGACTCAGTGGATCAACTGCGCCACGCGCGGCGATCACGCCAACGCGGAGCGCGGCTGACCCGCCCCGCACTGGGCCAGCGGATACGCCTCCGGGAGCAAACGGTACGAACAGTACGGCAGAAAACGCGGTGCTTCCAGGATTGAGCCGGAGGCGCAGACACGCACCATCGCGTCCGCCGCCACAACGGCGGACCCCTCCTCATGCTCTGCTACGTGCCTGCCGAAACCGCCCCCGGAGAAGTTCGGGCGGCCCTCACCCCGACAACCGCCGCAGCGCTGGTGAAACTTGGACTCCAGGTCCAGGCTGCCCCAGGCCTCGGCCAGCCCAGCCGGTACTCGGACGCCGAATACGCCCAAGCCGGCGTGACGTTCACCTCCGACCATCACGCTGCGCTGGCTCAGGCCGACCTGGTCCTGCGCGTCCGCAAACCGCCCGCCGAGGAAGTCGCGCGGCTGAAACGCGGCGCGGTGCACGTCAGCTTCCTCGATCCGTTTAACGAGACCGCCCTGCTCCAGGCCTTCGCCGGCGCCGGCGTGAGCGCCGTCAGCCTGGAAATGATCCCGCGCACGACGCTCGCGCAGAAGATGGACGCGCTGAGCTCGCAGGCCAGCCTCGCCGGCTACGCCGCCGTTGTGCAAGCCGCCGCCCGGTTGCGCTCGGTGCTGCCGATGATGATGACGCCGGCCGGCACGATCATGCCGGCCCGTGTGTTTGTCATCGGCGCCGGCGTCGCGGGTCTGCAGGCCATCGCGACCGCCAAACGCCTCGGCGCGCGCGTCGAGGCGTTCGACACGCGGCCGGTGGTGGAGGAGCAGGTGAAGTCGCTCGGCGCGAAGTTCGTGAAGATCGATCTCGGCGACACCGGCCAGACCGCCGGCGGCTACGCCAAGGCGCTCACACCCGAACAGGTCGCCAAACAGCAGGCCGGCATGGCCAAGATCTGCTCGCAGTCCGACATCGTCATCACGACCGCAAAGGTCTTCGGCCGGAAGGCGCCATTGCTCGTGACCGAAACGATGATCAACGGCATGAAGCCCGGCAGCGTGATCGTCGACCTGGCCGTGGAAAGCGGCGGCAACGTCGCCGGCTCCCGTCCCGGCGAGGATGTCGTCACCGCCAATGGCGTGACCATCCTCGGCCACCCCTGCCTCGAGTGCACGGTCGCCACCCACGCGACGCAGGTGCTCGCCGCCAACTTCGCCGCCTGGATCACGCACTTCTGGGACGAGAAAGCCAAGGTCCTGAAGCTGAACCGCGAGGACGAGATCCTCAAAGGCTCGCTCATCACCCACGACGGCGCGGTCGTTCACCCGCAGTTCGCACCGAAGGCCTGAGCTCAACCACAGCTGAACCGAGATCGGCGCAGATCAAGCCGGCCCAGCGACGACGTCTCTGATGCTGTAGTGGCTGGCCTACTACAGCTGACGGCCTCCGATCTTCGCACCAGCGTTAATCTGCCTCCATTTCCGGTTCTCCCATCTCACCGAACGCAACCTCCCGGCGGCCCCTTAAACTTCGACTCCCCACTTCAACTCGTGGAACACGCCCCATGGAACTGATCCTCCTCTTCTTTATCTTCACCCTCGCGGGTTTTCTCGGCTTCGAGCTGATCGCGAAGGTCCCGTCCCAGCTGCACACGCCGCTGATGTCGGGCTCCAACGCCATCTCCGGCATCACCGTGGTCGGTGCCTTGATCGCGGCCGGCGCCGATGACGGCTCGTGGATCACGACGGTGCTCGGCACCGCCGCCGTGACCCTCGCCATGGTCAACGTGGTCGGCGGCTACTTCGTCACCGACCGGATGCTCGGCATGTTCAAAAAGAAGCAAGCGCCAGCGGCCCGAAAGGAGGGCGCGTCATGAACACCGAGATCCTCGTCAACTCCGCCTACATCATCGCGTCGATCCTCTTCATCCTGGGGTTGAAGATGCTGGGGCGGCAGGCCTCCGCCCGCCGCGGCAACCTAATCTCCGGCGTCGGCATGTTGATCGCCATCGTCGTCACCCTGCTCGACCGGCACGTTGTCAACTATTCGTGGATCGCCGTCGGCCTCGTCGCCGGCACTGTCATCGGCCTGGCGTGCGCCCGGCTCGTGAAGATGACCTCGATGCCGGAAATGGTCGCGTTGCTGAACGGCTTCGGCGGCCTCGCCTCGCTCATCGTCGGTGCGGCCGAGTACCTGCGCATCGCCAACGGCACGATCGTGCCGGAGCACCACACGTTCACTGCCGCCTCCATCTTCCTCGCGATCCTGATCGGCGGCATCACGTTCACCGGCTCCATGTACGCCTTCTGCAAGCTGGCGGAATGGCTCAGCGGCCGCCCGGTGCTCTTCACGGGCCAGCATCTGGTGAACGGCGCCCTGCTCGCCGCGACGGTCGTCTCCGGCGTCGTGTTCTCCGTCTCGGGCAACGCCGAAATGGTGCTGCTGACCTTCGGCATCTTCACCGTGGGCGCGCTGATCCTCGGCTGGACCTTGGTCATGCCGATCGGCGGCGGCGACATGCCCGTGGTGATCTCAATGTTGAACAGTCTGTCGGGCCTCGCCGCCTGCGCCGCGGGTTTTGTCATCAACAACAACGTGCTGGTGGTCGCCGGCTGCCTCGTCGGCACGAGCGGCGTCATCCTCACGATCATCATGTGCAAGGCGATGAACCGCTCGCTGGCCAACGTGCTCTTCTCCGGCTTCGGCAGCAAACCCGCCGCGGCCAGCTCGGGTGGCGAAGGCACGATCCAGGGCGAACTCAAGCCGATCTCGGCCGAGGACAGCTTCTCGGTGCTCGAGGCCGCGCGCCAGGTGGTGATCATCCCCGGCTACGGCATGGCGGTCTCGCAGGCGCAGCACGTTGTGCGTGAACTCGCCGACCTGCTGGAGGGCAACGGCTGCGAAGTCCGGTTCGCCATTCACCCGGTCGCCGGGCGCATGCCCGGTCATATGAACGTGCTGCTGGCTGAGGCCAGCGTCCCGTACGAACAGCTGGTCGAGATGGACGCGATCAACCCGATGATGCCGACGATGGACGTCGCGATCGTCATCGGCGCAAACGACGTCGTGAATCCCGCTGCCGCGCGCGACAAGTCCTCACCGATCTACGGCATGCCGATCATCAACGCGCACGAGGCCCGCACCGTCATCTGCCTGAAGCGCGGCAAGGGCGCCGGCTTCTCCGGCCTGGAGAACCAGCTCTTCCTCATGCCCAATACCCGCATGCTCTACGGCGACGCCAAGGCGACGCTGCAGGCGGTCGTCTCCGAATTCAAATCGATCGCCGCGTGATCGCCTCCGGCGAGGTTAAGTCAGAAGCTTAAAGTTTAACGAGTGAGGTCCAAACCGATCTTCACCACAGAGGCACCGCGACACAGAGAACGATTCGCTCCAAGGTGAGTTGAGACTGAGGATTCGGATCAGGACTCCTTCCTGCCCAACTCTCCGCTAGAGCTCTGCGCTCTTTGCGATCTCTGCGGTGAATGCGGTTCGGACTCGGTTTCTTTGTGGTGAAAACCTCGCCGCAGGCCTTCGTGCCGTTTGTGTCTTGGTGGTGAATACCGGACGTAACTAAATCCGGCCGATGATCGGCTCGCCGCCGCGGGAAGAGGCGGCGACGTTGAGTCGGATCGATTCGAGGTTTTCCCGGACCAGTTCTCCCATCGACGTGCAGTGGCGGTAGGCGTCCCGGTGAAAGTACTCCGCGAGCCCTTCGCGCAGCTCACGCACGTGCTCCAGCGGCGCCAGCCGGTCCTCGGACATCGCCTGGAGCAGCATCGCCAGGCGGTCCTCGATGATCGCCGCGCGCTGCAGCATCAGCACCTGTTCCTCACGCTGGTATTGCCGCGCCGTTTCGACGCGCAGGTGCTTGATGCAAAAGAGCGCGAGCGGCTGGTTGTCCTTGAAAAATTGCGGCCGGTAGAAGTTCAACCGCGGCTCATAGCTTTGCTGGTCGAAATCCATCGCGCGAATACGGATCTGCGCGCCCTCGAAGTCCGGCGTCACCACGACGACAAAGTTGTACGAGCGCATGTCGCCCAGCAGCCGGACGAAGCAGCGCTCGTTGAACTTCACCAGTTCCTTCGCGACGCGGATCGGGCGCAGTTCGTCGCGATTGAGCCAGCGGGAGATGAACACGTCGCCCGGAATGCCGGCAATGTGGTCCTCGACCAGCGTACCGCCGCAGGTGACGAAGTTCAGCCGGTTGGGTGACAGCAGGTGCTCGAGTTCGAGGCCGTAGACACGCGAGGCGTCACCCCGTTTGATGTAGAAGTAGTCCGCGTTGTCGTTGTACGCATTGACAATCCGGATACGGAACGGCGCGGAGTTCCCGAAGGAGCAGTAGTCGATCCGATCGATGTACAGGTGCCCCATGACGGACAGGTCGCCGTCGGTCCGCAGGAGCGCGTAGATCCGTTTCAGGTCCTCCTGCAGCAGCCCCATTTCCAGCCGCTCGTACACCACACTGTCCCACAGTGTCGGCACGCCCTTGGCGTCCGCCAGCGGACACGACTCGGTGAACCCCAGCAGACGTTCGTACGTCACCGGCAGCGCGCGCTCCCGGCGGTACCGGCGCAGGTAGGTGCGCAGGTTCTCGCTGATCGGGAAGCTCGGCTTTTTCAGCTGCGGACGCGGCTCGTCGGGCATGCCTTCAGCGTGTGCGCCCCGGGGGAGGATGCAACGGCGGAGGGGTTCGCAAAACCCCGTGAAACCGGCACTACGTGGTTTTCGGCTTTGTCAGCGGCGGTTGAGTTCAACTACACCGCTGTCATGTTGTTGCTGGCAGCCACCACTTTGGAGAAGCTCAAGGCGGTTCCCACGAAGTTCTGGATCAACCTCGGGCTCGGGCTGGCGGTGGTGCTGGGGACGGTGATCATTTTCCGGTACGCGGCCAAGATGAACAAGCTGGTCCTCGGGCTGATCGTTTTCCTCTTCGTCGCGGTGGTCGGCATGCAGTGGGTGTACGAGCGGAACGAACCCAAGTTCATGACCCCGTACATCAACAAGATCGCCCCCTTTTTCCCCTCGAAGATCCAGTACAAGGAATACGAGCAGCCCAAGTGATCGCCTTCCAATCGGTTTGATTTTACCACCAAGGCACAAAGGACACGAAGGGTGTCGGATGGTCAGTTTCCAATCTGAATGCTCGAAACTCCTGTCTCGGATCGATCGTGCAGTTGGTGAGTCGGTACACGTTCCGCGATTTTGATCCTCTGCGTGCAAGTGGCACGTTTGAGCGTTGGCTTCGGCTCGGCCGCGCGAAGCTACTTCAATCCCGGTTCGGCCTTTGTGCCCTTCGTGCCTTGGCGGACTGTCGCTTCACTCGAGGGTGGTGAACACCGGGTCGGAATCCTTCCTCCGCGCCATGTGCGCGTGGGTTGGCGTAATCCTTAAACTTCAACTTCCGACTTACACTCGCCGCAGGCGACGTGCCTTTGTGGTGAACCCACTCCGGCACGTTTCGCTTAACAGTTACTAGGCGGAGCAAATTCGGGGTCGTCTTTGTCCGCGGCGCGGCTCAACATGACCCTTCGCGTATGCCCAACACCCTCTCTGATGTCGGACTCATCGGCCTCGCGGTCATGGGTCAGAATCTTGCCCTGAACATCGCGGATCACGGTTTCCAGATCTCCGTGTTCAACCGCACGGTCGAGAAGACCGACGCCTTTGTGGCGGAGAATCCCTCCACGCCGGGCGGCCTCGTCGGCACGAAGACCCTCGAGGATTTCGTCCAATCCCTCGCCAAGCCGCGCAAGATCATCATCCTCGTCCAGGCCGGCAAGGCGACCGACGCGGTGATCGACAGCCTCGTGCCGCTGCTCGACCAGGGCGATATCGTGATCGATGGCGGCAACGCCCTGTGGACCGACACGATCCGCCGCGAAAAGGCGCTCAAGGAAAAGGGCCTGCGCTTCGTCGGCTCCGGCGTTTCCGGTGGTGAGGAAGGCGCGCGCTTCGGCCCGTCCCTCATGCCCGGTGGCGACAAGGCCAGCTGGAACGAGCTCAAGCCGATCTGGACGGCCATCGCCGCCAAGGTCGACAAGAAGACCGGCCGCCCGCTCACCGGCGCGAAGCCCGGGCAGCCCGTCAAGGGCGGCGTGCCCTGCACCACCTACATCGGCGAAAACGGCGCCGGTCACTACGTGAAGATGGTGCACAACGGCATTGAGTACGGCGACATGCAGATGATCTGTGAGTCGTACGCGCTCATGCGGGGCCTGCTCGGCCTCAAACCCGCCGAGATGGGAGAGATCTTTGCCGAATGGAACCGCGGCCCGCTCGACAGCTTTCTGATCGAGATCACCGCCGACATCCTCAAGCAGAAGGACCCGGTGACCAAGAAGCCGCTCGTCGACGTCATCCTCGACACGGCCGGCCAGAAGGGCACGGGCAAGTGGACCTCGACCAACGCCCTCGACATGGGCGTGCCGGCTCCGACGATCGCCGAGGCGGTGTTTGCCCGCTGCCTGTCCGCGTTGAAGGACGAGCGCGTGGCGGCCTCGAAGATCCTGAAGGGCCCGAAGACGAAGTACCGCGGTTCGAAGAAGGCGCTGATCGAGGCGATCCGCGACGCGCTGTACTGCTCGAAGATCTGCTCGTACGCGCAGGGCTTCCAGCTCATGCGCCAGGCGCAGATCGAGTACAACTGGAAGCTCAACTTCGGCCAGATCGCCCAGATCTGGCGCGGTGGTTGTATCATCCGCGCGGCCTTCCTGCAGAAGATCACCGAGGCGTATGCCCGCAACCCGAAGCTGGCGAACCTGCTCCTCGATCCGTACTTCAACAAGACGGTGCAACAGGCGCAGGAAAACTGGCGCAAGGTCGTCGCCCTGGCGGCGCAGTGCGGCATCAGCGTGCCGACCTTCAGCAGCGCTCTGGCGTACTACGACGGCTACCGGGCCGACCGCCTGCCGGCCAACCTGCTCCAGGCGCAGCGCGACTACTTCGGTGCGCACACCTACGAGCGCGTCGACCAGAAGCGCGGAAAGTTCTTCCACATCGACTGGCCCGAGCCCAAGCGCCCGCAGCTGGCGATGTAAGCGCCCGCCCTCAACCGGGGCAGGGTGACCGTTTGGAGTAACCAGCTGTCACTTTATAAACCTCACGAAGGCCGGACACCCGTCCGGCCTTTTTTAGTGCACGCACGCCGCGCCCCATTCTTCCGGGTCGAACGCCAGGGACCCCCAGCAACTCAGCAGCCGGCGCGCTGCACGAATCTGTGAGGGCCGCCGCCCCAGCTGCTGAACCGAACCGGTGAACGTCCGCCGCCCGACCGGCACCAAAGGCACTTTACGGAGAGGACCGCGCTTAAGCTCTGGGAGCGGTCGCGGGATGCCCGAATTGCGAATGAGCGCTCTTGCGCTCCCACCCACTAGAGCAAATAACACAGCTGCCCCGCGACGAGCACCGGTCCTACTCTTGGTCGCGTCCCGTAAAGCTCATCCCCTTTCTATGAGTTCCGCTTTCGAGTTCCGCTTTTGAAGGATTTCAACCTGCCCCACGCGCCCCGCCTGACATCTCCAGAGCCTTGCAACCCACGCACTCCAGCCGACTTCTACCACCCCCACCCTCACATCTTCCCTCTC